>CAYVZN010000043.1:5002-7561 GCA_964456125.1 uncultured Candidatus Saccharibacteria bacterium
TGGCATGGATATTCGGAAAGTCGCGTGCATATAACGGGTCAGCCGGCGTTTGACGCGCTTGCCAATATTAATACATCAGAGATTACAGACAGGGTTAGGCAATCATCAAGTTGTAACGAGAATTGGCCGATTGTAGTGTACGCAGGGCAGCTTCAGGGAAGTTCTGAAACCCTGCTCTCATTAGTCAGGGCATTAAACAATTTGCCGAACAAGGTGTATCTTGCGCTACTAAAGCACCCCCGAATGTCTATGAACTCCCCCGAAGAAGAAACGCCGTGGAACAAAGCAAAGAACGAATTTACGAATGGAGTTATTCTCGAAAGAGGAAACTTTTCTACCGATGAATGGTCTGCTGCCTGCGACGTAATGGTCTCTATGACCTCTACTGTGCTTGCCACGGCTGGATACTTAAGGAAAGAATGCGTGTCTATACTACTGCCCCAAGTAGATAAATTGCAGGGCCTTGGGCTATCGGGTCTGCCCATGGAAAAGCTGGGAACTTGCGCGGTTGCAAGAAGCCAAGATGAAACAGAAACACTTCTTAAAAAAGCCCTCTCGCAAGATGGCCTCGG
The DNA here is from genome assembly GCA_964456125.1 of uncultured Candidatus Saccharibacteria bacterium. Taxonomy (GTDB): domain Bacteria; phylum Patescibacteriota; class Minisyncoccia; order Spechtbacterales; family HO2-43-30; genus CAYVZN01. The sequence continues at coordinate 5,575 of CAYVZN010000043.1, forward strand.
CCTACGAAAAAATCAAGAAAATCACTTTAAGCTAGACGGCAAAAGCGCCTCAAGGGTAGCTGATGTCGTAGAAAATTTACTTATAAAAAATGGCGAATAGAAAGCTCTCTATATAGGCGTAAATACTAGAACTAGGCATTGCCTAGTTCTTTTTTTATACAAAATGGACGCGGCCGCGTCCATTTTGTATACTTTTGTAGTAAAAATTACTTGATAGGACTAGTAAAATTTTTACGAATTTCCGCAGCTAGAGAAAAATCTTTTAGAATCTTTGGCTCGTGCATAAAAATGTCATAGCCCTTTTCGTTGTAACGCGGCAGTAAATGCCAGTGTACGTGGCGCGCTTCGTCCATATAGAGCAAATATACTTTATTGATATTCAAAGTTTTTAGTAATGCGTCTCTTGTGGCGTCTACTATGTCCATTAAATAATCGTATTGCTCTTCGTTGAGCAAATGCAAATCCGGAACATCTTCTCGCCAAACTATTATAGTATGCCCTTTAGTTATAGGGTAATTTGCAAGAGTAACATAGAGTTTTTCGTCTTGATATATTATCGCCTCTTTAATGGGTTGTGGCAGGGAATTGTCCATAATCTCCTTTTAAAGTACTATAAATAAAGTAAGTTGTCCATTTGTGACATTCGCATACCATTCGCAGATTTGCATTATCTCCATGAAAATTTTATTCATTATAACTCAATCAGAAATAGGAGGCGCGCAGCGTTACTTATTGGAATTGACGAAATACCTTTCTAGCAAGGGGCATGAAATAAAAGTAGCGGCTGGGGAAGGAGACAGAGAGCTATTCGAAAAATTTTCAATTTTCAATTTTCAATTTTCAAATACTTTTCACAATTTCTATTATGTTTCTAGTCTTGTCCGAAATCTAAACCCAATAAAAGACATGTTTGCCTTATTTTCAATCCTTAAAATTATCAACACAGAGAGGCCAGACATACTATTTCTTCAAAGCACTAAGGCAGGGTTTTTGGGGTCTTTGTCGGCCAAGATTGCATGCTACATGCTACATGCTACATGCCCCAAAATTATATACCGTATCGGCGGATGGTCGTTTCGCGATCCCCGTTCCTGGTGGATGAATAAAATCTTATTTTACATGGAAAAAATAGGGGCCGCATGGAAAGACGCTATAATAGTTAATTCGGAGTTTGACAGACAACTTGCGATAGACAAAAAAATAGCCCCTAGAAACAAAATTATTAAAATTTATAATGGAATAGACCCGAACGAGATGAAATTTTTGGATAGAGAAGAGGCGAGGAAGGAATTTTCAATTTTCAATTTTCAATTTTCAAACAATATAAAATTAATAGGCACAATCGCCAATCTTTATGCCACCAAGGGCCTTGAATACCTAGCCGAAGCGGCACATTTAATTAATGTTTCAGGTTTCAGGTTTCAGGTTTCATTCATGATCGTCGGCGAAGGCAAAGAGCGCCCTAAGCTAGAATCTCTTATTAAAAAATATAATCTTGAAAATAATTTTTTTCTAATTGGCCGCATAGAAAACGCCTATAAATATCTTAAGGCTTTTGATATTTTTGTATTGCCGTCAGTAAAAGAAGGAATGCCTTGGGCTATACTGGAGGCGATGGCCGCTGAAGTTCCGATAATTGCTACGCAGGTCGGTGCTGTACCAGAAATTATACAAGACGGTAAAGAGGGATTATTGGTGCCACCGGGAAATAGCTCTGCGATCGCTGAAAAAATAAAAATGCTTATAGAAAATCCTGCGCTGCGGGAAGAGCTTTCGACGAGCGCGTTAAATAAATTAGAGGAATTTTCGCTGAAAAAAATGCTTGAGGAAAGCGAAAAAATACTCACGTTGTAGCATGCCTTTTCTACCTCACCCCTGACCCCTCTCCTTATAAAGTAGAGGGGAACTCACATGACATGTATGGTGCGGGTACCCCCTCTCTATGCCTTTCCGCCAAAGGCGGATCCGCCTCAGGCGGAAATAAGGA
>CAYVZN010000044.1:0-1578 GCA_964456125.1 uncultured Candidatus Saccharibacteria bacterium
AAGAGTCACCAACCAAATTTTCGCGGTTAGGTCACGATCGTTAAAATTTTGTATATGTTTATTATAATTAAGGACAGGGGGTGAGGTGAGGGAGCTACTTGCATTCCTTATTTGAGCATTTAACCTTACTGTTTTTTTCTATCATCATAGAATCGCATTTGGGGCAGCGATTACCCGTTGGCTTGTCCCACAAGGCAAAATCGCAATCAGGATATCTGTTGCATGCATAGAATATTTTTTTCTTCCTAGTACGTTTTTCTACAAGATCGCCTGCCACGCATTTTGGGCATTTAATTCCAAGTTGAGTATTTTTTTTCTCCAGTGGCTCTGTATGTTTGCAGTTCGGAAATCCCGTACATGCTAAGAATTTTCCGAATCTTCCGAAGCGAACTATTAAATTCTTGCCGCATTTTGGGCATATCTTCTCTGTAATTTCCTGGGCAGTTTGTTTATCCTGCACTTCTTCGTACTTTTTATTCAGCAGATTTTCAAAAGGCTCATAAAACTCCCTTATGATAGGCACCCATTTTTTTTCTCCTTTGGCAATGTTATCAAGACTCTCCTCCATTTCCGCGGTAAAATGAACATCTACAATGTCAGGAAAATTCTCCACAAGCAGGTCATTTACCATAACTCCTACTTCCGTAGGTATAAATTTTTTCTGCTCGTTTTTTTCTACATAGTTTCGCGTCTCTATGGTAGAAATAGTAGGCGCGTAAGTAGACGGCCTTCCTATGCCGTTTTTTTCTAACTCTTTTATAAGAGTTGCTTCAGAATATCGCGGGGGCGGCTGGGTGAAATGCTGGGAGTGATTTAATTTTATAAGCTCTAGTATTTCTTCTTGAGATAAATTCGGTAGCTCGTTTTCTTCAAATTTAATTTTGTATACTTTGAAGAACCCATCGAATTTTAAAATAGAGCCGTTTGCCCGGAAAGTATAATTGCCGGCAGTTATATCAACAGTAGTCGCGTCAAAAATAGCTTGCGACATTTGTGACGCGATAAATCTTCGCCAAATCAGATCGTAGATTTTCTTCTGGCGTGAATCCAGTTTTAGGGTATCCGGACTTTTTTGCGGAGAAGTAGGGCGTATTGCTTCGTGAGCTTCTTGGGCTCCTTTTGATTTTGTTTTGAACCTGCGCGCCGAGTAATATTTTTCGCCAAATTCTTTATTTATATAATTTTTCGCGGCATTGATAGATTGCTCGGATAAATTCAAAGAATCAGTTCTATGATAGGTGATATATCCTCGTTCATATAGTGCCTGCGCGATAGACATTGTCATTCGGGAGGGCATGCCGAATTTTTTAGACGCTTCTTGCTGGAGTGTGCTCGTGGTGAATGGCGGCAACGGATTTCTTTTAGTTTCTTTTCTCTCTATATTAGCTATTTTATATTCCGTGCCCTCTAGGTCTTTTAAAATCTTATCAGCCTCATCTTTGTTTTTAATCCCATGATTAGGTATAACCTCATTATTTTTTTTATAAAGAGAAGCTGTGAATTTTTCCGCGTCTGTTCCGTGTTTTTGTTCGGTGTCAGTTCCGTGCTTTTGAAGCTCGGCTTCAATCTCCCAGTATT
>CAYVZN010000044.1:1678-7465 GCA_964456125.1 uncultured Candidatus Saccharibacteria bacterium
CAATAACGTAGTAGTCTCCTCCAATATTTTTTATTTTATCTTCAAGCTCCATCATTGTAAGTGAGCTTGCAATGTCGTTCGCGGACAACTTTGTATTTTCTATAATAGCATCTATATGCATCGCTCCACCCTTTTTATCTAACATAAATTTAAGAATTTCTTGTTGTATCTCATTATCGGCAATAATTTTGCCTTTCTCGTTATCGGGTATAGCAAGATTTAGTTCCTGTAAAATATCTTCCGCGCATGTTACGCACTTTGCCCCCTCCCTGATAAGATTGTTAGGACCCGCTGACGTTTCCCAGTACACACTGCCCGGTACCGCGAATACTTCGCGGTTTTGCTCAAGCGCGAAATTTGCGGTAATAAGGGCTCCGCTTCTTTCTCTTGCTTCTATCACGACAATTCCCAGCGACAGGCCGGATATTACGCGGTTTCTTTGAGGAAAAAAATATGTTTCAGATTTTGCGTAAGGGTCAAATTCACTTATAACCGCGCCATGCTGCTCAATTTCCCGCGCGAGTTTAATATTGCTTCTGGGATACAGTACGCTATCGTCAATTCCGGATCCAAGCACTGCGATTGTCTCACCGCCAGCGTCTAGCGCGGCCTTGTGCGCTTCGGTGTCAATTCCGTTTGCCATACCGCTTACTATAATAACGCCTGCTCTTACAAGGCCTTTTACAATATGTTCTGTCACTCTTTTGCCATAAGGAGTACACATGCGCGTGCCGACTACGCCAATCATAGGCTTTGACCGTAGTTTATCGAAGGGTTTGTCTATGGCACTGCGTATATATAGTTTTTTCGGCGGACTCGCAATTTCACGAAGTTGCGGTGGGTACCCCTTGTCGTTTAAAGAAATAGTTTGCATTGAATTCAGTATATAGGATTTGACGAGAATTTCAAATATTACTATTATGTAATATATATGCGACACACTTTCACTACAATAATAACAAAAGAGGGGAAATGGTTTGTTGCTCGCTCCGCGGAGTTTGGAGTGGTAAGCCAAGGCAAGACATTACAGAAAGCGCAGGATAATCTCATAGAAGCAGTAGAGCTTTATTTAGAGAACGAGCCAAGGATTAGAAAGAGTATTTCCAAGCAGAGTGCCTGGGTTACTACTTTTGAATTAGAATATGTCTAAACTTCTTTCAGGAAAGAAGGTAGTTCGTATTTTATGCCGAGAATTCGGCTTTTATTTTGTTTCACAAAAGGGAAGCCATATAAAACTTAGTAAGAAAATTAATAGAGAGAGTATTGTTACAATTGTACCAAATCATAGAGAGCTTTCTCCAGGCACGTTGAGGGGTGTTTTGGAGTTAGCTAACATAAACGAGAAAGACTTTTGGGATAAGTCATAGCTTAGAAACTCAGACAGTCGGGTCATTTGCAAATTATTTTATTATGACCCGTTTTAATTCTTCCACCGCCTCATTCAACATCTGACAGTAAAGATTAAGCCCTACTTTGTTTATAGAACCGTGCTGTTCGCGGCCGAGTATGTTTCCGGCGCCGCGAATTTCAAGGTCGCGCATTGCTATCTCGTATCCCGCGCCGAGATTCTGATACTTTTTAAGCGTCTCAAGGCGCCTTTTGCCTACATCGGTAAGTTTTTTGGGAGAATGAAGAAAATATGCGAATGCCTGGCGATCTCCGCGGCCCACCCGTCCTCTTAGTTGATGAGCTTGAGCAAGGCCGACCCGTGTGGCGTCTTCTACTATCAGCGTATTTACGTTTGATAGGTCAAGGCCGTTCTCTATGATCGTAGTAGCTACGAGTATATCAATTTTTTTATTGCGAAAATCTTCTATGATTTCTATTAACTGCGCGTCCGGTAATTTCGCGTGGGCAATCGCAACCTTAGCATCGGGACCCGAAAGGGCCCGTACTTTATTTAAAGTAGCATCAATAGTCGCGATGCGGTTATGTAGGTAGTAAACCTGGCCATCGCGAGCAAGCTCTTCTTGAATAGCTTTTTTTATAATTTTTTTCGATCTTGCCTCCACAAAAGTTTTTATAGGCAATCTATTTGGCGGGGGAGTTTGTATAGTGCTTATATTTTTGAGGCCTGACAGGGAAAAATAAAGCGTTCTTGGGATTGGAGTCGCGGAAAGCGAGATAACATCGAGCGCCGCGCCAATACTTTTAAGTTTTTCTTTCTGCCTTACTCCGAATCTTTGTTCCTCATCTATTATTAATAGTCCCAGATTCCTAAATGCTATGTCTTTCTGCAAAAGTCTGTGAGTCGCGATTACTATATCGATTTCGCCCGATTTTAGTTTTTTAATAATATTTTTTTGTTCTGCCGGTTTTTGCACTCGGCTTAATAAAGATATATTTATTGGAAATTTCGAAAATCTTGATCTAAAAGTCTGGAAGTGCTGCCACGCAAGTACTGTGGTTGGAGCAATTAGCGCGGTTTGCCTGCCTGATACTGCGGCGCGGGCAGCCGCGCGAAGCGCGACTTCTGTTTTTCCGAATCCCACGTCTCCGCACACGAGCCTGTCCATGGGAGTATTTTTTTCCATGTCACGCATGATTTCCTCCATTGCCCTTTTTTGATCGGGGGTTTCAGTAAATTCAAAGCTTTGTTCTATCTCGCTTATCATGTCGTCATCAACTAAATAGGCGGGACGTTCCGCGACTTCACGCTCCGCGTAAATTTTCAGAAGCTCTTTCGCTGTTTTTATAATATCTTGTTTTATTTTTCTTTTAGTTTTATGCCAAAAGTTTCCGCCAAGTCTATAAATTTGCGGAGTAGAGAAGCCAATATACGGCGATAATTTATGCGAAACTTCTTCCGGAACGGTAAGCTTATCGCCCGCGGCATACTCTATTACATATTGAGTTTGAAAATTGAAAATTGAAAATTGAAAATTCTCTTTCCGCAGAAAGAGCCCTATGCCATGGTCAAGATGCACAACATAGTCTCCCGGCTTAAGACTGGTTAAGTCGCCGGAAAGTTCTCTGCGGCGCGAGGCGCCTTCGTATATAATTTTTTTTAGGGGGGTTTCGGGGCTTGCGTTTATTTTGTCAGTTTCTATGATTTTTTCTACAGAATTGCCATTAAATTCTATCCTAAAAGCATTCGCGGAATTTACGGGAAATACTGTTATCGAGCCGCCTACTTGGGAAAACTCTCCGGGGAGTTCAATGGTTTGATATTTTTGATATCCAAAGTCCGTGAGTTTTCGCAGAAGTTCGGAGAGCATTATTTTTTGTCCTGTTTCTACGCGCAAAGTATTTTTCTGCCAAAATCCTCCAACGGTTCTTTCTATGCGCGTTAAGTTTTTATCAAACCACAAAAGCCCCTTTTCCAGGATTAGGGGGGTAAGAGCCACGATTAATACATGGTCTATTGACTCTTTCACGTATAATCGATATGCTACTACGTTTGGAGCATAACGTCTACCGAGTTGAGCTCGGTTCCACCACACTGCCTGCTTAAGCGAAATCTGGGTGATCCCTCCTTCAACTCAGTTGAGTAGCGAATCGCAGGTAGTGTAGTGGATGCCATGTTCTTTATCTTAGATAAAGGAGGCGTTATGCAAAGAGATCCTCCCGTGTAAGTTCATCCGCCTATTGAACCATTACATGACGTAAATGAGAATCAAATAAGGAGGATGGACATAGTGCGAGATACCGGCTTTTTCGAACAAAGAAAAGTTTTTACATGCTGTGACAATTGCGGCGAGTGTTATTATGTCGAAGCATCTCAAGGAGAAACTTTGGAAGGGTGGAAATTCTGTGCTCTATGTTGTTTTTCAAATGTGTTAACTATTAGTCCACATAAGAATTACGCTCATAGAAATGGAGATCTTGAAAAATTATCCTGCGGCGAATGCAGCCGTAAATTTTATTTAGGCAATATTAATAAGGCGGAGAATCTTTACTGCGGTTTCTGCGGAAGCAAAATAGAGCGAAGTAATTAAAAATCGGTCCGACTGAAATCGGACCGATTTATTTTTGATTATACACGCCCATAGCTTTTTCGATGCCTTTTTCAATCGCGAAAGTTACTGCTACGCTGCATTTTTTTATAGATTCTCTAAAGGTTTTATCTTGGGCCTTTGTGAATTTGCCGATTACGAATTTGTTCATTAGAGACTTAGATCTTTTTTGAGGAAGATGTTTTGGCCGTATGCCTACGCGGAATCTAATAAAATCTTTGGTTCCGATTTTTTGAATTACATCTTCAACGCCTTTGTGCCCGGCAGAGCCGCGGTTTTTTACTATTTTTAATTTGCCAAGCTCAAGATCGACGTCGTCGTGGATAAGCCACAGGCATGTAGTATGTAGCATGTAGCATGTAGTAAGGGACTTTACGGCTGAACCAGATCCATTCATAAAAGTTAGCGGCTTTGCCAGGATTATTTTTTTGTTATTAAGTTTATGTTCTGAAACTTCTGATTTTAATTTATTTTGGGTTTTGGGTTTTAAATTATAGGCCTCAAGAAGTTCATCAATAACCAAAAATCCTGAATTATGCGGACTGTCTTTGTATTTTTCGCCGGGATTTCCCAGGCCAACGATCAAGGTTGGGTTTTTGGTATTTTTTGATAATGACATTTTAGAATTAGAAATTTTATTAGGTGAATTAGAAATTAGGTGAATTAGAAATTTTTATGCTATCTATAATCCTTTGTATTTTTTCGCGAATCTGTTCAAAGTTTTCTCTTCCCGCCCTTGAGCTTAATACAGACGCCTTTACTCCATTCCATATTATTGTGTCATAAACCAATAGCCCTCCGGGCTCGGCTGTAATACTGTCAAAGATTATATTATCAGTTTCTATGTTTTCGCCCATTTTCATTAAACGCATAATTTCGCTGAAACTAAGATTAGTTGTGAAGTGGTCTTGAAGCGCGTTATATATTGAGAATAGCTTTGGCAGTCCGGAGATAGACTGAAACCCCTCAATTTTTTTCTTTATGGCCCGGGCAACTTCCTGCTGTCTTTTCATTCTATCAAAATCTCCGCCGGATGTATGCCGCGTGCGTATATATTTTACTGCCTGCTCGCCGTTTAGGTATCTCCAGCCCTCGTTTACCTCATAAGTTTCGTATCCGTAATTTTTATCGGGAAAGGTTTTATCCTCCAGGTTCTGCAATCTTTGTATATTTATTCCTCCGAGCACATCTACTACTTTTTCGACGCCCGCAAGATCAAGCACCGCGTAGTAATCTATATTAATTCCGGTAATATTTTTCATGGCTTCTTTAACATATTTTATGCCCATTGGTCCGGGAAATTCGTGGGGTTCGCCCAAGTCAGGATCCTTGATGGCGTATAGGGCGTTTAATCTGGTAAATTTATCTTGAATGGGGTGTTTTACCAGTAAATCTCGAGGTATTGATATCGCCACCGCTTTTTTATTGGAAGGTATGAATATCAAGAGAATATTGGTGTCGGTAAGATAATTGCCGCTAATATGTTCCTCGCCTCCTATGCCAAGAAATAAAAAATTAATCTGATCTTGCTCTTCGCCTGCAAGCTTTATAGTATCTTCGTCTACTTTTGCCTTATTCAGGAGTTGTTTAAAAGTATTTTCTATATTGCTTATTTTTTCTCCAATAGAAGCTTGGGCCTGAATATTAAGGGAGTCTTCCGCGTTATTTTTAGAGGCTAAACTAAAAAGCGTGCTTGCCGAAAGCAGCAGCCCCGCCCCAAAAATTGTTACGGCAATAAACTTTTGCATGCGCTTACAGTAACATCACAAAACCCTTTTGGCAAGGCTGGTATTGACATAAAAAGAAGTATTTTCTATACTACCCTTAAAAG
>CAYVZN010000045.1:0-3282 GCA_964456125.1 uncultured Candidatus Saccharibacteria bacterium
AGAAAGTTGTTTAATTTCGGTAATCAGTGAGGGCAAAACCATGTAAAAGACTGATGTAAATATTAGAAGACCTGCCAAATAGATGATAACCGCTGAAATGAATCTGGGGATTTTAATTTTTGATAATCCCCTTACCGCGGGCTCTACACCAGAGGCAATGACAATTGCCAAAAAAATATTAGCTAAAATAGGCCAGATTGAAAACAAAAAGGCAATAACTAAAAGTACGACAAATACACGTATTATTGACGATGTTGAAATATCTAATATTTGTTTGTTCAAGTTGTAAGTTGTAAGTTGTAAGTTGTAAGTTGGTACGAAAAACTTACAACTTATTCACTTACTTACTTATTTACTAATCTCTCCTAATAACTCTTCGAATTTCCCCTTATCACTGAATGGCCCGACAAGAGCTAGGTTAATTTTCTCCGGCGTGAATATTTCTTGAGCGACTTCCTGAATGTCCTTCACAGTAACACCATCTATTCGCTTTAATATTTCCTCAACAGAAAGTATGTTATTTTCTATAATCTCCTGACCTCCTAAAAATTCCGCGACGTCATCGGAGGCCTCTAATCCAAGGTAAGTCTTGCCGCGAATGTAATTTTTCGCTTTTTTTAATTCAGAATCAGATACTTTTTGCTTTTTTATTTTTCTGTATTGAGAAACTATAGTCCTTACCGCCTCTTCTACTTTTTTGTTGTCCACTCCAGCGCGGGTAATTATAGAACCCGTATCTGTATCGGAATCTGCCGATGTTGAAATATAATAAACAAGCCCTCTTCTTTCACGCACGCTTATAAACATCCTGGAACTCATGCCTCCCCCCAGAATAACGGCCATGCTCTGCGCTATATACTTTTTGGGATCAAAAATGTTAAAACTCCTGAAACCAGCGCATATATGCGTCTGATCTGTTTCTTTTTGATACAAAAGAGCTGATGGGCATTTCTGCATTTCTACTACCTTGCCTTTCTCAAATGACTTCCCGTGTTTTAGCGGCGAAAAATATTTCTTTATTTTACTTAAAGCAAGTCCATTTTTAGTATTTCCCGCTACTATTACTACTATGTTATCTCCGACATATTGCCTTTCAAAATAATCGATGATGTCTTCGCGCAAAATCCCCTCCATTGTTTCTTTTGTGCCCGCGATTGGCCGGCCTGCCGGCTGATCGCCATATAGAAGTTCGCCCCAAACGTCAAAAACCTTGCGCATCGGGTTGTCGCTGTTCATGTTTATCTCTTCTATGATCACCCCTCTTTCTCTGTCGATTTCTTTGGCGTCAAATTTTGAATGCAGTAAAATATCAGAAACAACGTCAAGCGCTAAATCAAAGTGCTCCGTGGCTACCTTTACATAATACCCCGTAAACTCCTCGCCCGTAAATGCGTTAAATTCTCCGCCAACGCCATCAAGGAGCGAGCTAATGTCTACGGCTCTGGGCCGTTTCTCCGTTCCCTTGAAAAACATGTGCTCCAGAAAATGCGAAACGCCGTTTATTTTTTTTGTTTCATATTTAGATCCGGTGCCAACCAAAACAAGCACTGTAACTGCTTTAGTATTCTCCATCGGCGCGATTATTACGCGCACGCCGTTTCTTAAAGTTGTTTTTTTATATTCTATAGTGGGCATAATATATTATAATAAATCCGCAAATTCTTTCGCGCTTACTATTTTTATATTTTTATAAATCTTAATGGTCAATAGATGCTTCTTGTCTCCAGATACTAAATAGGCGGCCTTAGCATCAAGCGCTAGTTCCAAAATTCTATTATCATCTACGTTACTTTTTACAACATTAACATTGCTTTTTGTTTTTATAGTAGTTGTAAACGAATTTAGATGCTTTAAGTATTTTTCTATTTGGCTTGGGGAAAGTCTGAACTTTTCCTGCAGTATTCTGCGGAACTCTCCAAGCACGAAATGTGAAATATACAAATCAAAATCCCCCTGCAACGCTCTATCCAAAACAAATTCAGGGTATTTTCCGGGAAAAAGGAGAGCGGAAATATAAATATTTGTATCGAAAACTACCCTCATAAAGCAGGACTTATTCCCTAACAGAATGTATTAGTCTGTCCACGTCTTGCTCCTTAAAAACTCCAAGCATACTTCCCCGGATTGAAAGCTCCCGCTGAAGCAGATTGAATTCCTGACGCAAAAAATAGTATTGCAGAGCATCCCCAACTACCGAAGATCGGGATTTGCCCTTTTTCTCAGCGAACTTTTCGAGCCTATCTTCAACTTTGGGGGACAGAGAAACCGATATAATTTTTGTTTGTTTTGTTTGCTTAAACATTGTTATTAAAAATTAATAATATACTATAATACTATCCTTCTCCCTCGCGCAAGTCAATCACAGTATAAACAAAAGGCCCCTAATTATTCGGGGCTTATGTTTGACTTTTTGAAAGAGATGAACACGTTGGCTATAACTGCGAATATTGCTCCGACCATTGGAGCAAATGTGTAAACCCATGCGTTATCCCACGTTCCGGATATAAGCGCCGGACCAAACCAACGTGCCGTGTTCATCGCGGCACCCGTGTACGATCCGCCCGAAAGGGCGAGAACAAATACTGTCATTCCTATAGCAAATGGAGCCCATGAAAGCTTCTGCTCAACAGCTGTTCGCAAAATCACAAACACAAGTATAAACCCAAAGATCATTTCTAGAAAAAATCCGCCCCAAGGATCTAAGTTCGCCGCAAGACCGGGGGTTCCATAATTAACCGCAGCCGCCGCCTCTTTGCCGCCTGGAACAAAGTACATTAAGACAGAGAGTGCGGAAACTCCCAAAGCCCCGCCGACAACCTGCGCAAGTATATAGATCACACCATTTAAGATGGAAAAATCTTTAGTAAATACACCTCGCAGCATCATTGCCCATGTAACAGCAGGATTTATATGCCCGCCGGAAACATTAGCCGTTGCCGCGACCATTATGAATATCGTAAAACCATGAGCCGCCGCAATCGCAACGCCGTCAAAGTTATTAAAGTAAGACGCGGATAATATTACTCCTGCTCCAATGAATACGAATACAAACGTCGCGATACACTCCGCTAAGTAACTAGCGGGATAGCACTCTGTTTTGTGCTTTGCCACAGCAGGCACCTCCTAATTTTGAATGTGCTTCACTAGCTCGCTAATTTTCACTCGTTCCTGCTTCATAGTATCTCGATCGCGAAGAGTAACAGAATTGTCTTCTATGCTATCAAAGTCTATAGTTACGCACAAGGGGGTGCCTATCTCGTCTTGCCTGCGGTATCTTCTGCC
>CAYVZN010000045.1:3382-7450 GCA_964456125.1 uncultured Candidatus Saccharibacteria bacterium
CCGCCTTCTATAGACTCTAGCGCGTCGAGCAAAAAGACCAACAAACTTCTGTCCGCCCCTGCCGAAGTTTCTATAACATACGGATAATAATCCTCGTACTTTAAGTTTTTTCCGCTGTGCTTCGCGTGATTAGATAAATCCCAATCTCCCCTGTCGTGGATACCTTCTATTTCTCTCCACCCGAACGGAAAATTATATTCTATATCAACTGCCCGGCGCGCGTAATGCGCGAGCTCACTTTTTTCGTGCTCCCTGAATCTTAAGTTTTCTTTTTTTACGCCAAGGTCCAGGTACCATTGCATACGCTCGCTCTTCCAATATTCAAAGGTTTTTTCTGCGTCTTGTGGTTTAATAAAGTATTCAAGTTCCATCTGCTCAAATTCCCGCATACGATAAATAAAATTACCCGGCGTAATTTCGTTGCGAAAAGCTTTGCCGATCTGTGCGATTCCAAATGGAATTTTCACGCGGGCAGTATCAAGTATGTTCTGATAATTCATAAAAATGCCTTGAGCGGTTTCCGCGCGAAGATAGCTCTCACTGCTTTCGTCTTCAACCGGACCCACGTGAGTCTTCATCATTAAATTAAATTTTTTTGATTCAGTAAGCTCGCCGCCGCACGCCGGACATTTATCCTCGCCCTTAACGCCTCCTTCTTCGCGGGTTTTATCCGCGCGAAATCTCTCATGGCATCTTTTGCACTCTACAAGAGAATCGGCGAAACCGGCGGTCAAATGCCCTGATGCTTCCCAAACTTTAGGCGACATCAAAATCGCACTATCTACACCAACTACATCTTCACGCATTTGCACAATAGAACGCCACCATTCTTTCTTAATATTATTTTTTAACTCTACTCCAAGCGGCCCATAATCGTAGACACTGGAAAAACCCCCATAAATAGACGAATTGGGAAAAATAAAACCGCGGCGCTTGGCTAGAGATATTATATTGTCCATTAAATTATTTATGTTATTACTTATAAATATCGTGCGAGCCGATATCTAAAAATAAAACCTCCTTATTGCGGAGGAAGGTAAATTTTATCCTGTAAGAATAATTTATTGAAAAAGCCCAAGTATCTTGCTTGTATCCCAAAAGTTTATGTGTTTTCAAGCGCGTATCAAAGGCGTCTTTGCGAAAAATTCTCTCTTTCTTTTTTGCCTGCTCTTTTATACGGCTAGAAAGCTTTCTATAGTTCCTCTCAAATCTAGGAGAAGTCCTGATTGTCATAAACTTATACTTAGTCCAAATCAGCCAAAGACTTAATTTTTTTGCATCTCCCCGCTTTATAGTCCCTAAGCCCTTCTTCTACTAATTTATCTAATTCCTCTGCCTCTTTGCCATATAGCTGGTAAGTCGGTACGGCGCGCTCCTGAAGGTCTTTGTATTCCCTTATAGGCAACACAACGACTCCCCCATATTTCTGTACGGTTTTTCTAGAAATAATTATGGAATCTTTTGTAGCTTGGTTTGCCATTTTTATATAATATCATGCCCCGAATTGTAATACAATAATGATCGAGTAAAATTTACTCCACGATTCCGTCTCCCGATTGTATTCCGCCATCATTTGGTAAGCTTGTGTCTATGGAAGACGCAAAGGATTCGACGAATTCATTCACAAATACATCTGTGCCGCTTATTTTGGCCTGCTCTACAAGCTCGGCAACATTTCCCCGTATTTCTTCACTCGGCGTAAGTGATACATGGAAAGCCACAGTCTTCGCCGGAATTATTGATCCCACGCCGGGTAAGAGCTTACCCAGATCCCATGATAAGCTATGCGTTGAAGAATTGTAATTAAGGCGGGTATCTTGCGGATAAACTTTTCCTTCAAATACCACGCGCCTTGACAATGGCGCTTCTACTGTCACATCTTTTACTTCATTTGAACTATTCTCTGCTTCCCAAAATATTGTATAAGTGGTTCGTTCCCCGACTTTGGGCGGTATTGGGCCTGAATTAGAAAATGGTCCTTCGTAATAATACGCCCTTTGAGATAATCCCAGAGATGTCCTAAGGTTAACCCGTACAGAATTTTCTGCTCGCAGAGACAGGCCGTTTAGCGCAAGGGGAATTTTTACAGTATCTATAACGGCTCTGCTTTTAACGTAAATATTTTTGTCGCTATAATCTCCTGGAGCGGCATTTTTTTTCAGCGACACAGAAAATTCCACAATGCCGCTTTCATCTTTATCTAGGGAGAAAAGACCCAAGAGAAAATCTTTGTTCCAAACTATAGTATCTGTCTCTTTGTTAAAATATCCGGATCCGGTATTTAAAGTATTAAAGTCAAACGCATCGCCGATAAGCTGTGCGCTTATTGTTACGTCTTCTATGTCTACGCCGGTCTTATTTTTATAGGCTATCTTAAACTTAAGCTCTTCTCCCGGGGAAGCAACATGTTCTATAGATCCGTTAACGGTTTGAGTGAATTCAATAGGAGAAGATGAAATTCTAATTTGCCGGGAGATTTTATACTGTTCTTTGAATCCGGTTTTGTCATCCGATGTTCCAAAAAGTAGATCAAAATTCTTTGTTTCGCTTTCGTAGCCCTCTATAACGCCCTCGAATTCAACCCTATAGCTTTCACCGGGGCTAATCTCGTCAAAATTCCACGTTGTGGTATCTTGAGGTTTAGGCTCAGAATCGCGCAGTGTAAAATTATCGGGAAACATAATTCTTGAAATTAAAGGCAATGATTCTATTTCTTTTTCAGCTACGAAATGAAAAGAGCCCCTAACGCTCTGGCCGTTTACCGCCTTTTGGGGAAGATCAAAAATAACCGTTAGCGGCAGTGATGCTATCGAAACGTTAGCGCTTGCGACGCTTTCGAATATGCCCTGTAAATTTTTTGGCGCGTATTCAGCCCGCACTTTAATAACGCCTTGCTTCTGCGTGTCCTTAGCGAAAAGAGTAATGCCAATAGAAATTTTCTCATGTTTTGCTACACTGCCGAACTCAATCCTTTTTTCACTGGTTTCATCTCCATCAAACACCAAAAACTCAGGCAATGTAACATAAAGCGCGCCGCTTTGAATATCAAACTTTGACTCGTTAGTTAATGTTACCTTAAAATCCACTTTCTCCTGAGACTTGAAAGTTTCCGGACCTTTTATTGAAATTGATATGTTTGAACTCGAAAAACTTGATCTGCTTAAAAAAAGATACGAAAAAAATACAAGGCCTAACATAAGTATGATGCCCGAAATCTTCGTCAATGTTAGTCTGCTCAAAAAATCTGCTATTTTTCCTCCGTTGATGGAATCCATGATGAAAACTTAAAATTTCCGCCAAAGGCGGATCCGCCTCCGGCGGAAAAAAAATATTCAAAAGACCTCGTAAATGAATCTTCTATGTTTAAAAAGTCTTGTTTTGACAAACTCACGCTCGAATGACTTGAGCCCTTAAGCATCTGGAACAGAAGCTCGGAATTTTTAGAAAGACTTTCTTTGTTTACTTTATACCCCTGATTTTCCAGAATAACCATTTGAAATTTCTTCAATAAGAGCCACGAGTATAAACTCGCCCTTGAAGGATTCCCCGAAGCGTATTCATTGAGTTTTTTTATAGTAAAATGCAAAGCCTCAAAAAAATCCTTGTCTTTCGCGCGCTCCTCGAAAATATACGATACCGCCTGCGCAGCAGACAATGCTGCGCTGTACACAGAAGAATCTTTTGTAATAGATGAAAAATTACTTTTCAAGTCAACTCCCGTCAATATATAGAAATTTACTCCCTCCACAAAGATTATGTCAACAAAATTGAAAATATCCAAATTTCCACGCAACTTTGCTTCTATGCGCTTCAGGCCTTTTGCGATCACGGATATTTTACCGAAATCGCGCGTATATAAAGTAACGCGCTCATCGCGCTCGCGGAAATCCTCGCGCTTTAGAATAATACCGCAAGTTGAATGCATTACTTCAAATGCCGTTTGATACTTAGCAAAATGTAAGTATCTTTATCTATTAAAAAATAAAACCGATAACTTCGGTCTACTCTAGCTTGCCATATCCCCTCTTTCTCATCATATTTTTTGCTATGAAGTGAGGGGTGACGAAT
>CAYVZN010000046.1:0-6890 GCA_964456125.1 uncultured Candidatus Saccharibacteria bacterium
CGAGCCGCAGCGAGCGACGCGGCAATCTTTCGGCTTATAGATTGCTTCGTCCTCCGACTGCGGTCGGAGTCCTCGCAATGACAAATAAGAATAGGTATAAGTATGGACACTTTTATACCAAAGTTAGCAACCTATGGTTTGATGCTGATTATTTTCGCAACCCTTTGCTTGCCGTCGAAGCGAATTTTTTGTATAGTTTTAAAAATGACCTTGCCGTGCTTTGCAGCGTAGAGTGTATCATCCGCTCCGCGCCGGACGTTTTTCCCCGGAAGAAACTTTGTGCCGCGCTGGCGCACCAAAATATTGCCGGCTTTTGCAATCTGGCCTCCATAGAGTTTTACTCCGAGACGCTTTGAAATAGAGTCTCGGCCAAGTTTAGTTGAACCAGCAGCTTTTGTCTTAGCCATGTTAGATAAACTAGATCAAGTAAAAAAGTTTATAAAATCCAATGAATCAGAGTTTGCTTTGAGTATTGGCGTAATTTTAATTTCGCTTATAAGCTTTGCCGCTGGCCGTCTTACGGCTCCCGGCGCAGATAAGCAGCCAATTACCATAGAACGTCTCGCCCCCACGTCCGTGAAAGATAAGGTGGGCGGACCCCTCAATGCTTCTCTTAATTCTGCTTTTCAGAATATCACAGATGATAATAAATTGCAAGAATTGCAAGATAGATCAGGAGGGTTGTATGTAGCGAGCAAAAATTCCGACAAATATCATCTGCCGGATTGTTCGGGCGCAAAGCGCATTGCCGAACACAATAAAATTTGGTTCAACTCAAAAGAAGAAGCCGAGGGTCTTGGATACCAGCCCGCGGGCAACTGCCCGGGACTTCAATAAATAATTGTATTAGTATTACTTAATCTCGTAAGTTAACGTAACATTGACAACGATTTCTTGAGAGCCGGGTTCAATACTGGGGCTTTCTAAATCTCCGACATAACTTTCGGCCTTCGCGTAAAGCTGAGCCTGGATGGTCCGGGGAAAGTAAAATCCTTCTTGGATGGAGAGAAGTTTGCCAAGTCTAAATCCACCGGCTTTGGCGATAGTTTTTGCCTTATTTTTGGCTTCAGTAATTGCGTCTTCGCGGGCTTGGTTCTGAAGTTCAGTTGGGTCATCAACCGTGAAATCTGGACCCGATACGGTGTTTACGCCACTATCCACAACTTGTGCCAAAATATCTCCAGTATTATCAAGCTCTCTTATTTTTACGGAGATATCCTGATTAATAGTGTAGCCGACAATTTTAGAAGGAGGGCAGGGGATTATTTCCTCTTTATTTACCGATGGCGGACAGGAAAAGTATTGATAGCGGGGGGTGATGTTGTAGGATTGCGTTTTGATGTCTTTCGCGTCAATTCCATTTTCCTTGAGGAACGTTATCACGCGGTTTATTTTTTCGGTGTTTTCTTTTTGGAGATTACCGAGATTTGTTCCCCCTTCGGTCAGAACGCCAAAAGAGAGTTGGGCAATGTCGGGGACCGCGACGATTTTGCCTTCTCCGCTTACCGAGAAATTACGGTCGGGCGAGACGGATTTCGAATAAGAGTTTACATGCCACAAACTTGCTATTACCGAAAAGATAATAGCTGCAATAATTGTTATACCCAAGTAATTTTTTATTTTTGTGTCCATATTATCAACGTAACATTTATTCTAACAAAAATCTATAGTTTAACTGGATTATTTTAATGGCACAAAAACAAACCCTGGAAATTCCTCGCGGCTTATTTCTGTGGCTGAAATTTTATCTATTCTCCAGATAGAATTTTTTATAGGCAACACCATGCGGCCGCCAATCTTCAATTGTCCGACCAGCTCCTCCGGCAAAGTATCCGCGGCAGCGGAAACTAAAATTTTATCAAATGGCGCTTCTTTGGGGAGTCCAAGCATATTTTTGGCTTGCGAAATTTTGGCATTTAAGAATTTGTATTTTTGTAAATTCTTTCTGCCAAAATCCACTAGTTCAGGAATAATTTCAACTCCAAAAACTATGCCCCGGGGGCCAATTATCTTCGCCAATAAAGCTGTTGTCCATCCGGAGCCGGATCCTACGTCTAAAATTTTATCTCCCGCTGTGGGCTGTAATAGTTCTAACATAAAAGCAACGGTTGTGGGCTGTGAAATTGTCAGGCCAAAACCGATTTGCAGGGGATGATCTTCGTATGCTTCATATAAATATTGTTCAAGAACAAAATCTGCCCTATCAACCGCCTCGAAAGCTTCGATGATATTTTTGGATTTTAAAACATTGCTAGAGATTAAATGTTTTATTAGTTCTTTTCGGTCCATTTAGAAAATAATGAAGCTCGCAATAAAAAAGTAGACAAATAAACTTATTAAATCTTGAATAATAGTCGCGACAGGCCCAGACCCTAATGCTGGGTCGGCATGCCGTCTGTATAAAATATTTGGGATCAAAACTGCTAAGATTGGCGCCAAAGTAAGATTTATGAGCATTGTGAGACCAATTGTAAGGCCAATCTCTGAAGATTTGAGCCAGTAGGCCGCGAAAATTCCTAAAAGCGCTCCGGAAAGTACGCCTAAACCAAATCCAACAGCGCTTTCCTTGAAAATATATTTCAAAAAATTTATTTTTTTGTTACTGGCAAGTGCGCGCACATAAATAGTTTCGGTCTGTGTACCGATGGCGTCGCTTAGATAAACAATAATAGGTATAAAAAACGCAAGCCGAACATCTGCGGAGAGAATTGCCTCATACTTAGAAATAATTACAGTGGCCAGCATTCCCCCCAAAAGTCCGAGAAAAAGCCACGGAGCGCGATGTTCAATTAGATGTTCTATTGATTCTTTATTAACATCTTCCTCCTCGTGCTCTCCTTTGTGATTTATCTTGTCCATATATATTTAAAATACCATTTTTATCTCAAGCTGTCATTCAATATTGCTTGCCAAAACTGCGGTTTTTTGATACAAGTACGTTAGCATTTTATATATCAAATATTTAGGGAGGATTATATGGGTGTATCCGTAAAAGAATTGATAGCTGAAGGTAAAACCAAGAAAATTTGGTCGGTGCATGAATCGGAAAGTGATGTTATTGTTGAATCGAAAGATGATCTTACCGCGGGTGACGGAGCAAAACACCATGTAATAGCGGGCAAGGCGCGTCTTTCAAATCGGACAACGTCAAATGTTTTTCGCTTGTTGCAATCATGCGGATTGCCGGTCGCGTTTAAACAGGAAATTAGCGAAACTGGATTTCTCGCGGAGCGGTGTGCCATGATTCCATACGAAGTGGTCGTAAGGCGAGAAGCCCATGGCTCCTTTTTAAAAAGATACCCGGGTGTTAAAAGGGGACATTTTTTTCCGCGCCTTATAGTTGAATTTTTTTTAAAGACATCCGGAAAAAAGTGGAAGGATGTTATGTTGCCCAAAGACGATCCGCTAATACGTTTCGACGGAAACTGCGCATTGCTGTACTTGCCGGATCATCCTATATACCAGCAAAATCCTTTCCTTACACTTAAGGATTTTCCTCTTCGCGATTCGGAAAGTGATCGCAAAAAAATTGGGAGCATTGCCGTTAAGACCTTTCTTATTTTAGAGAAGGCATGGCAGATACGGGGCATGCGACTGGTAGATTTCAAGGTTGAGTTTGGAAAGAACACAAATGCGAAAATGCGCCTCGCGGATGTTATAGATAATGATTCTTGGCGAGTACTTGAGAACGGTAATTACATCGATAAGCAGGTTTATCGAGACGGAGCGGATATTAACACGGTAAGCGAGAAGTACCGGTTAGTAGCGGATCTTACGGGAAGTTTTGGACTCCCAAGACAGCAAATTATTCTTTGGCGCGCGTCAACGCATGATGACCTCTATCCTTTCGCAGACGCAATCGCGGCATACGGCGTGGATGAAGATTGTCAAGTAAAATTTTCCACTTACACTTGCTCGCTTCATAAAGAGCCCGTGCTTGCCTGCCAAGAAATTTGGAAGCTTACCCAAGAAATTCCGGACTCGGTAGTTATTGTTTACGCGGGAAGAAGCAACGGCGCTGGTCCGACACTTTCCGCGCAAGTCACTGTGCCAGTGATTACGGTTCCGGCAAACTTCAAAGATTTTCCTGACGATGTATGGTCGTCGCTTAGGACGCCAAGCGAAGCCCCTGCGGCAACTATACTTGATCCAAAAAACGCGGTTCTTTCAGCGCTTCAGATTCTCGCTATTCGAAATCCCCGCCTTTACGCGGAACTGCGGGTAAGACAGGAACGGCGTCTTTCAAATATAATTAATATTTAAAACGAGATTTCGTGGCGTTGCTATAATGGCGACGCCTTTTATTATCTGTCCGGATAGCACTGTTTGCAAAGCTTATAGTTTTCAGAGTCGGGAGAGCCAACATAAGAGCAGGAAGGAGTAGCGGCAAAATTAGCACAGAGTTCAGGTGTAATAGGGATTTCATACGATGAATCATCGGTAGTTTGCGCGGGAGTTTGAGTCGTTTTGGGAAAACAGTCCGTATAGGCAGTGCATCCTTGAGCGTCAGTATATTGTTGGCGTTCATACCCAGACTGGCATGCCGCGATGGTAAGCGTCGGACATACATATTTTGGTTGAGCCGTTCCTTGGTTAACCGAGGGTTGAGCGCCTGTATCGCCTTGTCCTCCTTGTCGCATAGCGCATGCGGTCATCCTCGAAGTTATCTCCGCTTCCAACTCCGGATCTAGACCTCCTGCTTCTCCTCCATCCCCACCCCCACCAATCTTATTAATACATGCGGTCATTTCCGCGCAATCTTTGGCAAGGCAAAAGCGAATATCCTCGACAATGCAGGCGTTAAACCTCGTGCTTATTTTATCCTTCCAAGATGGATCAATATCTATTGGCTCCTCGCCAATGGGCTCGTCTGACTGATCTTGAAATTTTTGAATGCAAGTTTTCATTTCAGAACAGCCAAGCGCAAAGCATTGGTCAAGCTTCTTGCCAAGTATTTCCTCCATGCAGGCGGCAATTTTCTTCTGGAATACCGATGCGTCCCCGCAGGCCACTTGGCCCGATTTAATTTGGTCTATAAAATCATCGCCCAATTCCGAGTCCAAGCAGGCGAGCGCGTCCGGGTCATCGGTAAAAGTCTGAAGCTGCTGGTCCGCGTAACGATTTGTGCAATCGCGCGCGTTTCTGATTCTCTTCATCATTTCTTCCAACTCTTCAAGTTTTAACGGCATCTGACCTTTTAATAATTGCTCTAAAATTTTTGGTCCTAGATTCGCGTCAAGGCACTGCCTTATTTTAGGGGTGGTAATCGCGTAGCATGCCTGAAAATCTGTGAAGGCGCCGATTTGTGTGGCCTCTTCGGCAGACATCAGGCCCATTTCAACCGCGAACTTAAAACAGGTTTGGCGATTTTCTTCTATATTGCAGAAAGCGGCGCAACTCGTTTGCGCTTCCTCGGCGCTTGCTGCTCCCCGCGCGCAATCGCCAGGAGATTTACCTTTGGCCTTGCGTATAAGTTCGGCCTCTCTCGGGCTCATAAGGCCGAGTTTTTCGGCAAAATTTATGCATTCATCAACGTGGTCCGGGTAGTCGCAATAAGTCATACACTCCGCCTTTGATTTACAGCCGCCGGGTGTCTCGCCGGTCTTCAGAAACGGCGCTACTTTTTTAGCTGTGGCAAGCTCATCTCCGGAAAGAAATCCCGCCTTTTCGGCAAAAGCCAAACATTCATCAATATGGGAGGGGTTTTCGCAATAAACAAGACAGTTTTCTTTTCCCGTGCAGTTTCCGGGGAGCTTTGCGCCAGCGCGGAGCGCCGATGCAATATTTTTAAACTCGGCAAGTTCATCCTGAGGCAAAAGGTCATATTTTTCCACAAATAAAACACACTCGTGAATATGCGCGATATTTTCGCAGTACGCGACACAGGTTTTCTCGTCCCTGCACTCTCCTGGCCCGCCGCCCGCGGCAACATCCGCGAACTTTACACCTTTCGCGATAAGATCAGCGGGGAGAAGGTTGTGTTTTTTAGCAAACGCAAGACACGCCCGAATAACATCGGCATTATCGCGCTGTTCGCAATAGGCTCGGCATTCAGCTTCGCTATTGCAATTACCAAGCTCTGCGATTGGAAGAATAATATCCTTTGGCGAAGTGGCTTGTGTGATCAGTGAAAAAGAGAACAGCAAGACAACGGCGATTATTGTACAAAATATAAATAAGTGACGAGAGCGTTGATCCATAGTTTTATTCAAGGGGGTTTTTATAAACATCTTTAAGTGGATTGGTTTCGGTTTTTTCAAAAGGATTTGTTGGGGGAAGCTTGCCCTCTAAAGGATTCTGCGTTTTTCCAAGAATCTGGCCGCCAAGCGTATCTTTTGCGTCAGTTAGAGAAATTGTTTCTTGAATTTGGAGAGCCCTAGGACTTTGAACGGTAGACTCGCCTTTTGATTTGTCGTTTTTTTGCAAAAACCAAAAACCCGCGGCCGCAATGATAACCGTGGCAATAACAATAATGGAGGCGAGAATTATCGGTTTCGATTTAAAATTCATATAATACATTTATGATACCATATGCAATCGAGTTGAGAAATCCACAGACCAAATTTATAGTAATGATTTTTGGATGAAAGAAAAAACCCATGTGGGTTTTTTGTTTTAGATTACGACTGATATAGCTACGCCTTCTCTTATAAAACCGCCGTGCTCTACAACAGCTACTACGCCTCTTCTATTCATTGCCACTTTGGGGAATTTGGTGGCTAATCCTCGGAGATGTGTATTATGAGCCTGAATTATTTCTCCGGGTCCGACACAGGGTTTATTTTGAGATGTGATATAGATACCAACCTCTGGCCCGCCATCTTCATTCGGAATGAACAATCTAGTTCTCGGCTGTAAAAGAGAAACTTCTGGTATTCCTCGCAGACATA
>CAYVZN010000047.1:0-1303 GCA_964456125.1 uncultured Candidatus Saccharibacteria bacterium
AACACCTCCTCCATTCAAAAAGTAAGTAAGTTGTAAGTAAGTAAGTTGTAAGTTACAAAATTATTTCTGAACTTTTATCCAGCCATTGATTAACTTCCCAACTTCTCCGGCCAGATTATTCACGTTCTCATAAGTTTCACTAGAAATATAACTGATATCCCTGGATAATAACAATTGGTATTTCAATTCCTCAAGGGAGCCCTCCGACATATTGTAAAAGTGCACGGAATCGCTCTTTGTCTTCCTCTTGAATCCCTCTGCAATATTAGAGGCTATCGATACAGCACATCGCCTCATCTGACTAGTTAAAGCGAATAATTCGTCCTTAGGAAATCCTTCTGTTATTTTGTAAACAATCAGCACCAGCTCATGCGCTTTCTGCCACGCTAGTATCTCTCTAAAAGTTTTAATTAGCATACTTACAACTTATTCACTTACTCACTTACAACTTTAATAATGACATCTCCCTGCTCAATGCTTCGTACCACATCCATTCCATCTATAACCTTTCCAAATACCGTATGCTTGCCGTTGAGGTGCGGCTGGGGACTCATAGTTACGATAAAGAACTGGCTGCCGTTCGTATTTGGCCCGGAGTTCGCCATTGCCAATGCGCCCACATCAACTGGCAGAGATTCCAAGCTATAATCATATACATATCCCTGCGCTTCCAATTGCGAAATTTCACTTTCGGAAAGGCCCAAACTACGCGGGTTTATCTCGTCTTCAAAGCTGTAGCCCGGTCCGCCTGTCCCCGTACGAGGGTCGTCTGTCTTTGATAATGGGTCGCCTCCCTGAATCATAAAACTAGGTATAACCCGATGAAATTTGACGCCGTTGTAAAAACCGCTTTTTGAAAGCTTCACAAAATTATCTACGGTTTTGGGGGCGACTTTTGGATAAAGCTCTAGCGTGATATCGCCTTTGTCGGTCTTAATAACAGCTGAAACAACTTCCCTATCCGGAATTTCCTCAATTTCTACAGTTTCTTTAGTTTCTGTATTTTTTTGAAAAAACACAAAAGCACCGATGAAAAAGGCAATAATTACGAAGGTTGCGATAAGTGTAGTTTTCATTATCTTTTATATTACATGCACCTACAAAAAATGCAATCTCATTTTTACTATCTTATACTCAACACTTCCTGTCGTTCCTTGCCCTTCAGGTCTCGGATAGCGTAAAGGGTAATTATTGCTGGAGCGCCAGCTCTCCTAATCTGCTTTACATAGCCCAGCACCTTTTGCTTATCGCCTCGCATCATATCTTTCAATGCCCATCCTACTGCTTTTTGAACCAAATCTTC
>CAYVZN010000047.1:1403-3660 GCA_964456125.1 uncultured Candidatus Saccharibacteria bacterium
TTCTCGAGGTCTCTAACGATTGCGTTGTATAAGTCGTTCATTTTGATTTTTGCAGAACTAGGACTAGATTGGATGAGATTGAGTTTCTTTTCACGGCGCCAGCTTTTGATTTCACGCTCGCGACATCTAGCATCTTTGGAATTGTCGAACATTTCAAAGTATTTTAGTGCAACGGGTCGCCTTAATTTTGTGTAATGCACGCCCCACCTTGATTCATTGTGTTGTTTTAGTCTTTTTGTTAAATCGTTTGTGCATCCAACATATAGTGTACCGTCTGTACATTTGAGTATGTAGACGTGATATTTCATAACACTGCTAGCCCCTCGCATTGCTATGCTCGGGATGATGAATTTGTTATCTCGCTTCGCTCGAACAAATTCTATCAGCTGCGGGTCAGGGACTCGAACCCCGATACCATCCTCCAGGGGGATGTGTCCTGCCATTAGACGAACCCGCAATGCGCTTCTAAAATATTACCATCTTGACGCTATCTTGAAAAGACGTATAATTGTCCTTATGCCTTGTACCTTAAAAAACAGGCGGAGGGGAGGAAGTGTCTACAGTTGTTCTTTTTCAGGGCGTAACCATGGATTTTAGAAAGATATATTCTGAATCTAAATTTGTGCGCGAGCAAGTAAAAAAACTTCAGAAAATAAGCTCTGTTGATATTGAAAAGACCTGTAAAAAAACTCAAAGTTGCGATCCCGCGCGAACAATGCGAGAGCAACCAGCGATTTTCGCGGTGAGCATGGCGAAATTTATGGAAAATCCAATCTCGGATATATGCCTTACTGTGGGTCACAGCTTTGGAGAATACGCGGCTTTATGCGCGTCTGGCGTACTAACCATAGAAGACGCAATGCGCGTATCAGAAGAAAGAGGGAACCTAACCGCGCTTTCAAACTTAAGACAACGCGGCGATATGGCAGTTATTATAGGCCAAATCACAAAATCAAATTTATCTCAAATAATACGGCCGATTTGCCAAGAGCAAGATATAGATTTAGCTGGTGTAAACAGCCCCGAGCAAGCTACTATTTCGGGTCCTATTCATAGCCTAAGCAATGCATGTGATTTACTGCAGGAATATAATTTTACAACAGTTCCCATAAATGCCGGATGCGCGTTTCATTCCTGGTGCATGATGGATATAAAAGATGAATTTAGAAAATTTCTAGACACCGTACACTTTTCCACTCCCGAAATTCCAATTCTAATGAATGCCACTGCATCTTGCGAAGAAAACCCCGAACGCATAAAAGACTCTCTTGTGATGCAATTAACCCAACCCGTAGACTTCCCTATAGTAGTTAATGCCATGAAAGAATATGACGTGGAAAAATTACACGAAGTAGGAGCAAAAAAAACTCTTATTGGATTTATTAAAAAAATCCGAGGAAAAAAATAACACCCCTCCTTATCCTCCCTTTTATTATGGGGGGATTTTTTATACTTTGAGATATCTTCTTATCGCGATAAACGAGGAAAAAACTCCAAGCCCCACCCCGAACGCGAATAACAGCGCGAGTATGCTTAAGAAGTTTTGGGACCAATACGCGAATATATCCGTACCTGGGAAAAAAGATCCTGTCTTTTCAGAAATTATCCATACCAGAACAAAGAACGCCGCCCATGTGATAATCGCGGAAAAAATGCCGTATAGCAATCCGGCTATAATAAATGGTCCTCGGATAAACCAATCGCTCGCGCCTACGAGCTTCATTACGATAATTTCATCTCGATAGGTATATATGACAAGCCGTATAGTGTTGAAAGTAATTAGCACAACCACAAATGAAAGCGCCAGCGTAAAAACTAATCCAATATTCTCGATTGACGAAGTAATGCTGATTAATTTTTGAATTACTTTTTCGTTCTCTTTATAATTTATTTTTTCTACAATACCTCTGCTCTCGGAATTTTCAATAAACGACACAATAGAACCAAACTGCGACGCATCTTGAGCTTTTATGTTCAAAGACGCTTGAAACGGATTAGAATCAAGTTCCACAAGAGAAGCCATTAGAAGCTCGCTATCTTTATGCTTATCTTTAAATAAGCTCAACGCGTCTTCCCGGGAAATGTATTCCACATCGCGTATATCTTCTCTTGCTTCAAGGCTGTATTGAAGTTCCAATATTTTTGCTTCATCCGATTCCTGATCAAAAAACACGCTCACATCAACTTTCCCCTGTAATTCTCTGACAAAAGTATCGGTAATGTTTCCTATGATTAATAGCCCCGACACAACCGAAAG
>CAYVZN010000047.1:3760-5524 GCA_964456125.1 uncultured Candidatus Saccharibacteria bacterium
ATCTAAGGTAATTACCCTGCGCTTCAAAAAATTTACAATATCTTTATCGTGCGTGGCAAGGATAATCGCGGTACCGAATTCGTTTATTCTTAAAAGAAGCTTCATTAGCTCCCATGTATGTATGGGGTCTAAATTACCCGATGGCTCGTCGGCAAGTATAACCTCCGGCCGCTGAACAAGCGCGCGAGCAAGCGACACTCTCTGTTTTTCTCCTCCGGAAAGCTCTTGAACAAAATTTTTCTCTTTCCCTTTAAGATCCACTATTTCAAGAACCTGTGGCACGTCTTCTCCAATTTCCGCGTTAGAACGGCCGGCCGCTTCCATGGCAAAAGCAACATTCTCATATACATTTTTTGACGGAAGAAGTCTAGAATCCTGAAAAACAGTGCCGATTCTTCTGCGATAGTTTGTAGTCCCCCCGCTTTTTAACGAAGATATATCAACGCCCTTAAAAAAAATACTTCCTTTGCTTGGATCTTCTTCTTTCAAAAGAAGCTTTATAATAGTAGATTTACCGGCGCCGGACCTGCCAACTACGGACACAAACTCTTTTTCTTCTATCCTAAAAGAAACATCGTCCAGCGCATGGAATTTATCATATATTTTTGAAACGGAATTGAATGAAATCATACATTAGCTTCTTAGGCTTTAGGCTTTAGGAATACTAGGGCCTAGATCCTAGGAAGCTTTTAACTCTGCTTCTATAAACTCCCCCAACTCGCCATCAAGCACCGAATCGACATCGGATGTTTCGAAATTCGTACGATGGTCTTTTACTAATTTATACGGATGCAATACATACGAACGAATTTGGTTTCCCCAATCAGCAGATATAAACCCTCCTTTAATTTTTTCCATTTTTTCCTTTTCCTCTTTCATGTTGCGGGCAAAAAGTTTTGAAGCAAGGAGCTTTATCGCTTTTTCTTTATTTTGCCCCTGTAATCTTTCGCTTTGACATTCGGCAATAATGCCTGTTTTCAAATGCTTCACTCGCACCGCGCTTTCTGTTTTATTTACATATTGCCCACCGGGCCCGGATGACCTAAATACCTGAACCTCTATATCTTCCGGCTTTATTTCTATCTCGTGCTTTGGCAATTGCGGCAAAACTTCGACAAGCGCGAATGACGTATGGCGCAATTTCTGCGCGGAAAATGGCGATATGCGCACGAGCCTGTGCACGCCATTTTCATTTTTTAAATGTCCGTACGCATACTTGCCGTTTATCTCAAGTGTCGCTTCTTTAATCCCTTTTTCTTCGCCTAAATATTTCGCGACAACGGCAACTTTATACTTATCACCGCAATATCGTTCATACATGCGCAGCAACATTGCCGCCCAGTCTTGAGCATCTAATCCCCCTGCCCCGGAATAGATCGTAATTATCGCGCCGTTTTTATCATAGGGACCGGAGAAGAATAAATATACTTCTTCTTTTTTTATATTACTGTTTAACTCTCCCAGGCGCCCTTCGAGTTCTTTTGCTATCTTAACGTCGCTCTCGGCATAATCTATAAACTCTTCTATATCTTGAATTTCTTTTGATATTTTCTCTATGTTCTCAATATCACCCTTGAGATCAGACACCTCTTCGGAAATCTTTTGCGCGTTTTGCTTATCCTGCCAAAAATCCTGCGACTGCATCAATCCATCTATTACCCTTATTCTATCTCTTTTCGAAGTCAAGTCAAAGACGGCCCTCTAGTATAAGGGCCCGCTTTTTCAGATCTTCTAATTGTTGCTTTAAATTTCCCACTAGAGATA
>CAYVZN010000047.1:5624-6833 GCA_964456125.1 uncultured Candidatus Saccharibacteria bacterium
TGGCGGAGGAGAAGTTGGAGGAGTTATAACCGGCATATCCTTGGTTGGGGGTGGAGCAATATATTCCTCCTGTGATTTAAAATCAATATACTCCCAGCCGGCTATGCCCGTTAAAACCAAACCCACGGCAATCAGTATGAAAAATTTTGGATCTTTCAATTCTTTCATTATTGTTATAGTATCATATTAATGTTTTTTTAAAAAATGTGGATAACTCACAGGTGAAGCATGAAAAGTAAAATACTGCCGTGGATTCTCTTTTTTCTGACTGGAACAATTATCGGAATGTTGGTATTTCTGCCCCTGATATTAACGCGCCGAATAGTAATAAAGGGCAAAAAAAATTTACGAGGTCAAAAATTTCGGAATGTTCTTTTCGTATCAAACCATCCTTCGTACCTCGAAACTGTAATTATTCCCTTTGCGACGTTATGGCCAAATAAATTTCTGAACCCGCTTACTTGCGTGCCATGGCAAACACCGGATGTGAAAATATTAGAAAGGATTTCTCTTCTTCGATTTATGCGATGCATACCTGTTCATGATATAATGGGAAATCGAGAAGATCCTTGGGTTTATAGAGAAATCAAAAAAGTTCTCCGCAACGGCTCGGTTCTAATCTTTCCGGAAGGCACAAGAAGCGGAAAGGCAGTAGATAAAAAAAACGTACTTTTATACACCAAAAATCATATCCCTATGGGCAACCCAAGGCTCGGCATAGGAGAATTAATCAGAACCTCAGATCCTATTATAATACCGATACTCGTAAAAGGCGCTGAAAAAGTAATGCCGATAGGCAAGCCGATTCCAAAATTTCATAAGTCAAGAGTAGAAATTATATTCGGCGTTCCTAAAAAATCAGATCACCCGCCTGATGAAGTTCTACTTCAACATAGGCACGCAATACGCAGATGGTACGCGGAACAAGCAATGAAACGTGTTGCAGAATTAGACGAATAAACCCCGTAGAAATTTTATGGGGTTTTTAATGAGCCAGCGGTCAGGATTGAACTGACGATCTTTCTAATATTTTTATAAAAGCCGGAGATGAGATTTGAACTCACGATCTTTTTTGAAATTTTAGTTAAAGCCACCCCGCCCAGTCGCCCCGTCATTCGACAGAGCAAGCATGGTTGGACGAACTTGGAAGGTGGAGCCGATGGGCAGAATCGAACTGCCGTCCATGGTTTACGAAACCATTGCTTTGCC
>CAYVZN010000048.1:0-3992 GCA_964456125.1 uncultured Candidatus Saccharibacteria bacterium
TAATAAGCGCCGTATTTTTTGACGGCCAAACGCGTGCCGCGCCTTTTATGCCATTGTTTTGTATTTGTTACTTTTATCGCAATTCTTTCTACTTCGGCGTTAAAAGCAAGCTCATTAACCAAAAAGTGAGATAGCTTCTGTCTTTTTTCATATCCGAAAGTCGCTAAAATTCTTCCAGCTAAACGCTTAGCCCTGTGCGAGGGTTGAAAATTTATATTTAATATAGCATTGCTTTTTTCGTAATTATTCATAATATCTCCCCGACCCCATCCAGCATAAGACGTATACTGTGAGCTCCCCTCTCCCTCCCCAGACTTACAGTCTGGGGAGGGAGAGGGGTTGGGGGTGAGGTAGTTGTCGTTCATAATTAGTCATGGCTATGCTATTATTATAATATGCTTACCCTGTATTATATATACTGGCATTACATAGTAGCTCCTAGAGAAATTTTAAAGTTGCTGCGGAATTACTTGATTGGCGCATGGCACAAATTTTTTATATCTCAACACTTAAGAACGCTTATCTCTCCGTGGCATAGAATGCGAGCATCTGATGTAATTAAATCCGAAAAAATAGTAGATAAATTGGGCAATATAATAATAGATATATATACGAGATTTCTTGCCGCTCTTATACGGCTAAGTATTATTATAACGGGCCTTATTGCCGAAATAATAGTTATTATATTTTTTACAGCGCTATTTATTGGCTGGCTCCTATGGCCGGTTATTTTTATCGCGTTAATAATAAAAGGATGGAGTTTAATCTAAAAAAAGCCAAAATATACCGGGCAAATCGCTTTCGCAAAATCTTGCACCCAACACTCTTAAAGCTATGGGGCGCCTTGTGTTTATTGATTGGATTAATTACTGCTATAGCATATTTGGGAAGCGCGGAAATAAACAATTTTGTGCCTATAGAAAATTCTTTAATGCTTGGTTTGTCACTAATATTTATACCGTTGGGACTGTTTTCTTTATTTATACAAATATTTTTTAACTTTTATTTAAAATACCCGAAAATTAAAAGCGAAGAAAATATAGCGGATTTACTGGACTTTGATTCCGTCTTGATCTTGGACAAATCAACTTCTATTAGAAGCCTCTCAATCGCTTTGCTTGGTTACAAACCCGCTAAAACCGTGTTTCTGCGCATAGGCATTAAAACAGACCAGCTAAAAAAGATAATCAGCAAAGATTCCTACATCGAAAATCCCAAAACACTAATAAATTTCTTAGCAGATGCTAATAAAATTCGCGAACAGCATAATCATGAAAGAATAACAGTGCCCGACTTGATTGCCTCGCTCTTTGATTTCGAACCAATATTTAAACAGCTTCTAATAGACCAAAACTTAGATAAAAGCGACCTATCTGAACTTGCCCTATGGCATGAAAAAGACAAAGAATATTGGCAAAACAGAGCAAAATTTTGGCGGATTGAAAACCTGCTTCGCCAATCCCCTATTGGCGTATCCTGGGCATACGGATACCCGTTATTCCTGCAACGCTTTACCGAAGATATAACTTTGCCTTTTTACGAGAAAGGGGGACGTGTAGATCTTATTGGCCGAGATAAAGTAATGCTTCAGATTGAGCAGGCGCTCGCCAAAACCCAAGGAGCAAATGTTCTATTAGTAGGTGAAACCGGCATTGGCAAGAGGAGTATTGTTTTGGCGCTTGCTCAAAAAGTTTCTGCCGGAGAAGCATTGCCCGCGATAAACTATAAGAGAATTTTTGAACTAAATGCTCCATTAATTCCCTCTTTTTCCGAAAATGAAGGAATCGCTCAAAATATTATTATTTCCCTGCTGAACGAAGCCACCAAGGTGGGCAACGCTGTTTTGTTTATAGACGACCTACATGAAACTGATATCTCAAGAATTCTTATGCCGTTCCTTGAATCAACAAAAATCCAGGTAATCGCGACTACCGACCCCAGAAGTTTTCATAAGCACGCGGGGATTAGCTCCAGCATATTAAACGTCTTTACA
This sequence comes from uncultured Candidatus Saccharibacteria bacterium, assembly GCA_964456125.1. GTDB lineage: Bacteria > Patescibacteriota > Minisyncoccia > Spechtbacterales > HO2-43-30 > CAYVZN01. The sequence goes on from CAYVZN010000048.1 coordinate 1,994, forward strand.
AAAATTAGTATTCCGGAGCTAGACACAACCAGTGTAATAAAGATAATAGAAGGGTTAATACCGCAAGCTGAATTAAAAAATAAAATTTTCTTCACTTATAGCGCGATAAAAATGATAGTAGACGACGCCGATAAGTATATCCAGAGCACACCATTTCCCAAAAAGGCAGTAGATCTATTGGATGATGTTGTAAGTTACGCTTCCTCGAAAAAAAAATCCTTGATACTTGCGCAGGATGTTCATGATGTTATCACTCAAAAAACTAATATTCCGGTTGGGGAGATAATGAGCAACGAAAGAGAAAGACTCATACGGCTCGAAGAGGAAATGCACAAAGAAATAATCGGGCAAGAAAAAGCGGTAAAAGTCGTAGCGCAAACCATGATGCGCCTTCGTTCCGGGCTTTCAAAGCGCGGAAAACCGGCAGGAGTGTTTCTTTTTATGGGGCCTACGGGCGTTGGCAAGACTCTAACCGCAAAAATTTTGGCAAAAACATACTTTGGCTCCCAAGACCGGATGGTCCGATTTGATATGTCGGAATATCAAACTCTCAATTCTATCGATAAGCTGCTGGGTTCTATCGAACTTAATCAGCCTGGAGAATTGGTATCTAGCGTAAGGGACAACCCATTTTCTCTGCTCCTTTTAGATGAAATAGAAAAAGCACACAAGGACATACTGAATATTTTCTTACAGATATTCGACGAGGGAAGAGTGACCGATGCATTTGGCAGAAAAGTAAATTTTGAGCAAAATATAATAATAGCCACCTCAAACGCCGGAGCCGCGCAAATAAGGGATATGATAAATCAGGGTATTGACCCATCTCTTCATAAAGAAAACGTTATCAATATTTTAATTCAAGGAGGATATTTCAGCCCGGAGCTATTAAACAGATTTGATGAAATAGTTGTATTTCATCCGCTATCCCAAGAGCATGTGTTGAAAATTTCTGGAATCTTAATAAACAAATTAGTTGATCGGCTGCGCGACGCGGGATATTTTTTCGCTCCCAGTTCCGAAATTATAAATTATATAGCTACAATCGGCTTTGATCCGCAATTTGGAGCTCGGCCTATGAATCGCGCCGTACAAGATAAGATTGAAAGCGCGATCGCCAAAAAAATTTTAGAAAAAAATATTATAAAAGGTGTAGAATTTAGCTTAAAGGTCGAGGAATTAGAAAATTAGGAAATTAAAAAATGAATATTCAATTACAAAAAGGTTTCATGCCAATTATCCTTGGAATAATCGCTATTTTGGCTATAATTATTGGCGCTATGATGATACAAGGTCGAGGCACACCACAAGAAAAAGTATCTACCCTGCCTGCATCCATAACAGTAATGCTTTATTCTCAAAATGATTCCGGGCAAACCGGAACCGCTACTATCACGGATGTTGCTGGAAAAGCACACGTTAAATTAATCGTAGATAACTCGCCTGCTGATGTTTCTCAACCCGCCCATATTCATACGGGTTCCTGCAGCAATCTTGGAGGAGTGGATCATCCCCTGAACAATGTTGTAAATGGTTCTTCTGAAACAATGATTGAAAGCTCAATAGACCATATAACATCTCACTTGCCCCTTGCTATTAACGTACACAAGTCAACGACCGAAGCATCAATTTATGTTTCGTGCGGTGATATTGTGGCACAGTAACGAGACGATTTTTATAATCTAGCAAACAAGATAATGCCCACCACGAGAGCAATATTTTTATTTTTTGCTATAGTGTCTGTCACTTTTGGGTTAATTATTTACTTAAAACCCAAAGATATGAACAAAGAACAAACTACAAGACAATACGACACCGCAAAAGAAATAACAAGCCCGGACGGCTTTATTAATGTTGAATCCATATCAATTAACGAGCTTATCGGGAAAAAGGTAATACTTATAGATTTTTGGACGTACAGCTGTATAAATTGCCAAAGAACCATTCCTTATCTAAATGCATGGCATGAAAAGTATAAAGACAAGGGCCTTGTAATTAT
>CAYVZN010000048.1:4092-6826 GCA_964456125.1 uncultured Candidatus Saccharibacteria bacterium
GGCATAAAAACTAATATATTGTATCTTGAGGGCGAATGGAACTTTACGGATGAATTTGCTGAAAATAAGAGCCCTCGCGCCAAGATCATATTCCGCTACAAAGCTCAAAAAGTTTTCTTTGTGGCAAGTTCAGAAAACGGAGTAAGGGCAACAATATTTCGCGATGGATTGCCTTACGGCGCGCCTATTCTGATTCAAAAAGATTCTCTATATAGATTAATAGAAGACTCCGAACCCGGAGAGCATACACTAGAAATAATCATAGAAGACCCGGGCCTTAAAGCGTTTACATTTACTTTCGGATAATATAAAACGCCTTTTTACGGGCGTTTACTCTACTAGGCTTCTAATAAACTTACTGTTATAGTGCGATCTTGTCGCTCCGCCGAATCATCAAGGTCAAAGTCAAAGAATAAAATCTGTTGCCATGTCCCAAGAATAATATTGCCAAAGAGCACTGGTAGTGTTTGAGATGCCCCGATTAGCATGTCCTTCAGATGCGCGTGAGCATTTACACGTTCTTTCCTGTCGCGGTCAAGATTTTCAGTTCTAATTGCAAGATCGTCATGCCTGTAATACTTCTCGCCGGAAGTTGGGGCTATACCGCTCATCATATCTGAAAAATCCTCAATTAATCCGGATTCGTTTTCATTTATGCTTATGCCGCATGTCGTATGCTTAACAAAAACAAGAAGAAATCCGGATACTGATCCCCATTCGCCCACTATATCTTTGATTTTATCCGTAATATTTCTGCATTTCTCATTCTCGCCAAGCCTGATCTTGAACTCTGTAAAGAGCATAACAACCGCCCCCTTGGGTTATTCTATTTTTAAGAATTACCACAAAATAAAATACAATGCAAACAAAAATCCTGAAAGATGTCTTGACACGGCATTACTTTTCTAGTAATTAGTCAGTAGGTTTATTATCGGTACCTTAAAAATCTAAGCCCGCCTTCGTCCGCCCAGGGCGGACTACGGCGCGGCAATGGAGGCCACTATGGGCGAGATAGTCGGCGCGACTTTGTGCGCGCATGTGCCTAGATTAATGATGTCGCAAGAAGAAAAAGAAAAGTATATGGGCCAAGAAGGCATAAGCACCTTAGATCAAGCACTTACCCAGATGTACGAAGAACAGATAAAAAATCTTGATTTTGACACTTTTTTGATTATTGACACACACTGGTATACTACGACAAACTTCTATATAGATGGCCGAGGTTGGCATGCCGGCTTCTACACTTCCGATGAAGTTCCTGAAATGATTCATGACTACCAGTTTTGCTACCTTGGCAATCCGGAGCTTGCCGGGTTAATTATTGAAGAAGCAGACAAAGGATCGCTTAAGGGGAGGGTACGAGTCACCACGGGTGGAAAGTTGAATCTCTTGCCTCACCACTACCCCACTCTAGTGACCATGCATTATCTTAACCCCGGTCCGGGCCCCAAAAAACTAGTTCTTCCCACTAGCGTTGCCCCTACTTCTTCCATAAAAAACGAACTAGTCTACGGCGAAGCAATTCGCCGTGCCGTGGAAAAAAGCAATCACAGGGTTGTACTTGTCGCCACTGGCGGTCTGTCGCATAAATTTCATTCCTTTGACGATATACCATCCAGAGCATCTAGCAGTCTAGTGAACATTTTCAACCTCGAACATATCTCCCAAGATACTTTAGTAATTTGTTTGCTAGAATCAGGGCTTCATGCCAAAGTGATAGATAACGCAAAAAAATTCCGCAAAAAGTTTTCCTCCGAAGGCCGCTTTGCGCATTATCTGCGTATGGTCGGAGCGCTAGGAGGAAAGAATTGCAAAATTAAATCTATCCAGTATGGCAAATACGAATCTGCGATAGGCACTGGGCAGGCAGTATTGTGGTTTAGTACAAAATCTAAAAATTAATAAAATAACCCCGCAATTGCGGGAATTTTTTATTCATAATTATAGATAATAAAATGCTTATTCACCAATTATGTGTCGATGTGAGTAATATTAAAATTAAATCAAAAATTTGCCGGCTCGAAGTATCATACAGTGGACTTAATGCGAACCCAGTGGAGTGGTTATGTGTCAACTATACTGCATTTTCCAAATATCGTGCGCGAATTTGGGCGTAATTTTAAATTTCATGCCATGAAAATGGCTCATTATTTCATCGCCAGCCGCCTGAATGGAAAAGGTATCGGCGCCTATAAGTTCGTAATGATCATCAACCTTTCCAATCCTGCCAAAAAACACACTCCCGGGTTGAACTTGTCTCGTAAGTGACTTTTCCCGAACATATGATTCCTTCCCGGTTTGTAAATTTTTTAGTGCAAGTCCCTCGTCCACATCAATTTTCTTTACTTCATAAAGACCATATATATTAGTTTTGAGAATATTTTTATAAAGTTCCATTTCTACGGCAGAAAGTCCCAGCGAATTTTCTTTAACAAAATTCTGCAGAGGCGTTTCTCCGGTTGGCAATACAAAGTCATACAAAAACCATTCATTAAATAATCCCTCGCTTTTATCGTTCATCTCAAGTGAAGCACCTCGATCCAGATCGGGACGGTCAAAAAATTCCCGCATTGCTCTTAACACCTCATCGCCGTAGCGCGGTGTCGTAAAGTAGTATTCGTATATTCTTGCGATTGAACCTTTAGGTAGCATAAAATTATTGGTTTTTATTTTCCTCGGCATGAGCCGTGATCTCGATATTGCAACTTTTGTGTTCCCGGCACCACGCCTCGCA
>CAYVZN010000049.1:0-6656 GCA_964456125.1 uncultured Candidatus Saccharibacteria bacterium
TATCCACACCTCGGCTAGTTCTTATAAACAAAAGGGGCAGATATTCCGCCCCTTTATATAACGCTTTGTTATTTATTATCTTTACTATCCCCTTGCACTACCCGTTTCTTTCACTTTAGTAAAAGTTACTCTGTCCTGCGGATTAACCGACGCGTAAAACATTTCGGTTTCTATATGAGGAAATTTTTCCGCAAGAATATTCTTTGTTTTCAATAAATCGTTAAACTGCTGTTCTTTCATGGTTCCGCGCGTTCTCATGAACTTAGGCACAAAATCGCGATACCACGCGCAATCCTCATGCATTATTACCACTACCTTCTTTAAGCCATGCCCTTTAACCAAGAACTCCAATGGCCTTGAAAGACCTGACGCGAACTTGGGAAGTAAATCCGCGAAAGCCAACATTTGGCTCGCTCCTGGAATTACCAGGGGATCATAAGATCCCGATGTAAGGCCAAGCCCTTCTTTTAAAAACAACCCGAAAGCCTCTTGGAATCTTGGATCGCTACAGTGGATAACCAACGTATTACTTCCTTGCGTGTTGAATGGATAATTTTCCTCACGATCTAAGATCTTAACCCCGCCCTGTCTACCTAAGTGCTGTTGCGCCATGAACTCCTCCTTTGAGTAAATCAAATAAAGGGAGGCGAAGTTCTTTCGCCTCCCCTATTATTTAACTAATCCCTATACGGAGATTCTGAATTTTCCTAAGAATCTTTTCCATATCTTGGAACTGGGGTCTCTTCTACTGCCACTGATTCATGCGTATCTCCGCCAGAACCATCAGTTAGTTTAGCTTGCACTCCCTGAAGAACAGCGGCAAGATCAATACCAGTAGCTTCTTTCATCCATGTTAAAAATTGCAAGGTATTCTGAGGTGCGAGCCCCATGAACTTTTCCACGGGACCACTGCCGTTATGACTGTTACCATTACTTCCAAAGTCAAATATCTGGACCTTTTCAACTGCGGCCAAGGCGCTCGCGGATGCCGCAATCATCTCGGGAAGTTTGTCAATGAAACGCTGGCCAAGTTCAAGAGCCATCGCGGCATCGCTGTACGCCTTCATAGCAACAGCGCGCTTCTGCCATCCGTCAGCTTCAGCAAGGAGTTTCGCCTTGATTGCCTCGGCTTCTGCCTTCCCAACTGCCGCAACGCCTTTTGCCTCTTGCTCCTTTACACTCCATATGCGAGCCCCCTCTCCCTTGCCCTCTTCTTGTTCCGCATAATTCTCCGCTTCGGCCTCGCGCTTGCGCGCTTCCATTGTCGCTTCGGCCTCAATAACTTTTTTCTTTTTTTCTGCCTCTGCCGGCCTTACTGTCTCTGCTACCAATTCTTGTTCGCGCTGATCAGCATAAGCCATAGCGAGCGCTTTTCTCGCTTCGGCAACTGCCTTCTCGGCTTCTGCCGTAGCTCTCGGACCCGCCTGCTCCGCTGTTGCTTGCTCGCGCTTAGTTTCAGCTTCATATTTAGCCCTTTTAACGTCGCGCTCTTTTTGCGCCTCGGAAATCTCGGCTTCCGTCTCCGCGGTTCTTTTCTCTTTATCTCGTTTTGCCTCGGCCTCTGCAATAGTTGCTTGTTTATCTGCATCTGCTTGACCAATACGCGCGTCTTTCTGAACCTCGGCAGTTCTCTTCTTTCCAAGGGCATCAAAATATCCTAACTCATCGTCTATTTCTTGAAGAGTAAGAACATCGAGAACAAGCCCCATCTGCGCTAGTTCAGCTTGGACTTGCTCGGTTACTTTGTTTCCAAAAGCAGTCCTGTCTCTATATATATCTTCGGGAGTCAAAGTTCCGCATACGCCCCGCAAAGTACCATCGAGCACGCCTTTTACCTGCGTATCTATATCATTCTCGCGACCAAGGAATCTTTCAGCGGCATTAACAATGCCAATATCATCGCTTGCAACCTTTACAAGCGCGACGCCGTCGACATTGATCTTAACTCCTTCCGTCGACATTGCACCTTGGGTTGAAACCTCAATCTTTCGAGAATGTAATGACATTTTGCTTACTTTCTGCAACACCGGCACTACAAGCGCGCCGCCATTGCGTACTACGCGGAAATTAACTTGTTCTGTGGTTCCGTCGGATCTTTGAACACTGCTCTTGCGGTTTGATATTATAAGAGCCTCTTCTGGCCCCACCTTCTTATAGCGGCTTACTACAGCTGCAAAGCCGGCTACAAGCGCTATGACAACTAAGACTGCGGCAATCCCTATTCCTGGCATTCCTTACCTCCTCTTATTTGCTGTTTTTTGAAATTTTGTCAGCATACTCTTTAAGAATGTTCCGCTTTTCTAACATATACTTCGCTTCCCACAACACGTTGGATTGTAACAACGGAACCCTGGCCAATTTCTGTGCCATCAACTGACCTCGCAGTTGACATTACTCGAGAACCCCTCTTCTCGTATTGGACTCTTCCTGTACCATTTGGCGGTATCGCAAGCACCACTGTCGCGTTATTATTGACAACTTCGTTCATGTTAAATCCCGCGCTTCCAGACTGCTTGTATAATACTCGCATTAGTAAAACCATTGGAACGGCCGCGACAAATCCACCCCCAAGACCTGATAAAGTCGCAAGTAGTGGGTGAAACCCTAAATAGCCGCTAAGAACCCATGCCACTGCTCCAAAGCCGGTAACAAAAGCAAGGATTGACTGTACGTTTACCAACGGAGCGGCGTTTGGCACATCGCCTCCGTGCCCTATATCCACTACGTCGTGGCCGGCTACGCTTATATCCAAATCATGCTGGAAAAAATCCAACACTTCTCCAAAAATAAAACTCACAACAAGTAATACGACGCCAAAAAGGGCCATACTCGCAAAAATTATCGTGTCTACTCTCCATGTTACTGCTTCCATGTATTTTACCTCCTCATGTTCGGTATCTCTAATCGCTCTACGCTAAAAAACTTGCTCGGAGTTTAAAATTTTATATCATAACCTTAATCCTCCTTTCGGGCCTAGTTTTCAAGGAACCGCCACCCTGCGATTTATATACACCTTCTTAGGGGAACTGTCAATACCCAACCTATTGACACGAAATCACATTGGGTGTAGAATGCCTATATCAATCCAGGGCTGTAAGAGAAACAAGGGGTCGAGTTTAATTCTGCAGTATACTGTGTTTGAATTTTATAAGTTATTTTGTTATTAACATGGAAAACGGAACAGTAGCTCGGAAAACTGACCGAGGATATGGTTTCATTACCCGGGAGAACGGAGAAAAAGATATTTTTTTCCACTCAAACGAACTGAAAAACGTTCAGTTCAATGATCTCCAGGAAGGTGACAGTGTTACTTTCGATGTAGCAGAGGGCCCAAAGGGTCTGAACGCCACAAACGTAAATCGAAAGTAAAACCATAGAATTATAAAGGCCTCGCAATTGTGGGGCTTTTATAATAAAGTTATTTATATAATTTTATGGAAATTAGAAATATCGCAATCATCGCGCACGTTGATCACGGCAAGACCACTCTAACCGATTTCATGCTGCGTCAAACCGGAATGGTTACAGATGAATCCCGCAGTATGGACAGCAACGCTCTGGAACTCGAGCGCGGTATTACTATTTACTCAAAAAATGCCTCGTTATTTTACAAAGGCACTAAAATAAATATTGTTGATACTCCCGGCCATGCTGATTTTAGCTCGGAAGTGGAACGCATCTTGCGATCCATAGACAGCGTTTTACTTGTTGTTGATGCCCAGGACGGGCCTATGCCGCAAACAAGGTTTGTGCTTAAAAAATCTCTTGAGCTTGGGCTAAAACCTATTGTTGTTTTAAATAAAATAGATAAGCCGGCCGCAAGGCCTAAGGAGGTTCACGATTTAGTATTAGAACTATTTATGGACCTTGGCGCAAGCGACGAACAGCTTGATTTCCCCGTTGTCTATACGATTGCCAAAGATGGCATCGCGAAAAGAAATTTAAGCGATACATCCAAAGATTTAACGCCCCTGCTTGATACTATTTTGGAAAAAGTGCCGCCGGCGCGCGCCGATGTCTCTCTGCCCTTAAGAATGCAGCCGTTTAATCTCGCCTACGACGACTTTACGGGCAGGCTCGCGATTGGCCGCGTATATGACGGAGTAATAGAAAAAGGAAGCCGAGTTGTAATAAAAAAAACATCCGGTGATTCGCGAACCGGCGCGATTACAAAACTGTACACATTTGAGGGTTTTGATAAAAAGGAGGTGGATAAAGTCACAGCGGGCGATTTGGTAATGATCGCAGGAATTCCCGATATTTATATTGGAGAGACAATTTGCGCTGACGCGTCTCAAGAAACCTTGCCCGCGATCACGGTTGATGAGCCGACTATTTCAATAAATTTTTTGGTGAATAATTCTCCATTCGCGGGAAGGGATGGGAAGTTTGTTACAATACGACAAGTAAGAGAGCGGCTTGAAAGAGAATTGGAAGTAAACATCGGCCTTACGGTTGATTTTTCGCAAAACGACTTATACAAGGTTTCCGGACGCGGCGAAATGCATATCGCGATAGTGCTTGAAAATATGCGGCGCGAGGGCTATGAACTTCAGGTTGCCCAGCCCCAAGTAATTATAAAAGAAGAAAATGGCCAAAAACTTGAGCCATTTGAAGAAGTAATAATAGACATCCCGGATATGTTTGAGGGCGCGGTTATTTCAAAAATGTCAAAGCGAAAAGGAATCTTGATGGACCTTAAACAAATTAACGGACAAAAAAGATTGATTTTTGAAATTCCCACTCGAGGCTTGCTGGGATACCGCGGGCAATTTGTTATAGACACGCGGGGCGAAGGAATTATGTGCTCGCGTGTTATAGGTTTCAAGCCCTATATCGGAAATATTGAAAAACGCGATGTCGGATCCATGGTATCAATGGCAACCGGCAAGGCCCTGGGATTTTCTTTGGATAATCTGCAAGCAAGAGGGGTTCTTTATATTGAGCCGGGAACAGAAGTATATGAAGGAATGGTAATAGGAAATGTTACCAAAGGTCACGATATGGCGGTTAATCCAACAAAAGGCAAGGAACTAACTAATATGCGCGCCGCCGGTTCCGACGAGGCTATTAAATTAATCCCCCATCTTGAGGTAAGCCTGGAAGGGGGCCTTGAAATAATGAATGAGGATGAATATCTTGAAATCACGCCCAAAAACATTCGCCTGCGAAAGCAATTTCTTAAAGAAATCGACCGAGCAAAGGCAAAAAGATGACGCCCTAGAAAGCCGTTATCTATTGACAAAGTTGTCTAATCCTAGTATATAAATAATAGGTCTTTAAATTTATCTTATAGGCAAGGAGGTTTTATGGAAAGAACTTTTTTGAAGGAACTGGATGAAGTTATCGCGAAAAACTCAATGCTGGATAGCAAGTTTTATCAGGCATGGAACAAGGGTGAGCTTCCGCTAGCGGCCATACAAGAATACGCGAAACAACGCTACGCCTTTGAAGCGGCATTCCCAACTTATGTAAGCGCTGTGCACGCCCGTTGCGGAAATGACTTCGTTGCGCGTGGAATTCTTTTGGAAAATCTAATGTCTGAAGAAATGCGGCCTGAACATCCTATTAATCAGATTTTGCCACTATCGTCCCGTCGTATGCCATGGCACCTGGAGCTTTGGCTGAGATTTACCGATGGACTTGGTATTGCCAGCGATGAAGTTGTATCTGTTAAACTTTTCCCTGAAACTCTAAATTTGCTCAAAACTTTTGAAACTTTAGCTCATAACGAAGATTACAGGGTAGGTCTTGCCGCGCTTTACGCGTACGAATCCCAAGAGCCGCAAGTTGCAAAGATTAAACGCGAGGGCCTGGAAAATCATTATGGAATTCGCAGTACCTGCACACTTGAGACTTTCCTCATACATGAATCTGCCGATATAGATCACAGCTATCGGGAAGGAGTTGCGCTTGAAACAAGCTGCTTGACGCCAAAAAAGCAGGCAGACGCGATTAAGAGCGCCGAAACTGCGTCAGCGGCCTTGACATCATTCCTGAATAGTGATATATTCTTAAGAGACATAACTGATAGGTAAATAAAAAGCACAGGAGGTGCGAGCATGGTCACAGAAAAAGCAGAACCTAAGAGACCGCATTTAAATAAGACCGAAGAAGATGAATTACACGGTTATGGCGAGTGCGCGGAACCTCTGAATAATTTCTTTAAGGACGCGGCGCAAGAATTGAATAAACTCGAATTATACTTGGGCCCTGTAAGATATTCCGTACAGCATCGTGCGTATCATGATCAACAGCATAACGGGCATGGAGTTTGGACTTTCGTGTGTTTACGCCGAGAAATGCATCGCTATCTCATAGTACCCGATAAAAGATGTGTTCTCGCGCTGGAACTTTCCGACGCGTATGAAGGGGGCCTCCCATTTAACTTCGCAATATACACTCGCACGCATTTTGCTCAAATCGAAGAGGCCCTTAAACCTCTTGCGGACATATTGTCCAAGGAAACCGGACGAAAATATAATTTTATCCATCGTATGCCGGACGAGGTTCCGGATATACTATCCTGCTAATACATGGCTCCCCGATTATAATCGGGGAGCCTTTTAAATTAAATTAAATTGTTACGGGGTCTGACCCCGTAACAATTACTGCTCTTGCGGGCGCGCCATCCAAATCAGTGAATTTTAAGGGCA
>CAYVZN010000050.1:0-6442 GCA_964456125.1 uncultured Candidatus Saccharibacteria bacterium
GAATCCACCCATCCTTGCTTGTCTGCCACGTCAAAACATAAAAACAAAACCCTAAGCTCTTTCTTAGGGTAAGATATTTTATACACCACAGATTCGATTACTGCAACTGATAACCCGCGTAGCTTACAACGCAAAAATTCACTCTCCGGAAATTTATCCGTCACCCGATACACAGCTAAACAGAGCTCAACAGCCCTTTTTATAGTATGCTTATCCATCCAGACACCCTACACCCCTACTCGCCAAAAATCAACCCCTTGACATGGTCTATTAAAATTAAAATATAAGAAACCGCTATATCCCCCATGACGTAATTATAGCACAAATCTTGTCAATACTAAGTTATCCACAGGGGACTGGCCGCTATCCTGTTATGCGATAATCATGCTTTCCAAATCTTTAGGAAATTTAGTGAGATTTCGCACGCCATCTTTTTCAACAACAACCATATCTTCTATGCGCACACCGCCAATTCCCGCATAATATAGGCCGGGCTCTACCGTAACAACAGTAAACTCATTTAATAGAGAAGGGGGGTATCTGCCGCTAAGATACGGCCTTTCGTGCATGTCTAATCCAACACCATGGCCAAGCCCGTGAAAGAAACCCTGTATAACACCATCTTTTATGCCGGTATTGTAATGTTCTTTTTCAAAAAATGATTCTATGGTCTTGTGAATGTCACAGCTATCAACTCCGGCGTGAATTTTATCCATTGCCAAAAGTTGAGCGTCTAGCACTGCGTTATACATGTTCTTCGCGGATAAACTCGGCATGCCCTTAAAAAACGTCCGCGACATATCCGCCCAATACCAATTTGATTTAGATCGGGGAAAAACGTCTATTACTATCGGCATATTCGCGCGCAAAGGACCATATCCCTGACAATGCGGATCAATCGCCTGATCGCCGCAAGCAATAATAGTGTTATTGGCAAGGCATCCAAGCCGCATCAATTCAAGCTCCATAAAATCTCTTAAATATTCTGCCGTAAGAGGTTTATTCCTTCTTCCCATCAGCAAAATTCCGTCGTTATCAACTCTGGACTCTTTAAGCTTTCGAACTACTTTCCATAGAACTTTCTCGTTTTTTCTCTGCACTTCTTCTATATATTCTAACTCTTGCATAGTTTTAACTTCCTGTTCCGGATACCAGGAAAATTCAGAGCTTAAAACTTTAACAGTAAACCCGGAAAAATTAAATTTCTCCAAAAACTCGGCGGGGAAATAGCTAGGAACGATTAGTTTACTAACGCCATGCTTTTTTAAAAAACCGGTAATTCCCCCATCTTGATCATTCAGCAATTCAACTATGCAATCTTTTGCTTCTTTTTTTGCGCGCCCATATTCAAGTGGCCCAGTCAGCAAAAAATTCCTACCACTAAGCTCACAGAAAAAAATCGGATCAAATACTTGAAACTTAGTTTTCCACAAGAGATCGGTGGATAAATACTGAGCCCCCGGAATTGTTGCCCCATATAGCAAGCGAACTTCGCTCATAGCAACCTCCTATTTTAATTTTGAAAGTTCTAAATTCGCCCTCAAAAAACCCGCCCTTGAACCGCAATCATACCATTTTCCTTCAAGTTCATGACCATACACCTTACCTTCCTGGGCAAGCATGTCAATAGCATCGGCAAGATATACCTCGCCTTTGGTCTTATTGGTTTTTTTGATTTTATCAAAAATTTCTGGAGTCAGAATAAACCTCCCCACGCTCGCAAGCCTAGATGGCGCTTTTGCCGGATCGGGCTTTTCTACCAGCTTAGTAACCTTTGTTACGGGGTCTGACCCCGTAACATTTGCGATCCCGTAAAGATGTACATCTTCTTTGGCAACCTTAAATAATCCGAGCACACTCTCACCGCATTTATTATGCGCCTTAATAAGCTGATCCAGCGCGGGTGTTTTCGATTCTATAATATCATCCGCGTAAAACACGCCGAACGACTCATTGCCGACTAATCCCCTCGCCCGCATTACAGCGTCGCCGGAGCCAAGCGGCTCATCCTGGCAAACATATATAAATTCTGCTAATTTATGAATCTCTTTAATCTTGTCCAGTATGGCAAATTTCTTCGCCCGCTTAAGCGCGGCCTCGAGATCCCTATCTCTGCTAAAGTGGTCTTCTATGCTGTGCTTATTTTTATTAATTATAAAAATAATAGTCTCTATGCCGGAGGCCACTGCTTCCTCTACAAGATACTGCACAACCGGCTTGTCAACAACCGGCAGCATCTCTTTTGGAATGGCTTTAGTCGCGGGCAAAAATCTAGTGCCCATGCCGGCGACGGGTATCACGGCTTTTCGTATTTTGGTAATCATAATTTAGCATTATACTATCACAAAACAAATATTTTATCTAATTTGATTATGCGTCTAATAAAAAATCTCCGCGCGACAGCACGGAGAATTTTAAAAATCGTTTTTAAGAAAACATCATCTCGTACACCATTTTGTGAAACCAATGGGGTCCTTTTTCTTTTTCTTCTCCAAAAATACTCCTCTGCCACGGACGCGCATGGCCACGCAGAGTTCGATTTACGAGGCGAAGCGCGTCCGTATCTTCCAGATCTACAAGGTTAGAAAGCCATCTTGTGTTTCGTTCACTGTATTTTTCTTGGTCCAAAACATAATGAAACCAAAAAAGCTCTGTGTGATCGACATCTTCGGGTATTGGCATATATATACATAATGACAAACCCCAAGGGTAAAAATTCCATGTAATATTCGGGAATTGGAAAAACCATAGCGCAAAAACCCGTCTCTCCGGATGACTTGGATCATGAAACCTTTCCGGCAGGAATTTTGGATCAAAACCGTCCTCGGGATTCTTCGCGTAAGCCCACTGCAATGTCATAAACGGATTATCCGCGAAAAATTCCGTTGTATATGAATCCATTATAAGAGCTCCCTCGAGCCCGCCTTCTCCCGTGTGGATACCCTCTTTTATATGAAGCGTGTCCATGTAATTTTGGGCGTGAAGCATCCAGTTACCGTCAAGGATTCTTTGTTCGTTCGCATTTTTTTCATACTGAAACCAATCAGGCGGCATGCAGTCAATTACATCGAGCATCGGTTTCAAAACGTTATTAAGCGGCGCGGCGGGCTTGCCCCTGCATATAAAATAAAAGTCTTGCCACTCTTCAAGATCATAGCGCGTAAGGCAAAGTGTTTTTCTTGTCTTGGCATCAGGATTTGGCCACGCTGGATGGGATTTAAATGTCCCATCCGCATTTACAGTCAAGTGATGCTGGCCGCACTGCATATACTTGCCCCACTTTGGTCCGGCTCTGTTAATACGCTGTTTTAGCATGGGATATCCCATGTGAGGACACCGATTTGAGAAGCAAAACAATGAAGACTTTCTTGTGTCGGTATCCCGCTTTAAAAGTATACCTTCACCCAGAAAATCCCATAGGACCTCATTTCCCCTGATTAAAAGTATGTCGAGATAAGTCTCGGATTTTGATGGATCCTCTCTCTCGGAAATATCAACTGCCCTTCTTAAAATCTGCTTGGGGAAACAAAGCCATGAATTTGTAAAAATAGTTTCAAACGCATGTTTATGAAATTCAGCGTCCCAAAATACGGAAAACGGCAGGGATTGCGCTTTTTTTATATCAGGATCTACGAAGTAAAGACTGGCATTCAATCTGTCATTCATTTAACTCACGCTCTCCTCTGTTCCCGTTTCTAATATTTTAAACGGACCACGCACGCTGGTATTGAAGGCCTCTGCCGCTTCTAACGCGGTTAGTATTCGCCGCCTGGGATTTTGCTTACTTGCCCTAGAGGCATACAGCGCGCCCAACGCGACATTTGCTCCTGAACCTACCGCGTGATACGGGCGCGCAGGCTTATGAACTTGATAATCATCTTCAATAGAGAAAAGTTCGCCAAGAATACCGACGATAAATTGGCCACCCTGTTCTCTTTCATCTTTTTTAGCTTGCCAACCGCCCACGCTTAGACAGTCTCTTAGAGCTGGGATAAATTTCTTAACCATGAATCTGTGAAGGTCTAAACGATCGCCATCTTCTATTTTGGGCAAACACAAATCGTAGTGAATTAACTGACCCATTCGAAAACTCGTGGTGAACCCGAATAGCCAGACTACATTAGATTCGTCAACGCGCCTAAAAACTTTTTCATCGGCACGTATCGTAAGATTTGCGCCGTCTACTCCCGCGGAGTCGCCTCCGATCCAAACATTCTTTCCATCTGTGATTCCAACTATGCAAGTCATTAGTTTCTCCTTTCCTCTTACTTTTATTTTTAAAGTGCTATCACTTTGCCATCATAAGTTACTATATACACTACGCCATTGCCTATCGCAAGGCCGCGCGGCTCGGATGAGACATCATAGCTCCATATAATAGAGCCGTCTTCTGGCTTGAGGGCATAAATAGTATAGCCGGGGTCGTTTTTGGCGCTTGTGTATACTCTGTTCTGAGAATCTGTTACGGCAGAAAAGCGATTCGCGCCGGGGCTCGCATTGCCAAACGACCATTCCTTTGTTCCCGTAGCGCTCACCTTATGAAACCCTCCGGAATTGCTCAATCCCGTAGTGCCGGCGTATATATTTCCGCTTGCGTCAAAATTGGGTATCGGACCGGAAATGTTTCCCGAGCCCAATATTGTATTATCTCCCCAAATTATTGAACCGTTTGACGCGTCAATTGCGTATAGGCGGGTGTTTAGAACTCCGCCTATATAAATAACAGTGCTTGTGCCGCTTGTGTTTATGCTAAAGCTCGTGGATAGATTATTATTGCCAAAAGGATTTCTTTTCCAAATCTGCCTACCAGTAGACGAATCAAGCTTCCATATATATCTATCGCCTGCGGTATTAGACATTATCGCTGTTAAATATATGTAGCCATCGTTATCAATTACAGGAATTCTTGTCTGCATCGCCAAAGAACTAAGCGTACTGGTGGGGCTGAATTCCCAACGAAAATCATTACTTGATGATAGTGAATACAATCTCGTATTGCTCGCGATATATATATTTCCGTCTTTATCAATAACTGGCGAGGTGAACTTTTTGTCATAGCCGTCCTCTGCCGGCGAATAGCTCCAGTCAAGCGAACCGTCTTGTGTACTTATAGAATAAAGAATCAATTTTCTCTTAACGCTATCAGTATAAACTGAATACACGCGGCTGCTGTCGGAAGAGAGCGCCGGGGAGGCGTCTGCCTCGCCATTGCCAGCGCCGTTATCGCGAGGATCAAATTTCCATCTCAAAACACCATTTGAATTTAAGGCATATATCCTCCCACCGCTATCTTGCGCGTATGCGGTTCCTTCGGCGTCTATCACTACTTGAGAATTGCCTGAACTCTGCATTTGAAACGCCCACGATGACGTTGCTTGCGTTGAGGTTGCCCATGTTGGGCCGGAAAGATCAGCGGCAAGACCCGAATGCCGCGCGTCTTTTTGAAACATTTGCCAAAGGGGTTCCGCGCTAAAACTATTTCTAAAAATTTCGCTCCCGGAATTAGTAGGCGAGGGCAAATTATTTATAGAAAAATCTCTTGAATTATTATCGGTGTCAGTATGATCTTCATCGCGGCTGATACTCTCGCCTACATCAGGCGCTACAGCCGGCAATTTTTCATAAAGAGATATTGTACTTGTGCTTCCCCAGCCCACGGCGTCTATAGGCAGAGTAGATGTTGATAAGCTTGGATTAGACGAAAATATAGCCACAGTGCCGTCTTGATTATTAAGTTGCGAAGAAGTATAGGGTTGCCAATCCGCGTTGGGATTGCCGAGATAATTCGGATAATCTTTAAGGCCGATAAGATAGTAGCCGTTGCCTTTTATTTCAGCATTAGCCAAGAACTCTTTTTTGCGCCAAGGGTCGCCCCAGTCAGTTTTACTTGAGGAATAATAAGCGAAATAATATCCGGCCAGAGATATAGTGCTTGTCGTAGTATTATAAAGCTCGACAAATTCCGCGTTACTTATCTGAATTTCGTTTATAACTATAGGCGCGCCTGATGAGAGATCTATAATCACAAAAATTTCAGCCCAATCGCCTATATTGTTATTTATATCCGCGGCGCGCGCCCTGAAATAATAAGTCCCGCTTCCTTCGGCCGTATAGTTTGTGCTGGTCGCCGTTGTGCTCGCGGCCCAATTCTGCCACGCACCTTCCTCGCCAAGTTTATACTGGACATCATAATAACCTAAATCAATTGCCTCACTACCCCATAGTATCTTGAACTCCGGATTATTTATCGCATAATTTGCCGTTGATATAGTTGAGGTGGGGGCAGTCAGATCGGGTTCAGGTTCGGGCTCTTCCTCATCCGCGGGCAGGTCTGAATCGGGAGTCGGAGATGCTGACACAGATGAGGGCCCGCTCGGCGGAGGGAGTTCAAATTTTCGGACGATAGGTTGTGCTGCGCCCTCCGTAGCCTCTGGCGAAGGAG
>CAYVZN010000051.1:0-2009 GCA_964456125.1 uncultured Candidatus Saccharibacteria bacterium
GCAAAACCAAAATCTGAAGAAGAAACAACAGAGCCGAATTGGCGGGTCCATTCAATAATGGGTTCTGTTTCCGCGATTGCTATATAGCCAAATGCAAATAACAGCAGAAGAAAAATCGCCGGGGAGGCTAAAAATTTTATCCCAAACATTTTTTGAAACGCCGCTATTCCCCCGCCTCCTCCGGGTTTATAGTTTCGTATTTTATTTTTTTATGATTTGCTTTACTTTTTTTATAAATTGTTCGTAAAATCTAGGCGCTTCTTTCATAAAATTTTGTATGCGGCTCCAACGAATATCAAGATATTCATGGGCAACTATATTGCGAAATTCAGCAAATTTTGAAAATTCATCGGCAAAATAGGAATCAAAATAAATCTCCCCAAATACCTTAAGCGTATCTGTATATGTGTGGGGCACCTCTTTTTTTTGAGAGGATAAAATTATTTTTGAAATATCAAGCGAGGCCATTATCAGATTCTCAATCAAACGCTCCAAACTCCGCCTCATGTCATGATTTTCCTGATATTCTTTCCATGTCATTTTTTGAAATGATCCAAGATCCGCGAATTCATTTTCCAAAAATACTAAATGTTCTATGAGGGTAGCGCGATCCTCTTCCGAAAGAGATTTTGAACGTTCGCGAATCAGCCAAAAGTCGTAAATAAATTTAGGAAAATCAACGGCCTCATAGTGGGTTTTTATTAGAAGTTTCAAATATAGTCTTCTATCTTTTAGGGCAAGGTTAGTTCCGGAATTCAAAACATTAAATACAAGCTGGGGTCGAGCTCTGTTTAGCACTAACAGATCAATATCGTCAGAATCAAGAATTTTTATGACATCGGACCGTATTTTATCTTCTCTGGGGTACGCCTCTTTGCTTTCCAATTCGCCATAGTCTTTCGACTTTAGATATACCGCGATATCCCAATCAGAGGTTTCCCGTGCATTCCCCTTTGCGCGCGAACCGAACACAAAAGCCAAGATAACACTATCCTCGCTTTGAAAGTATTTTTTTAGCCTCCTAATTGCCTGATTCGTTTTCCGTATTTCTCGGTTCATTTTTTTGATAATCAAGTTTTATCCGATCACCGTCTCGTAAAATCAGATTTTCGTATTCAGAGCTCGCTTCGTCATTTACGGTCATCGTTACAGAATAGCCCTCTTTATTAAACGGCTCGTCCCATACAGTAAAAAAGTCGCGAAGTGTAAAGTCGTGCTTACGCGGGAACTCAACGTGAATAATTCCCGTGCTATCATGCGTATGCACGGGTCTCATGCATGCGACAGATACGCCTATATTAGCTGGAATTTCTTGCGCCGCGCCATCAATGCTGATACTTAGATCGGGATGAATGTGCATTCCTCCCGCGTGATTTACACAAGATTTTAACGGATCAGCCGCCAAATTGCCATCAACCGGACCCGTAAAAAGATATTTATAAATTCCAAAACCAATAACCGCGGTTACGATAATTGCCACAACCCAAACCCACATGCCCTTGCGGGCTTTTGTTTTTTTACTTTGTTCTATCTTGTAATTTTTTTCTTCTCGGCGCAACTGCCGGCGTTGTTTTTTTGTAAGTTGTGGATTGTCTTCTTGCATATTGTTTACCTCACCCCTAGCCCCTCCCTACCTCACCCCCCAATCCTTATTAAGGGAGGGGGGTACGCGCATGAGACGTATTTCGAGAGCTCCCCTCCTCCGACTATAGTCGGAGGAGGGGTTGGGGGTGAGGTGGTTGTCGCTTACTAAAAACAAAGGGGGGGTGAGGTTAGCTTAAACTTTTAATTTTCTCTATTAGCTTATTTTTGTTTAATCCGCCTATTGAAAATAGTTCGCCGTTTACTATAATCCCTGGTGAAGACATGATGCCATATTTCTGAATTAGATTCTGGCCCTCTTCGGTCAGCATGTCAACATACTCAATTTCCACATTCGGAAAATTTGGCTTAATTTCTTCCTCAAATATTTTCTTGGCCTCAGCGCAATGTACACATCCCGGCGAGGT
>CAYVZN010000051.1:2109-6314 GCA_964456125.1 uncultured Candidatus Saccharibacteria bacterium
AATTAATATTTGCTATAATAGCATTATGATAAAAAACATCCAACAAAAACTCAATCCTTATGCGCCCCTTTTTCTGCGACTTGGCCTTGGAACCGTGTTTTTTCTATTCGCTTTTCAAAAATTATCAAACCCCGGACAAGGCCAATCCGAAATACAGCTGCTGCTAAATATTGGCATAGGAGGAGCATCCGCGCTGAATTTTTATTTGGGTATTACCGAATTACTGGTGGGCATTTCATTTATACTCGGCGCTTTCATAAGATATACCGGCCTTATTGGCGCAACTCTCATAATTATTTTCTTTTCCGGACTTGTAACAAAATATGGTTTTAGCCAGGACCCCACGCTAAATCGCGATCTTGGGCTTCTTGCCGGCGCTATAACGCTATGGCTGCTTGGCGCGGGACCATTTAGCATTGACAAAAAATTCGAAGCACGAAGCACGAAATCCGAAACAAATTCAAAATTTTAATGCCTTAAATTCAAAACTTTTTTCGAATTTCAAAATAAACTGCTACTCAACAATAAGTACTCCGGTCTGATCATAATGCCCCTCGCCACATGGAACAGAACAGTAAAACCCGAAAGTGCCGAGCTTTGACGCGACAAATTCAACCACAGTTTCGCGTTTCGGAAAAAGACGCCTATTGACTCCGAATGCTTCCATCGCGAAACCGTGATCGTAAGTATCTTCGTTAAAAATACGCAGAATAACTTTATCTCCCGGACGGACCTGAATATTATTGGGTTCAAATGTCCATTGATTTTGCAAAACGCGCATATTGATTTCCAAAACATTTCCCGATGGCTCAATAGGCCCGATTTCCTCCGGCCGATAAAAATTTTGATAGATTACGCCAGTAATTACCAGGAACAAGCCAAAAATTAAAATTTGAGAAAATTTATTCATGAATACAAAACACGTCTATTATATGATCAAGGGCATGCATTGCGCCGCGTGCGCGACCCTTATCAACAAAAATCTTGGAAAACTAAAAGGGGTGATTTCAGTCAGCGCGAATTATGGTTCAGAGCGGCTTGCTCTTGAGTACGATCCCGAACAAGTGTCTTTTGAAAAAATAACCGATCTCGTAAAAAAATTGGGCTATAACCTTATTCTACCAGAAAAGGGTAGAAAAGAAAGCGATATGGCCGAAGAGAGCAGAAAAAGTGAACTTAAAAATCTCCTAAGACGGGTTCTTATAAGCTTTGCGCTTGCAACTCCCATCATAGCATACTACATGGCCGTGCACATGCTTAACTTACAGCACATGCACGCGCTTCCGCTTGCCTGGACTTGGGGCGTGCTTGTTGACCTCAACTGGATATACATGCTGATGACATTTCCAATTCAGTTTATAATTGGGTGGCCATTTTATAGAAATTCATATACCGCGCTCAAAGCTGGCTCTGCCAGTATGGACGTCTTGGTGGTACTTGGCACTAGCGCCGCGTTCTTCTACAGCGCAATCGGATTTTTGTTTTCTTTCGCGTTTGATCAGGGATGGCAAAACTTCTGGGTTGGCATTGACCATCCCTTCTGGGAATCGTCTGCCGCGCTTATGTCTTTTATACTTCTGGGCCGATATTTTGAAGCTCGGGCCAAAGGGCGCGCGTCTCAAGCAATCCGCAAATTATTGGAACTTGCTCCCGCGAAAGCAACTGTTATACGCGACGGAAAAGAGATAGAAGTCAAACTAGATGATATAAATATAGGAGATATATTTTTGGTACGCCCGGGCGAAAAAGTGCCTACCGATGGAATGGTGATAAAAGGCGAATCGTCGGTTGATGAAAAAGTAGTTACCGGAGAATCAATGCCCGTCGGTAAAAATATCGGCGATGAAGTAATAGGCGCGACGCTTAATACTTACGGAATGCTTGAGTGCAAAGCTACAAAAATAGGCAAGGAAACCTTGCTTCACCAGATAATTAAGATGGTAGAAGAAGCGCAGGCGTCCAGCGCGCCGATTCAGGCGGTAGCCGACAGAATCTCGGAACGTTTTGTGCCGGCAGTTATAGTTATCTCGATTATTACTTTCGCGTTCTGGTATTTCGTGCAAGGATATACTTTTGCCCCCTCGCTTCTCTTTTCTGTCGCGGTTCTCGTCGTATCCTGCCCTTGCGCGCTTGGGCTTGCCACACCTACGGCCATCATGGTTGGCACAGCGCGCGGCGCGGAGTCTGGAATTATAATAAAAGGCGGTCAGGCGCTTGAAAAGGCAAAGAATATAACTACTGTCGCCTTTGACAAAACCGGAACCCTCACAAAGGGGGAGCCGGAAGTTACCGATATTGTCCCCCTCGCCGGATACAGTAAGGATGAAGTGCTTCGCCTTGCGGCCATTGCAGAGCGCGGCTCCGAGCATCCGCTTGCCCGTTCTATTGTAAAGGCCTGGAAAGGCGAAGCTCTGCCCGAAGCCGAACTATTCAAGGCAATATCGGGAAAGGGCGTAGAAGCTAAATATCAGGATAAATTTATATATGTGGGAAACGAAGAGCTTTTTGACGAAAAAAATATTGACACGGCTAAATACAAAGCCGATTCTGAAAAACTCCAGGACGAAGCAAAGACCGTTGTATTCGCCGCGTATAACAACGAAATAATAGGAATGATTGCCTTGCGCGATACACTAAAGCAATACGCAAAGGAGGCAATCGCGGAATTGCGCCGTATGAAAAAAGAGGTTTTGATGATCACGGGCGATAACGAAAAGACTGCCAAGGCCATCGCAAAAGAACTCGGTGTAGACACTTATTTTTCGAAGGTTTTGCCGCAAGACAAAGAAAAACTGATAGAAAAACTGCAAGCCGAGGGCAAAATAGTAGCCATGGTTGGCGATGGCATAAACGACTCGCCGGCGCTCGCAAAAAGCAATCTTGGAATTGCCGTAGGCTCCGGCACAGATGTTGCCATAGAAACAGGAGAAATAATTTTAATCAAAGATGATCTTCGCGATGTTGTAACCGCTATAGATTTATCGCGAAAGACGCTTCGTAAAATTTGGCAAAATTTCTTTTGGGCCTTTGCGTATAATGTCCTTGCTATACCGATAGCTTCGGGGTTGCATTTATTGGTAACCCAAACTTCAACCGGCCCTGCCGAATGGGTAGCAGTCTTTAGCGCGTCT
This sequence comes from uncultured Candidatus Saccharibacteria bacterium, assembly GCA_964456125.1. GTDB lineage: Bacteria > Patescibacteriota > Minisyncoccia > Spechtbacterales > HO2-43-30 > CAYVZN01. The sequence goes on from CAYVZN010000051.1 coordinate 5,241, forward strand.
CTTGAGTCGCTCCCGGCGCTTGGAGGAATCGCAAGCACTCTGCTTGAGAATATGTCGCAATCGGCATTGCGCCCCGAGATTGCAGGATTCGCAATGGCATTCTCATCTGTGTCTGTGGTTACTAATTCATTACTGTTAAGAAGATATAGGGAGCCTAAGTTTGCAAGAGAGTAGAGTGTTATGCCAATCTACTAATTTAACGCCAATCTGCCAATTGCGAATATATTTGTACATGAATATTCGCAATTCGCATCATTCGCATAAGATTTGCAGATTGGCATAACATAACCTTATATGGCAACACAAAAAATCCAACTAAATATAGAAGGCATGCACTGCGGCTCATGCGCCACGGGCATACAAATGTATTTATCAAATACAGACGGAGTATCGTCGTGTTTTGTTGATTACAACGCAAAAAAAGGCGATGTTGAATTTGATGATGAGAAAGTAAAGATAGATGAGATTATCAAAGGCGTAGAAGAACTTGGCTATAAAGCAAAAGTCGCTGAATAACTTATCCACAGCCAGATAGATGTGTGAGTGTTAGAATATAAACATAGATATGAAATTACGCAAGCATATATCCCGCCATTTTTCTACATATATTTCAGCGATCGCTGTGCTCGTTTTTTTCGGCGTGTTTATTGCCTACCGCACACCACAGCTCACGCAAGTAACGCAGGAAATTACGCAAGAAACGGAGGCCGCCCACAGCGGTCCGCATATGGGCAAACCTTTGGATATGCAGGGATTTGGCATCACCGGTTTGCCCCTGATCCCCGGAGTCGCCAATGAAGCAACATCAAAAAGTTATGTGGATTCGAAAGTGGCAGGCGCGGGAGGAGGTAATAAAAAATTCACCACTTCCGGTTCCTGGCTAGTTCCTTCTGGAGTAACGACAGTATCTGTTACACTTGTCGGTGGGGGTGGGGGTGGGGGGAGTGGCGGGTATCACACTTGCAATGGCTTAGTTAGTACATTTGGTTATGGAACAAATGGAGTTAATGGGGGTTCGAGCAGTTTTGGAGCTTTGTCTGTATCAGGAGGTGGTGGAGGGGCTGGGGGTTTGTT
>CAYVZN010000052.1:0-6307 GCA_964456125.1 uncultured Candidatus Saccharibacteria bacterium
CGGAACAGACGCTTTCACATCCAAACTGCCGCAGGATAAAAGTACGGACGGAGAGACGGACGCGCCAATTGATATCGGTCCGAAACCCCCGTCTGCTCAACCCACGGGGTTAATTGGGTATTTTCCCGAAGTTATAATAAAGTCGCCAAAAGCCGGAGATTTGTTCTCAAAATCAGTAGAAATAGAATATGCGGTTACCGACGAGAATGATGTTTCTGGACCTGCGGATTTTGGCCTGGGCAATAACGCGGTTTCAATTTTTTATTCCAAAGACGACGGAGAAAACTGGCTTTTGATAGCGGAAAATTTGCCGCCTGTTGGCGTTTACGCCTGGAACACAGAAAATCAGGAAGAAGGTAATTTTTACAAAGTAAGAATATTCGCGCGGGATAAAAGCTTGCAGACCGGAAAAAAAGAATCCGAGGTTTTTGGGATAGACAAAACCCCTCCGTTATTTGATGTTTCTGTTGAACCGCAGTTTTCCAAAGGTGAAAACGTGACCATTAAAATTCAAGCGAACGAGGCGCTTCGCGAGCGGCCAAAAATTGTCGTGCGGCAGAGAAATTATGCCGATATTGAGATAGCCGCAAAAGGAGAAGGCGCTCTCTGGGAATCTATATATGAAGTACGGCCGCTTGCCGATGGTACCGCGAAAATAACTGTTGAAGGCGCGGACATTGCCGGACTCACGGGCAACGTAATCAGGAAAGGCGGATTCTTCAACGTCGGAATAAACCCGCCGGCAACTCCCATAGTAACAAGCCCGCTGGATAATGATATAGTGGATACGCTTTTTATAGATATAATCGGAAAAATCAGGGAAGATACAAAAGCGGTGTTATTTCTAAATGGAGAAAGAATTATTTCGATTAGCCCGGATAGCGATGGCAGTTTTAAAATAGAAAAAGTGAAACTCTCAACGACGTTTAATAAGAGCGTCAACACTTTGCAAGTTTTTAGCGAAGATTTGACCGGCAACTTGAGCGAGCCCGCGTCAATAAGCGTTAAATTCAACATTGATCCGGTTATTAATATTACGCGCCCCCGCGCGGGGGAGACGATCGCGGGCGAGGCTCGGATCCAGGCCGAAGCGTATGATAGCAATAACGACAAGCTTAGTTTTTCTATAGAGGCAAGTTCGGATAAAGGGGCAACTTGGCGGGAAGTCGCGAAAGATTTATCATCCGCGGTATATTCCTGGAATACTTTTGATTTCTCTGACGGTGCGTATATTTTACGAATGCGCGTAAATGACGGATTCGTACAGGTTACGGCAACCTCTTCGGAATTTTTCGTTCAGAATTTTGTACCGATAGTTTCTTTTAGAGAAGAACGAATTGTAACCAACAAAGATTCGGTTGTTATAAACGGTTTTGCCGAAAGCGTTTTAAGCTCGCGCACGGCTTCTATTCTTGATGTAGAGTACAGTATAGATGGCGGCAAAAAATGGTTCAGCCTAGACTCAAAAGATGGAGTTTTTGACAGCAAGATGGAAGAGTTCACTGTTAATCTTACTGGCCTTAAAGAAGGATTTTATAAAGTTTTAGCGCGCGCAACTGATAATAGAGGTTTTAGCGGCGAGGGGAGCATGACTTTAATTGTTGACTTTGGGCCGCCTCGCGATGTTACTATTTTTTCTCCAAAAAACGGGGAGATTTTTGGGTATAAAGATGACCTTGATCCGGATAAAGCCGGAATCCAGATAAATGTAAGGGGTAGTTCGGAGCCGGATAATAAAATAATAATCTCAAACAGTGATGCTATATTTGAAGGAGAAAGCAAGGGCGACGGACGGTTTGTTGCTGAAGTAACGCTTCGAAAACATGGTGAGAATATTTTTAAAATATCATCTATAGATCGCGCGGAGAACAGGAGTGAAACCGAAGCTAGCTTAATTCTCATACTTAATAATCCTCCGGATCTTAAATTTTTAAGGCCGAAGGCCGGTGGAGCGATAGGCGGTATTTATGATGTTGTCTTTGAAATACAAGATCGCGATTTAGACGCCATATCAGAGATAATTCTATCGTATCGTAAGCAGGGAAGCGCGGTTCAAAATATTATTGCCAAAAATCCAGAGGCGAATTCGGTATTTTTCAACACCGGGAATCTTGCTCAAGGATCTTATGAGTTTATTCTAGAGGCAAACGACGGTGTTTCCGGAAATTCTTTAGTTCACGAATTTATAGTTGACAACACCGCTCCCAAAATAAGTTTTGTACCGTTGGAGAAAACTTCTTTCGCGGAGTCATTCACCCTTGAAATGCGCGGAAGCGCGACTGACGAGTCTTCTCCGGTAGAATATGTGGAGTACAGCATTGATCTTACAAACTGGTATCAAGCGTTAATAACTTATGGGTATGGAACAAAGAGCGTTGGCTTTCGCGTTAAGCATCCGTTTGAACTGCCTGACGGCACGTACGATGTGTCTTTCAGGGCAACGGATTCGGCCCGAAATGTTTCGGATATCGCGAGTCCCCAAAGCATATTTGTTGATACTACGCCCCCTAGAGTTGGCAGTTACATATTAAAAAGTAAAAACCTTGCCTTAATGCCCGGAGGCGAAGATTTCCGTATTGTCGCGGGAGCTAATGCTGATTTTGTTATTTCACTTGAACAAGACACAGCAAGCGCTACGGTTCAGGGATTTGGAGAGCCAAAAGACCTAATAAAAGAGGAGGGATTGTGGCGTGCAGAAATTAATTTTTCCGAATTAGGAAAATTTGATATCCTTGTTTCAGCCGAAGACTTATTGGGCAACATAACTCACAATAAAAAAATAGGATCTATAAATATAATGCCAAAAGGAAGGGTTATATCCGGCGAAGGAGCGGCAGTGGCAGGAGTAAAAATGAAAGTTTTAGTATTTGATATAGATACGCAGACCTGGCGAGAGTGGCAAGCGGAAGAATACGATCTTGTGAATCCTATATATAGTGATGTAAGAGGTGAGTATGATCTTTTGTTGCCCCCCGGCACATACCAAATGACCTTGCGAAGGGAGGGATTCGCGAGGATCAAAAGCAACAGTTTCGAGTTCGCAAATCCTAGTTTTGTGACGGTTGATTTTGTGATGGAAAAGAGGAGGGGGATTAGGGGAATCGTCGAGAATTTAATTGAAAAGATACTTGAAGATTTATAATTCACCAGCTTGAAAATTCACCTAATTCACCTAATTCACCTAATTTCTAATTCACCTAATAAAATGTCAAATGACTAAAAGCTAAAACAATTTTTGAATTTGACCTTTTTGTATTCTAATTTTTATTAGGTGAATTAGAAATTAGGTGAATTAGAAATTAAAGAACATGTCCATGAAGAAATCTATAGTCACAATTCTATCTATTGTTGTAATCGCATTCGCGGGCATTTTGTTCTTGGCCTATTTCGGCGAATCTTTAATTAGTGAAGTAACACTGGAAATACCATTAGAAGATCGGGGGGTAAAAATTTCCGGTGTAAAGATCGATGAGAAAGCGCCTTATTTTGAGCTCAAGGACCCAGAAGAGAAATCGGTAGCTATCACAGAGTTTTTGGGTAAGCCGTTCATTTTAACTTTTTGGACAACATGGAATACTCTGTCGGCTGATCAGATCAAAATTTTTGACGATTATCTTGCCGCGCGCGAAAAAAAAGATAATGGCATAGGGGCGCTTTTTGAAATCGTTACTATAAATAGCCAGGAAGATAAAAGCATTGTTTCTAATTTCATGCGAAGAGGAGGATACCAGGTAAAAGTTTTACTCGATGAAGACGGTTCAACAGGGGAAATATATCAGGCAAGAAATCTTCCCGTGACTTATTTTATGGATTCCGATGGCATAATCCGCGATGTAAGCGTCGGAATTCTAAGCGAAGAGATGCTTTTACAAAAAATAGAAGCGATAATATATAACATCAAGTAGGGTTGATTGCTGATTTACGTCTCAAAATATATACGTTATAATTTAATAGTGAAAGTTACTAACGAAAAATTAAAAGAGCTGCTTGTGGGGCCGGGGCACATAAGCGAGGCCGATTTTATGTCTGCCGCGGAAGAATCCGGAAAGAGAAAGATTGAGATTACAAGGCTGCTCGTAGATATGGGTTTTATTTCCGACGAGAATCTTGGAAAAATTATTGCCGATGGCCTTGACTACAGATTTATAGACTTAAGAGCGGTAAGGATTCCTGATGATCTTTTGGTCTTTATTCCCGAGGCCGTTGCCTATTTTGAGAAAGCTATTATTTTTGATAGAGATAATGACATATTGAAGCTCGGAACTGTGAACCCCGATAATTATGAATTTATTAAATTACTTGAGAGAAAGACAGGGTATAAAATAGAAGCCTACTATGCAACTCTTTTGGGTATGGAAGAAGCAATGCGATATTACAAGGCTAATTTGAGCGATCGGGTGGCGGATATTATTAAGAGTCTTGAGAAAAATTCAAATACGGAAGAAAACATAGTAAATCTTGTAAATTTATTATTGGAATACGCGCATGACAACAAAGCATCCGATATTCATATAGAGCCCTTAGAGAGAAACGTATCCACGCGCTTTCGAATCGACGGCGTCTTGCATGAAGTCGCGGTTTATCCGAAAAATCTGCACGATAAGATCGTTTTTCGGATTAAAATAATGGCTCGTCTTCGCACCGATGAACACGCCGCGGCGCAGGATGGCCGATTTGCTTACAAGGCCGGGAGTGCTGAATTTGACGTTCGAGTATCGGTGATGCCTGTTACTAACGGGGAAAATGTAGTAATGCGGCTTCTTTCAGAACGTTCGCGCAGATTAACACTTGAAAATTTAGGACTTGCCGATCGTGATCTTGAAAAAGTAAAACGTGCCGCGGAAAAGCCCTATGGAATGCTTTTGACGGTGGGACCTACAGGATCCGGGAAAACAACAACTCTTTACGCGATTTTACAGATTTTAAATAAACCCGAAGTAAATATAATGACCATTGAAGATCCGGTTGAATACGAAGTAGAGCACGTTCAGCAAACCCAGGTTAACAGTAAAAAGAATCTTACTTTTGATACGGGCCTTCAATATATAGTCAGACAGGATCCGGATATTATTATGGTCGGCGAGATACGCGATAACGAAACAGCGAAAATCGCGGTGAATGCTTCTATGACCGGCCACCTGCTTCTTTCCACAATGCATGCAAATGATGCTGCGACAACATTTCCCCGCCTTATAGACATGGGCGTGGAACCCTTTCTTGTCGCATCGTCGGTTAATGTGGTAATTTCTCAAAGATTGGTGCGTAAAATTTGTGAGAAATGCAGGGCGAGTTATTCTTTAAGCGAAGATGAAGCAAAAGCCCTTGGAGAAATAATGGGATCATCATATGACCCGTCCGGCGTTAGATTGTATAAGGGCGTAGGGTGCAAGGTCTGCGGCAATACCGGCTACAGCGGGAGAATCGGCATTTTTGAAGTAATGGAAGTTTCTGAAGCGCTTCGCCCGCTTATTGTCGGGAAAGAGCCGTCTAGCGTTATTAATAAAAGGGCAAAGGAACTGGGAATGACGTCTATTCTGGAAGACGGAATAGCAAAAACTTTCAAGGGCGTTACAACCCTTGAAGAGATTATACGAGCCACTAAGAGTTAATTTTGATATAATAAAATGAAAGCTAGACTAGCAGAACCTATTTCTATAGTGGCGCATCAACTGAAAAGCCCGGTTTCGGTTATTAAGCTTTATCTTGAGTCGCTGCTTACGGAGAATATCGGGAAACTCAACGAAAAACAAAAAGAATATTTAAGAGATTCCCTGGAGAATGTAAAAAGAGTAGTGGCTATTGTAAACGACCTTTTGGATGTTTCAAAGATAGAGGAGAATAAGTACGACATGAAACTCCAGATTATTGATTTGGGAGAAATAGTAAAATCGGTTGTGGACGACTTTTTTTACATGGCGCAAGCGTCAAATTCAGAAATAAAATTTGAAAAATATAAAGAGCCCGCATTTGTTAATGCGGATCCGATAAAAATTCGTCAGGTTATTGATAATCTTATTTCAAACGCGATTAAATATAAGTCATCGGGAAGGGGTAAGGTGGAGGTTGGGATTAAAAAAATTGACGATAGCATAATTTTTTCATGCAGCGATAATGGAATGGGCATTCCGGAAGGGGATTTTGATAAAGTTTTTTCTAAATTTTATAGATCGAGTGAAGCATTAGAGGCTGATCCGTCCGGAACGGGCCTTGGACTTTACATAAACAAGGCCATTATCGAATTAAGCCGCGGTAAAATTTGGTTTGAAAAAAACAAAGACGCGGGAATAACTTTTTATTTTTCACTGCC
>CAYVZN010000053.1:0-4846 GCA_964456125.1 uncultured Candidatus Saccharibacteria bacterium
GGGGGTGGGGGCCATGGCGGAAGAGGCGCGGGAGGAAGCGGTTCCAGTGGGTCCACAGGAAATAGTAGTTGTTTTGGCGCTACATGCGCTTCAGGAGGAGGAGCTGGTGGACCTACTAGCGGCGGCAGCGCGGGTTCCGGGAACTTAAGTTCTGATGGCACATCAGGTTGGGGACCAAACTGTTGGTGGACTCTTGGGTATAGGGACGGAGGTGTTGGGGGCGGTACGCTCTTTGGTGGATATAATTTAATTATGAAATATGTAGAACGTATTAATTCTGATGGTAACTGTGGGACTGTCCAAGTTGGTCCTATACCAAATTCAACATATGGTTTTGGCGCGGGCGGAAAAGGGGGTGCGGGTGCTCCATACTACTCTGGACAGTGTCGAGCTTCAAATGGTGCCGGTGGAGGCGGGGGCGGAGGAGTAATATTTTCTCAAAGCGTACCTGTAATTCCTAATAATACTGTTTCCGTTACGGTTGGAAGCGGCGGCAATGGCGGTGCTGGAGGTCCTGGACAGCCCAGCAATCCAGGATTTTGCACGGCGGGCGGAGGAGCTGGATCACCCGGAAATGCCGGAATGGTTCTCGTAGAGTGGTAGCGCCTTAATCTTCAAATTCCTCTGAATAACTCAATACACAGGTCTGACCTGTGTATCTAATGAGAAGTAAAACTCCTCCAAATACTCCCCCTTCATCATCTTCCCCGGCGGCAGGTCTAGCCGAAGCGGATTTATTAAAGCGCCGTTTTTGCGCATCTCATAGTGTAGGTGAGGGCCAGTAGAAAAGCCCGTGGAACCCACAAAGCCAATGACTTGATTTTGCTTCACCCACGCGCCATACTTTATGCCTTTGGCAAAGGCAGATAAATGAGCATAGCCGGTGCTATAGCCATTTTCATGACGAATGCCGACGTAGTTTCCATTTCCACCATTCCAGCAGCATAATACACAGGTCTGACCTGTGTATTAGTGTATTATTCTAGAACTATTTTTGGATCGAGTTTGGCATTTTGAGCTTTGAATTTTATCCAATCTTCAACTACCGCTTTGCAATATTTCTCGCCACCAAATAATTCCAGAAAGAAATCACGTTGCGTTACATTGGGAAAATTGCCCAAACCGATATAGTCTAAATAGCTTGACTGCCAATATCTCTCTAGCCAATCTACAGCGCCGTGTGGATTTTTTACTATCAGATCTTTCCAGCGGGACTCTATTAGTTCAACTGGATTTGTATGTACGTACGAAAATATATTCACCAGTTGCGAATCGCTTTCGATGCGGACACACCTATATCTGGATTGAAAAATGCCTCCTGTCCCACCGCGATCATATTTTATGTTGAAATATCCCGTATAGCCATTCCCCATTCGTTGCATGTACAATGATATTCCGCCCTGAACAATCTCTCGTACGATAAGGTGATAATGATTCGGCATAAGCGTAAACCCCATTAGTTCAACAAGTGGCTTCCACTTCTTTGCCTGCTTTGGATCCCGCTGGAATGTGCGGCTATAGGCCTTCGAACTCTCAACCTGACGCACATCGCGAATCCTTACGCTAACCTCATCCTGTGTGTTAAAGTAGTACAAGCACTCGATAAACCGTAAGTAATCATTATCATCGAGATAAATTTGCCGCTTATCATAGCCGCGATTGAACAGATGATAAACGCCCCCAATTTCAAATTGTCGCATCCCGCTTGCCATGTATTCACTATACACAGGTCTGACCTGTGTATCTAGTATTTACTTATCCACAGCCATATAGGGGGCGGATATGCATTAAATGACTCCTTGATTTATAATGTGTCAAATAATCTCTCCTTCTCCCTCAAAAACTCCTCCAAATACTCCCCCTTCATCATCTTCCCCGGCGGCAGGTCTAGCCGAAGCGGATTTATTAAAGCGCCGTTTTTGCGCATCTCATAGTGTAGGTGAGGGCCAGTAGAAAAGCCCGTGGAACCCACAAAGCCAATGACTTGATTTTGCTTCACCCACGCGCCATACTTTATGCCTTTGGCAAAGGCAGATAAATGAGCATAGCCGGTGCTATAGCCATTTTCATGACGAATGCCAACGTAGTTGCCGTTTCCACCATTCCAGCCCGCGTAGTTCACCTGCCCGTCTGCTGTCGCGGAAACCGGCGTGCCTGCTGCGGCCGAATAATCAATGGCTCTGTGAGTGGTAAATGTATTTAAGATCGGATGAAAACGGTTGTATGAAAAGCCGGAAGTAATACGCTTATAATCAAGCGGCGAACGTAAAAATTGCCTGCTCAATTCCCTGCCCTCTTCGTTGTAATATCCCGCGACACCCTCAGGATTTTTATAATAAAACGCGTAAACCTCCCTGCCGGAATTTATAAATTTCGCGGTAAGGATTTTTCCGGACCCGGCGTATTCGCCACTTCTATATCTTTCCTCGTAAACAACTGTAAAACTATCTTGCGGCTGAACACTCGAAGCAAAATCAACATCCCATGCAAATATGCCAGCCAGTTCCATAATAATACTTGCGGGGATTCCCTCCTGTTGGGCGGTTTCAAACAAAGAACTCTCTATAATGCCTTGCTTCGTGACTTGTGAAATGTCATAAGTAATCTCTTTTTTTTCGGCGATATCGCCTTTTATAACCAAAAGCTCCTCATCGTTAATATCGTATTCAAGTCTTGCCAGCGTATCGCTTTCTCCAAGAAACAAAAATCTAACCTCATTTCCCGCCTGAATAGAGGCAAGGCTATGCGTGCCTTGCGAGGCCTCCAGCAGCGACAGTCCGAGCTCCCAGCTTATATCTAACTTTTTCACAATGCTTTCCCATGTGTCGCCTTCTTGAATAGTATATTTTTGCGTACGAAATTTTTTATCTATCTCGGACGCATTTATCGCAGCTGATAATTCCTGATTAGAATTGATAGGGGTAGAATCCGTATGTAAAAAAAACCAAATAGCCGTTAGTAAAATAACGGCTATAGCGATAGTAACGGCTGACCATCTAAAGAACCGCATTTTTATTTAACCTTCCTTCGTAAAATTAAAGAGATAATAATGCCAAGAATCGCGCCTATAATAAAACCTATTATAAGATCTTTGGACGCGCGGGATTTGCGCGCGGCAACATCGCCCCCAACAACAATATTAAAATCTGTCTCTACGATAATTTCTGCGAGTCGGATTTCGGGGATTTCCTCGTTGAATTTCTGAAAACGAACAGTAGTTTCATAAACGCCAGATTCGGTAAAAGTATAGAGAAACGACGCGACATTCGATGTCGTTCTCTCCAGAGTTGACGCAAATAACACCTTATTTCCCTTTGAAATTCTTACCCAAGCATTTTCAAAATCTGCAATCTCTTTTGTTTCATTATCCAAAAGACTTAAACCAAACTGGATGTTCTGGCCCGCGACCGGCTCTTCCGGACTATAGCTCAAATCAATAAGATAATTTCCGACAACCTTATCTTGCCCGCCTCCGAGGCCATGGGCGTACGCAAATCCGGCAATAGATATTGCGAGAGTTAAAAATATAATTATCCGTAAAATATTCATAAATTTAGCATTAATGACCATGAACCGTACTCTTTGCTTCAAGCTCCCCTTCGCCCACTCCAACCTCCACCATAAAACTTACAACAACAACATTTCCCTGATGTTGAAATTCCGCGAAAACTTGATAAAGTCCTGGAAATGGAAACACAACGTGCGCTTCAATATCAGGACCAAAACGGTCTTGGGTGTTCAGTTCGTGCTTGCCTTCGCCGGTTATAGGATCGTGAATCTCTCCGTGAGTATGCTCGTAACTTGAAAGATCAGCGCTTATGATAGCAAGATGAAGCGGCGCCGCCAAATATGGCTCCATATCAGTTACCGGAGTTCCGTCTAATTGCCTTACGCCATAACCCAGCGAAATTTCTTGGCCAGCAATTACATTCTTTGGTTCAGTTTCAAAAGAAACATAATACCCCGCGTTATTTATGCCCGGGAACCACTTAATTTTAGAGAAATCCTTAATCAGAAAGGATGTGCCGCGTTCGCCGATGTCAATAAAAAATTTCTTGGTAACACTATGCCCCCCGTGAAGATAGCCGATGGCAATAAGATATCGGCCTGATTTTGGAAATATATAACCCATTGAAAATTCGGCGCGTTCAATCATTGATTGAGTAATAGGCCCTCTGTCTTCCGGATGAATATGGCTGAATATCTGAAAATCTTCGCTGATAATCTGAACATGAAGTATGCGGTCATGCTCAATTTCAAGGCCCGAAAGAGGATTGCCCTTCTCATCCTTAATCGAAAAAGTTAATTCGGTTATTGCGCCGGGTATGGGATTTTTTGGATCTGTCGTAAAAATAACTTCTGACTGCGGCGCTTTACCCCCCTCCATCGCCATGGTCTCTAGAGCTTTGTGCTCAAGAAACCGATGCGGAATAACATGAGTGAACACAAGAACGAGAAGCAATGAAAGCGCGAATATGAACGCGCCTTGCCAGCGTAAAATTTTTAAACTCTGCCGCGCCGCGTCCTCGCCCCCCACATTCCCTTCTGGCATTTGTAGTTTGCGGCGCTTATAAAACCAATATCCCCACATTGGAATAATCCAAAGCGCGACTAATACCCAGTTGCCAAGCCATAGGGGTGCTCCGAAAAATCCGGTTTTCCCCTCAAGTTCCTCAAGTCCGTGATGATGCGGCGCTTGAACCTGAAATCTTTCAGAGAGAATACCTGTAAATCTCTGTTCCTGCGTTATTTCTTCAAAAAGCGAATGTGTTCCGGACTCGACCCACCAGTCATGAGAAAAAAATCCAAGCGTGAATAGAAACGCGCCGACAAATACCATGCCCCA
>CAYVZN010000053.1:4946-6204 GCA_964456125.1 uncultured Candidatus Saccharibacteria bacterium
AATTTTATAACTCCAAGCTCGCCTAACGCAAAAAGTATCGCGATTATACCCGCAATCGAGTAAAAAATACCCTTGATTGTTTCGCCTCCCCCTCCTGAAAAACTAAAAACGGCCTTTCCGAGAATCGCCGCGAGTATTCCATACATGCTCAACGTTATCGCGACTCCCAAGCCGAACATCAACGCCGTTCCCAGTCCCTTCGCGTATCCTTTGCCCATAGACATAGGCACTATCACAAATGCAAGCGGGAGTGTGCATGGCAATACTATCATGGAAAGTCCTGCGGCAAACGAAAAAATATACCAAGCAAGCCCCACTGGAGAAGTAGAGCTCAAAGCAAAAATCCACACAAGACCTATGATTACTACTGCCAGAAGCGCAAAGGTTGAAAAAATAAAAAGCAAACGTGCCATAATATTATTATATCACAACGCAAGATTTATTTATCCACTTTGATAAAATTTTTAATTTTAAATTTTTAAACAATTTCTTAATTTCTTAATGACTAAAACGCTACGGATTTTAAGAGGCGGATTTAAAAAAAACATTGATTAAAAATTAAAAATTAGAAATTAGGTGATTGAACTATCACCACAAATTCTCCCTTAATAGTATCTTTCTCTAACTCGGCAATAACTTGATCGGGAGTTCCCCTATAAACAGACTCAAATTTTTTTGTAAGTTCCCTGCAAACTACTATATTCCGTTTGTCGTCATTGCGAGCGGAGCGAAGCAATCTTAAAGTTTTTAAAATGCGATGCGGCGACTCGTAAAAAATTACCGGATACTTGGAATTTACGATCTCCTCAAAAAACTTTTTCCGCTTATTTTTAACCGGCGGAAAACCCAAAAATAGAAACTTACTAGTGTTAAAACCCGAAACGCTTGCCGCGGCAGTAAGGGCCGATGGGCCCGGAATTGGCACGATTCCTATGTGCGGTGTCCGACACCGCACATATTCTATGAGTTTTCCGCCCGGATCGGAAATTCCGGGCGTGCCGGCATCAGAGACTAACGCAAGATTCTTGCCTTGTCCTAATAACTCTATAATATAATTTACTTTTTTAAACTCAGAATGTTCGTGGTAACTTTCGGTCGGCGTTGTAATTTCATAGTGCTCTAATAACTTCTTAGTTTCTCTCGTATCTTCGCACAAAATTAAATCAACGCTCTTCAGCGTTTCTATTGCTCTTATCGTAATATCCCCAAGGTTGCCGATTGGGGTGGCTACTATAAAAAGTGTACCGGGCATGATTAG
>CAYVZN010000054.1:0-6186 GCA_964456125.1 uncultured Candidatus Saccharibacteria bacterium
CAAAAAATTCAGGGCTTTACCGAATTCGCCAAGACTCGCAAAGATTTTAAGTTTTTAATAATCGGCAATAATCGTACTAAGCCGTATCAGGATATAGGCAATTATATTGCGCAGGCAAATAACAAACTTGGCCGCGAAGCAATAGTCTGGCGAAAATATGTAGAAAGCGATGGAGAACTTGCCAAAATATATAATGCCAGCTTCGCGACTATCTGGCTTTCAAGCTATGAGGGCTTCGGTTTGCCTATATTAGAAAGCATGGCATGCGGCACGCCGGTTATAACTTCCCCTCATGGGTCCTTGCCCGAGATTGCCGGGGATGCGGCAATGTATGTTGCCCACCCACAAAACTCACAGGAAATCGCAAGCGCGCTTACGCGTCTTGTCAGTGATGATTTTTACCGCAACGAACTCATCTCAAAAGGCCTCGCCCGCGCCGCCCAATTCTCCTGGCAAAAATGCGCTCGCGAGACTATTGACAAGTTATTGGCATTGTGATAGTATTGAGATAGTATGGAGCCAAAATTACGTATAGGAGGCGTGAAATGGAAATCGGATTGTTTGGATCGCCGGGATCTAGTATGTTAGTTTTGGGAATTATATCAGGCATTTTGGGTGTATGTTTTACTTTTTGTGGGTCCATGCTGGCCCTGTTTGGCGAAGACCGCAATAAACAGAGTTTGGGTGGCTTGTTTTGCGTATTAGGCCTTGCTTTTTTGGTAGCCAGCATGACGTTTCTTCCGATAGGACATGGCCGACAGAGGATTGGCGATTGCTTTGACAGCCTTCCAGCCGCGACTTTCCCCGTTGATGGCGCGTTTCAACTGAACGAAAATGTTCTTTATATTGTTATTCGCGGAAAGAACAACAATGATTATATTGTGAGCGCGTGCGCTAGATTACACATGGGCGCTGTAAAAGATTATCCAGGCCGACCCATTGAACCCGGAGAATATTGGGTGGTCGTAGAAGATCACGAACTCTTCGGCAAAAAATGGACAACCAATACATTCATGCCGGTAGAGCCGGGGCCTAAAAAATAGGGCCCGAATCAACACCCGCCATACGCAGTAATGCTATGGCGGTTTTTATTTTTGTCGCGAAATGTTAATATAAATACGATATGCGATTTATATCGCCCTTATTTTTGATAATAGCCCTGGAAGTCGTAGGTGTGGGGATGCTATCAATGGGGCTAGTGCCGAGAGAGCTCGCGCTTTTTTTATTGGGGGCGTTTATATTTTTTGTGAGTTTTGCGCCGTTAAAGCAAGCCGCGCTTTTTGCGGTTTTTTCTATACCGCTATATACGGCCTTGCCGATTACCGAGAGCTTTGATTCAATGGCAAGCTGGAGGATTATTATTTTGATTTTGTTTTTACGAAGTTTGTGGTGGAATTCTCGGATATTGTCTTTTGGCTCATTCTCGCCCGCCCTGCGGCGGGCTTCGAGGCTTCGGCTGTTTTGGTCCGACCTCCATCTAGTTTATAAGGTAGTCGGACACCATGCCAAAACAGCCTCCGAATCCGCCAAAAGACAATATCCGAGAATTCCTATTGTGGGGTTGGGGGCGTTAATTGGTATATTCTTTGTTCTTGGCGTGGTTTCCTTATTAGTTGCCCCGGAGCCTGTTTTTGGTATTAAAAAATTGTTGTACTTCGCAAATATATTTGCATTATTTTTTGTCATTCAGGAAGCTGTCAAGAATAAAAAAGACTTTTTGGATATTTTAAAATATGCTTTTGCGGGATCAATATTAACGCTTGCTATTGGCTACGGGCAGTTTATAGCTATATTATTTACGCCGCTTTATAATTTTTGGCAGTGGTGGGCAGAGACTGTTATTCCGATTTTTTACGGACAAAACTTGGCCGAGCTTTTATCATACTCAAATACATGGTTTTCGTATTATGAAAACGCAGATCCTACACTGCGAATATTTTCTATTTTTCCGGATTCGCATTCATTCGCGCTTTTTATGATTTTGACTTTGCCGTTGGCGCTTACTTTTTTCAAACTATCGGGGTCTGACCCCCGAAGAGGGTCAGACCCCAGCAAATTAGTATTCGCGGCAGTAGTAATTCTAATATTACTCGCGATAATTTTTTCCGGCACCCGCGGAGCCTGGATCGGAGCTGTGCCGGTGTTTGCTGTTACGATCCTGCTATATTTAGTCCGGAAAGAATTTTTTAGAGAAAATTTTCCCGCAACTACGCGCGTACTTGAAAAAATAGCTCCCCCCTATTTTATAAGAGGAGGGGTTGCATTGCCCTTCCGAAGCCCCGATCTTGTCGCGGGGCGAAGGAGGGGGGGTGAGGTAGTAAAAGTATGCCTTTTTTCGTTTTTGATTTTTGCATTTCTATTTCCGTTGTCTTCTCCCATTCTAAAATTTTCCCAGGGCCGGCACGGGGGCAAGGTATCGGAAGCAACCCTTGAAAGAATTTCAAAATCTTTTAACACAACGGAACTCTCGAACAAGGGTCGCATAGAAATCTGGAAATCAACTATTTCATCTATCAGAAGTCACCCAATACTTGGCGTTGGAATAGGAAACTACCCCGTAGTATTGAAAGAGAATTTTTCTGTCACAAAAAAAGGCGCTTCGGCCCATAGCTTGTATTTGGATATAATTTCAGAAATGGGAATTTTCGCGGGGATATTTTTGTTGCTTATATTTTTTGAAATTTTAAGGAAGTCTATAGAAATATTTACAAAAAGCAAAGATGAAATATTTATTGCTTTTGCTGGATTTTTCACTATTTCTTTTTTATGGACGATGGCGTATAGTGTTGTGGATGTTGTGTTGCTGAACGATAAAATATTGCTGATGTTTGTGACGTTGGTGGGGTTGCTGTACTCTATATCCAATATTAGAGAGGAGAATAGAGAAATGAAATAGCCATGCTGATTTCTATAAACATCGTCGCTTACAACGAAGAAAATAATATCGCGAAATCTCTTCGCTCGGCGTTAAATCAATCATATAAAAATATCGAAGTTTTTTTGATTGACAATGCTTCGCAAGATAGAACCGTCGAGATTGCAGAGGAAATTTACAGCAAGTGGTTTCATGGGTGTCATTGCGAGCGAAGCGAAGCAATCTTAAAGATTGCTTCGTCCTCCGATTGCAATCGGAGTCCTCGCAATGACACCGGTAGCATAGTGCCATTTCGTGTAATTAAAAATTCAAAAAATCTTGGTTTCGGAGGAGGGCATAATGTCGGCTTTAGAAATTCGCGCGGTGATTTTGTGCTTTGCCTTAATGCTGATTGCGAACTTGATAAAGATTATGTAAAATACGCAGTAGAAGTTTTTAAACAGGATAGTTCCATTGGCGCGGTGCAAGGGAAACTCAATAATCCTCGGACCGGCAAAATTGACAGCACCGGTCTTTTAATTTTTAAGAACAGGAGAGTAATAAACAGGGGTCAAGGCGAAAAAGATTCCGGGCAGTATGAGAGCCCCGAAGAAGTATGGGGCGTTGACGGCGCGGCGCCCGTATATCGGCGAGAAATGCTTGAGGATGTAAAGATTGGCGAGGAGTACTTTGACGCGGATTTTTTCGCGTATAAAGAAGATATAGACCTCTCATGGCGCATGCGCCTCGCCGGGTGGAAATGCGTTTATCAACCCAAAGCAATCGCGCATCACGATAGGTCTGCCGGCGAGGGAACAAAAAGAAATCCCTTCGAAATAATAAAAGAACGCAGAAAAATCGGCGAATTCGCCAAATTTCATTCCTTCGCCAATCAGCGCCTGATGCAAATAAAAAACGAAACGCCTTATTTGTTTTTGAAATATTTTCCCGGAATAATTATAAAAGAAGCTTTGTCGTGGCCATATGTCTTATTTTTTGAGAGATACGGCTGGAAATCCGCAATCGAGTTTTTTCGTTTGCTTCCACGTACGATTGCGAAGCGAAAGCATGTAATGGCTAAGAAAAGAATAAGCGACAAAGATATGGAGAAGTGGTTTATATGAACAAAAATTACCTCACCCCCGCACCCCCTCTCCTTATTTCCGCCTGAGGCGGATCCGCCTTTGGCGGAAAGGCATAGAGAGGGGGGCACCCGCATAAGACGTATCGCGTGAGTTCCCCTCCTCCGACTATAGTCGGAGGAGGGGCTAGGGGTGAGGTAAAGAAATATGACTAAAAAAATTGCCATCATAATAACAGTTTTTATTATATTGCTTGCGGGACTCTTCGCGTATAAAACCGGCCGTACCATAACGATAATAGGCAATTCACAGGATTCGTTTTGGGAGGAGGCATCCGGCAAGTTTCCCGATCTCCCTAAGCCGGAAGAAAATCGCGTAGATATCCTCATCGTGGGAATCCGAGGATATAATGGTTCTGGCGAGTGGGGAAACGGCGAATGGCTCGCGGATACCATAATATTGGCGAGTTTTAATAAAGAAAATAATCAAGCGTCGCTTGTTTCGCTTCCGCGCGATTTATATGTTGAGGTCCCCGAATACGGCAAAGAAAAAATCAACGCGGTATATTCTATCGGAGAATCTAAAAACTACGGCGGCGGGGGATTACAGCTTATGAAGGCCGTAGTATCAATGGTTAGCGGAGTGTATATAGATCATGCCGTGAGTATTGATTTTGTGGGATTTCAAAAAATAGTAGATCATATTGGCGGGATAGTAATTTATAGATATACGCCATTTGTAGAAGATAAGCAGTGGCTTTATGATGGCAAAGAAGGAAAAGAATACTGGCGCTTGGGAGAGCATGCTTCAACAACCGAATCAGGGGCAACGACTACAGAGCCCGGGTGGGTCTTTTATGTCCCCGCGGGAAGCAATGTTATGGATAGCGAGGATGCCTTGTATTACGCGCGGTCTCGCTATTCAAGTTCCGACTTCGATCGCATGCGGCGGCAGCAGGAAGTTATTTCTGCTATAAAATCAAAGGCGCTTAATTTGGGAGTTCTTGCAAATCCTGTCAAGATATTTAATATACTTGATGTTGTGGAAAAGAACATAAGCACTGATATGAAAATTTCCGACGTCAAGGAGTTGATTTCTATTGCTAAAGACGCAAAAATTCAAGATATTAAAAGTGAAGTTCTTGATTCAAGCGAAGAAGGCCTGCTCATCGAAGATAGGATAAACGGCATGTATGTTCTTTTGCCAAAAAGCGGGGATTACTCGGAGATTCAAACTTTGTTTAAAAACGTAATTGAATGATTTTAGACACGTCATTGCGAGCGAAGCCCTGCCTGCCGGCAGACAGGGAAGCAATCTTTGAAAGATTGCCTCGGCCTTCGACTGAGGTCGGAGTCCTCGCAATGACAGGCCAGTTATGCCAAAAAAAATTTTAAACATTACTTTCTTGATTATTGCGATCGCCGTTGGTTTCGGCGGCGGATTTATTTTTGGCAAAGCGACAACGTCGGAAAATGGGATATTCGGAATTACAAAAGAACTTCAAGGCCTGGAGAGAATTCTTTCAAATGAGCCTACATTCGATCTTCTTAGCGAGGGTGTGGCAATTATAAAAACTAAATACGTAGATAGCGGAGATATTACTGAAAAGGAATTGATATACGGCGCGATGGATGGAATCTTACGGGCATTAGGCGATCCCTACAGCGTATTTTTTCCTCCGCCGGATGCAAAAATATTCAAAGAAGACGTGGGTGGCGCTTTTGAGGGAATTGGAGCGGAAATCGGCATTCGTGATAAAGTTCTAACTGTAATATCTCCCCTTAAAGATAGTCCGGCCGAGAAAGCGGGGCTTAAGGCTGGAGATATAATATTATATGTTGATGATACGGAAACAAAAGATCTTTCTTTGGATGGGGCAGTGCAAATTATCAGGGGGCCGAAAGGCACGGAAGTTGTCTTGACAGTCACGCGAGACGGCGAGGACGAGGATTTAAAAATTTCTATAATCCGGGATAAAATAAAGATCCCGAATCTAAAATGGGAATTGAAGGGAGAAGACCGCGACATCGCGTATATTGCCCTGTATCATTTTACCGAAAACGCGTCTGACGATTTTAGGGATATTGCCCGTGAAGTTCTTGATTCCAGCGCGAAAAAGATAATTCTTGATCTGCGGAATAATCCCGGAGGATATCTTGAGGTGGCGGTTGATATTGCGGGATGGTTTTTGGACCCGGATCTGCTTGTTGTAACGGAAGACCACAAGGGCAAGGCCGAGAATAAAATATA
>CAYVZN010000055.1:0-6138 GCA_964456125.1 uncultured Candidatus Saccharibacteria bacterium
TTATCGCTTTGACCACTGGGGAGCGCGGCGGGCTTTTTTGCGTCCGAATTTTTTGCGTTCGGTTTCGCGGGGATCGCGCGTAAGAAAACCCGCCCGCTTCAGGCGCTTCCGAAAATCCGCGTTAAATTTCATAAGCGCTCTTGAAATGCCATGGCGCACCGCCTCGGCCTGGCCGCTTGTACCGCCGCCGCGCACAACTACAGCGATTTTAAATTTATCCGTAACCTTCATTTTTTTCAAAGCTCCGCCCGCGAGATTCTGTAATTCGTCCGTTGGAAAATATTCAACAAACGGCCGCTTATTAATAGAAAAATCCTTGTCCCCTCTTGTGAAAAGCCGGATTCTAGCGACAGCGCGTTTTCTTCGCCCCACTGCCTCATAATATTTCGCGGGTTTGAAAATTTCTTCCGGGGTTTTTGCGGTTTTTTTAGTTTCTTTAGTTTCGCTAATTTCCTTAGTTTCTTTATTTTCTTTAGTGATTTTTTTGGGCATAATTATAACCCTACCCCTCGCCGAGCTCGGGGTTCTATAGTTTGTATTCACTCGAGCTTTGCTCTCGCGAACAAACTATGAAATTCTAAGATTATTAATAATTTTGGATCTTAATTTATTTACCGGAAGCATTCCAAAAACTGCTTTACGCAAAACTTTCCCGTTATCTTGAACTTGAAGATCGTCGAAGGTTTTTTTTCGTATTCCTCCGGGATAACCGCTGTAATGAAAGTACGATTTAGTTTTGGCCTTATCGCCGCTTATCTTCAAATCTTTAGTATTAATTACTTCCACCAAATTTACGGGAACAACATTGGGCATAAATTTCGGATCATTTTTTCCGCGCAAAATTATCGCGACTTCAGTCGCGACCCTGCCGAGTATTTTTCCTGACGCGTCTATTTTATATTTCATATCTGTCATACAAATTTAATAATTGCCGTTTTCGCAGAATCCGTTTTTCTGGGTACACGCTTTATCACCTTGGTGTAGCCACCCTTGCGATCGCGATATCGGGGTCCGATATCCAAAAAAAGTTTTCTGATAACCGCGCTGTCAAAATGTTTCGCGAGATGCCGCCGGGCCGCGACCGTATCTATCCGAGATCTTGTTACAATGGGCTCGATATATTTTCGCAACTCAATGGCCTTGGAATTGGTTGTGGTAATTTTTTCAGCCAAAATTAAACCGCGTGCCAAGCTTTTAAATAAGGCCCGTCTTTGCCCGCGCATCCTGCCGAATTTTTTTCCGGAACTTCCTTTGTTCATATATTTATTTCTTTTTTTTAGTTTTAGGTTTATTTTTTGCTACCGATTTTTTGGGTTTATCGGCCACTTTATCCTTTTCCACCCTTTTAACAAAACTTCCGGCTATAGTGAAGTGATCAGCGAGAATATTCGCCGCGTATTCCATAGCTTCCTGGGGCGAGATTGTGCCATTGGTCACGACCTCGATGCGCAAACGGTTATAGTCGGTCCTGTCGCCAACCCGCATATTTTCACTTTCAAAATTTACCTTCCGCATTGGCGTAAATATAGCGTCAAGAGGAATTGAGCCGATATCCGCGCTCCCTTTCTGCCTTTTCTCGACCGGAATATAACCAAGTCCCGGCTCGATAGTAAGCTCGGCTTCAAATTTCGCGTCCTTACTTGTGAGCGTTGCTATATGCGCGGATTTATTCACGATTTCTACCTGGCTTGGACATTCTATATCCGCAGCGGTGATTTTTTTTACCCCTTTAACTTTTATTGACGCGGCCTGAGGTTCGTCGCCATGAAGCTTTACATAGATTTGCTTAAGATTGAGCGTAATTTCGAGCAGATCCTCAAGTACACCCGGCAAGGTGGAAAATTCATGCGGGGCGCCTTTTATTTTAATTTGAGTAATTGCGGCGCCGGGGAGAGATGAGTATAGCGCCCTTCTTAACGCGTTGCCTATAGTTACTCCGTATCCCGGATATAACCCTTCTATTTCAAAAACTGCGCGATTTTCGCTTTGTTCTTTGATTTTTGGCGGATTTGGTAATGTGATTTGCATAATTTAAAAATTAAATCTAATTTATTAATTTACCTTGAATAAAATTCCATAATTGGCTGAATACTTGCCATTATCAGCGGATCATCCGCGGTTGGCAATCCCACAATCTTGGCGCTCAACTTTTCTTTGTCAAGCGCGATCCATGAAGGCGGTTCATACTTTTTGAGCGTCAACTTGATTTCCTTGAAAGGCCCGATACCCGCGCTTGACGGATGAATACTCAAAACATCATTAATCTTAACGCGCAGGGACGGCAGATTCGCGTTAGAACCGTTTATCTGAATATGCCCGTGGCTCACGAAATGTCGAGCCGCCCTGCGGGTTTGCGCGAAACCGCATTTATAAACTACGCTGTCGAACCTTGTATTCAGCGATTGTAAAATTCTCTGCGGACTTTGGTTGTTCAAAAAATAACGGCGAAATTGTTTTTCTCTCAATCCGTAGATTTTCTTTATGTCCTGCTTTTCCTTAAATTGCAGGCCGTATTCTGATTTGGGTTTTTGTCCATGTTCCATAGTATTTTATACTCGCCGAGCCTTGCGCGGCCTACAGCCGTTGTGGGGAATGGGAGTAATGTCGCGGAGAGTCGCGATGTTAAAGCCTCGACCGGCAATGGCACGCACGGCCGCGTCTCGGCCGCTGCCTATGCCCTGAACATATATCGAAATAGAAAATTTTCCCGCTTCAATGCCGCCAAGCTTTTCGAAAACATTATCTACAACTTTGGACGCGGCGTACGGCGTGGACTTTTTAGGACCTTTAAATCCCATAGAACCGGCGCTCGACCAGGCGAGAAGATTTCCACCGGAGTCAACAACCGAAACTCTTGTATTGTTGTAACTTGCGGCAACATAAAACCTCGCGGACGTTAGATTTGCCGTGCCGCCTCCTTTTTTACTTTTTTCCGGAGACTCACTTGCCTTGACACTCACACCTTGAGCGTCTGTCTTATTTTCGCTGATTACACGTTTTTTTCCCATTTTTCAAAATAAAAAATAAAAATGAAAAAATAAAGTTACAGATCAAAATGCAAAATATGCAACACCGCACAAAGCCTAGTGTTATGCAGTAAATTTTTAAATTTTACATTGTCCTTTTTCATTTTTATTTTTTCTTTTTTCATTTATTATGTCGGCGACGCGGCCGGTTTTCTGCCGCTGCCCATTGTCCGGCGGACATTTCCGCGAATAGTTCGGCCGTTTGTGCGGGTTTGCTGACCCCTGACCGGAAGACCCTTGGCATGCCTTATGCCTCTATAACAATTTATATCTTTTAGCCGTTTTATATTCATCTGAACCTCTCTTCTCAATTCCCCCTCTACTTTATAACCGCCTTCTATAAGGCTGCGAAGCGAGTTTAAGTCTGCCGCGCTTAATTTGTCTGATTTTATATCCGGACTAATCTTTGCCTGCGCTAAAATTTTTTTGCAGGAAGAAAAACCTAAACCATATATGTAGGTAAGCGCGACGTCTATTCTTTTGTTGTCGGGTATATTAATTCCCGCTATTCTTGGCACGTTTCAAATTAAAAAATAAAAAATAAAAAATAAAAAATACACATTTCATAACAAAATCATTTTTCATTTTTATTTTTTCATTTTTCATTTCTTTACCCTTGTCTCTGTTTATGCTTAGGGTTGCTTTTACATATAATAAAAACTCGACCTTCGCGTCGAACTATTTTGCAGTTCTTGCACATTTTTTTTATTGAAGATCTAACTTTCATCTATATCTAGCTTCATTTATATCTATATACTATCCGCCCTCTTTCGCCATCGGGGCTAAGCTCGATTAAGACTTTGTCACCCGCCAATATCCGAATAAAATTCAACCTCATTTTTCCGGAAAGGTGCGCTAAAATTTCACTATCCTGGTCTAGTTGTACCCGAAAAGTAGTATTTGGCAAGGCCTCTACCACTATTCCTTCTTTCTGTTCCTTATTTTTTACCATTTATAGATTATTTTATAGGTTAGCAAATAGTTCTTAAAAAGTCAATATGGTAACCTCCACGCGGCTTAGATCTTCGGGTATCTTGTTCACCCAGAAGGGCCAAAAGGTTATCTTTGCCTCTTTAATATCGGGGTTCGAGGCGAGGAAAGAGCGGACAACGTCCTCTCTTTTTCCGACAAGATTTTCCTTAATTTCTTCGATGTTAATGTCCGGGATTGCTTTTTGAATCATCGAAGCTTTAAGTTTCAGGGTCCCTTTTTCAAAATTAACATTTGAAACGGTATATGTTACTTTCTCTCCATTAGTTAAAATCTTTTTATCGGGAAACTCGCTTTCAAATTCTGATCTCATAGAATTTATAACATCCGCCTCCTTTATAGCAATTGCCTTGATCGAGATGGATCCCGTCATTGTAAACTCCTCCGCCGAACTTGCGACATTTTTTGAGGAAACGATCTCAGCCTTGCCAATATAGCTTGCGCCGTCTGGAATCACAAATCCTTCGGGAAGCAGCAAACTTAGAGCATCGGCAGTCTTCATTTCTAATTCCGCAGTGAGGTTTTTCTTCAAATTATCATAATCATCTTGTGTAACTACGCTGTCAACACCTATTTTGCCTCCGGTGAAGCTACTTTCGGATTTTCCATAAAACGCAAGGTACTTGGGAGTTCCTTTAAATCCCGGTATTGAAAATGTTGAAGGGCCAATATTGTATTCCGATCCGGCCTCGGAAGCTATCACGCCGACATCCGCGAAGCTTGGAATGATTTCGCCCTCTTCGACAGCAGCCCCGGGAACAACAACGGTTTCGGTTGTTCTAAAAAGAATTCCGGATTCAGAAATGAACCTCGTGGTTTTTACGAGGGTCTGGGGGGAAGAACTATATGAATTGTACACTTTTATTATACCCGTCGCCTTATCGCGTACTTCGCGTTCGCCAGAGGCTACGGCCGTTTTTGAATCTTCCACTGCTTTTTCAAAAACCTGCGTATCTATAGAATCGCTAATATCCATTTCCAATGTAACGTCCTCTGTCACGGGCGTGATAAAGACTTTCGCGGATGGCAATATCGAATAAAAGGTAACCGCGGCAACAACGGCAGAAATTCCAATCAGTGAAAATAGAAGGGTCCTCAATAAACTCGCTTTATCAAAATTTAGATGAATATTTAATTTTGGAGGCGAAAGGAGCCGGCTCCGCGATCGAATCAAGGCGGCGGTCTTGGATAAAATTTTCGGCAACAGAATTTTTTTGTCTGATTCCCCGCGCTTATTCCAAAAATTCGCGATATTGTTTCGTGAAACTAAACCTTTGTCCCTGCTGGACATCCCCCGTAAGGGGACTTTATTGGGAATCACTTTCTTCGGCTCGCCTCGATTCGCTCGCCTCGATTCAGAGTCGGAGCGGGAGGGCAATGCGGGTTCCGCGCGGGGAGGCATAATATCAGCCAAACGGGGAGATTTTGAAACCCTTACCGAGCGACTCCCTTTTTGCGCTTGCTCGCTTAACTCCGGTGTTTCCTGATGCGCCTGCAAGGAGGATTTAACGGCCAAGCTTTGCACTCGCGCGCTTTCCGAAACCACAATGATTTCCTTTCCCAGCGTGTCTGCTTCGCGTTTAAGAAGACGAAAATTTAGAAGATGCTCCGCAATGTGTGATTTCTCGGGTATTAAAAGATAAACACGCCCAGCTTTTGTGTTGATAATTTTGTCTATAATTTCGGTCAATTCATCTCTCGGCTGAACTTGAATAATATAGGAATCCATGTCTCAAAATAAAAAATAAAAATGAAAAAATAAAAGTTACATATCAAAATGCAAAATATCCAACATCGCACAAAGCTTAGTGTTATATAGCAAATTTTTAAATTTTACATTGTCATTTTTCATTTTTATTTTTTACTTTTTCATTTCTTAGCCCTGGATTAATCGCAGACTTCGCCTTAATATTTTTGCACGATCGTCTTCATTCCGTATTTGCACTGTATACATATCAACCATTGAAAGTGGGACTCGCTGCTCTGGAAGTTTTATCGCCGTGACCCGTGGTTTGGAAAAAAATGAAAGATTTTCACGCCAGCGATTTTCCGCGAGCGCAGCTAAAGTTTGCGGCAAATATGCCCCGCCGCCGTATACATATATATTAGCAGGAAGAAGCGT
>CAYVZN010000056.1:0-5999 GCA_964456125.1 uncultured Candidatus Saccharibacteria bacterium
CAACCGCGTTTGGAATTTGCCCATGCTCGGATTGATTTTCACTTAGAAGCTCCAAACTTTTTGCGAAGGTTTTTTTAAATTCCCCGCCCGCAAAGCACGCTCCGAGCGAAGTTGTCATGCTGTCGCGTGCCCACAAAGCCTCGTACCCTCCGGGCAGGCCGGAAGCGTAAAACCCCACCGGTTTAGCACAGTGTTTGAGGACAATTACAGCTTGCAGTTTTGCTTCATCTATAGTGCTCATAATTACTCTGTTACCTCCTCAATCGCTAGCCTTGCTAAAAGATACGACACCGTAGATTCCGCCCCCTGATTCAGATTTATGCGGTTTTGGTGAATTCCGTCGTTGCACCCGCCCGTAACTTCGTCATACACCATTTGATTTAAGTGGTTTTTGCCCAAAAACCACTTAAAGGCGTTTAGGGCGTCTCTGCGATGTTTTTTATTTTTTGTGATTTGATAAGCAAGCGCCTTTGTTTCAACCATAGACGCGGTATCTTCGGGCTGTTGGTCGAAATACGCCCTTGTTTTATTTCTGAAATACCACCCGTTTTGCCCTATTGGCCAGTAAATTCCGTCCTTGAATGTATTTTTGCTAAGAAATTCCAGAGAGTCTTCTGCCGCGGTAAGGTATTTTTTCTTACGCGTTCCAAGATACGCGTACAGTAAAGATTCCGATAATTTACTGTTTGAATATGTAAGGTAATCCTCAAACCATTGCCATTCGTCGTTCGCGCGATTTTTATAAAGATTAAATTGAGATTCGGCTAATTTTCCAAATAGATTTAAAATATATTTCGCGGGATATTTTTTAATATAATGATAAATACCCGTCATTGAAAAAGCGATTGCCCTGGGCGAATCAAGTTTCATGATAAACTTAAGCGCCTTTTTAAACATATAAGCCGCTTCAATAGCCAGTCCCTCCGGCAAAAAGTCGCAAGAAGCAACATACCCCAAGGCCCACACGGCTCTCCCCTGAACATCCTCGTATTTGTTTGAATCACGTTTTTTTTGATATGAAACAGCGCTTACAAACTCTCCCCTTGTCGTTTGCATGAACTTTATAGCTTTCATATATTTTTTTGCAAGATCCAGAATTTCCGGATCAAAAGATTTCTCATAGCACTTAACGCACGCGATCAAAGCGCGGGCGTTGTCGTCTAAAGTATATCCATATCTTCGCTGGGGCTTGATATACTTCGCGAACTGAAGCATCCCAAAATTATCAGTGAGGCGGACAATGTGATCCATTTTAATCGGGGGGAATTTTGTTTCTTCTTCCCTAATATCGGTAAATTTCTGATATAATTTAAAGTACTCTACTGCTACATTTGGCCAGATCATTTTACGAGACAACTCGTACGCGCCAATGCTCATTGATTTTAATTGCTTGGGGTTTTGAAGCATGCCTAAAATCGCTTTTTCAATCTCTGCCGGATTTTTAGGGCTTACAAGAACCCCGCTATTTTGGTTGACAAGATACTTCGCGTACATTGAATCCGTCGCGACAACCGGCCTTCCGCAGCCAAGCGCGTATGCTAATGTCCCGCTAACGGACTGCTCCGAATCAATACTCGGAGAAACGTAGACATCCGTTGCCTTGAGATAATTTACAACTTCTTCGAGGGTAAGATATTTGTTGTAAAATTTTACGTTATTTTTTAAACCGAGTTTTTCGGTTTCCTGCGTAAGGAATGTTCTGTATGTTTCTCCATCCCACGCCCTTATTTGCGGGTGCGTAACTCCGAGCACCATGTAGACAACATTGGGATATTTTTTCACAACATTGGGCAGCGCGCGAATCGCGTATTCCACTCCTTTGTTCGGACTAAGAAGCCCAAACGTGGAAAGAATGATCTTTCCTTCAAGCCCAAAAAGCGCTTTGAATTTCTCACTCGGCTCAAGCGGAGTTTGGGGAATCCCGTGAGGAATTAAAAAAATTTTTGAACTGGGTATGTTGTACTCGCTTTCCAATATTTCTTGAGAAAATTTATTCATTACAACAAGGGCGCTGGATTTTTCGGCTATGGAATTTATGATTTTTTTAAGATACGAATTTCTCTTCCCAAGGCGCCCGTCTTTAATGGAAAGCACTGAATGTAATGTTACAACAACGGGCTTCTCTATCACCTGAAGAAATGGAATAATATAATTCCCCCAATCCCCGCCAAAGAGCCCGAATTCGTGCTGAATATTGATAATTTTTACGTCGTCCATGCGATTCAGTTTTTTTGCCAAAGAAACGTAACTTTCAAGATCCGCGGATGGAATCTCGTCCATAACTTTTTTGTCGTAGTTGTAAATACTAGTTGAGTGATCGTTGAGCGCCAAGACCTGCGATTTTATTTTTGGATTGAATTTTCTATCAAACGCGAATATGAGATCCTGCGTAAATGTGGCAATACCGCATTCCCTTGGAGGAAACGTGGAGAGATGGAGAATTTTATTAGCTGATTGTTTCTTTGCCATGATTATGCCCCTTGGACACGTCTACCATTTCTTTAATTAATTCATTTATACTTACCGAAGCTACGGCTATCCTTTTATCCGCGGCGCCATAATATATGTATAATGTATCGCCAAATATAGCGCTCCCAGTAGGAAAAACAACATTTGATACAAATCCCGATTTCTCCCACTCTTCCGTCGGAGAAAAAAGCGGCTCGTGAAGACGTCCGATAACTTTAAGAGGATTATCTTTATTGAGAAGCGCGGCGCAAGCGTGATATACCCGGCCTTTGTTTGTCTCTTCAACCGCGTGAAAGATTAAAATCCAGCCGGCATCCGTTTCGATTGGAACACATCCCCCGCCTATATTTCTTGACTCAAACCAATGCTTGTTTTCAAGGACAACATACTTGGCTAAGTTTTTAAGATAGTTTTCCCAAAACTCTCGGCTTTGTAGATCCTCGAGACTATCAAATAAAACAATCTGAATGTCTGGTATAACTCTGTGCATCATTGCAAATTTTCCGTTAATTTTTCGAGGGAAAAAAATTACATCCTTATGCCATAAAAGGACATCATTTCCTTCGTTTTGTTCATAAAAATCAGCAAATAAAAAGTATGTGTCCTTCAAGCGCGATTCCGATTTTCCCAATATGCTTTCGACTTCGCTGTATTTCATGTTGGGACTTATCATGCCATTCTTTTTGAATGTTTTAAGATCGCTACTCGTCGCGTACGCTGTTATCGCATTTTTGCCGTCGTGCGCCACATAAGTCATGTAAAAAATATCCCCTATTTTTACAATCCGAGGATCCTCAAGCCCCTTGCTCTCATAGATATACTCGCGAAATAATATTGGTTTTTCCCATCTTTCCACAATCTCTGTGGGACCCCTTAGTTTCGCGTAGCCAATACTTGACTGATATTTATCATCAATAGCCCTATAAAACATGTGCACAAATTCCCCATCTTGAAAAGTTCCCGGGTTTAATACGGCAAGATTTTCAAAATCAAGGTTTGTGGGCTCAAGTATTGGCCCTAACTTTTTTACTTCAAGCATATAAACATTGTATCTTTAAAATACGCTGTAAGTCCAAGGGCTTGGGATTGCAAGAGTCATGAGGGCCGCTCCAAGCAATGCCATATTTTTCATAAAGTTGACCATGTCGCCCATTTTCGCCATAGGATCTTTTACCGCCCAGAAATTATGCATCTTGAAAGATACGGGAATAAGAAATAACGCCAGCGACAAAACCGCCAGTTGCGTGTACGCGCCGAGCAAAATTCCGGCTCCTCCAAATATAAGCAGCAAGCCCGTAACATAAACGGCCATTTTTGCCGATGGCACGCCTTTTGATGCCGTGTACTGCGTCAGCATCGCATTCTTCATAAAGTGATTCGTGCCCATCATAACAAAGTAGCCGCCGAATATAACCCTGCCTAATAAAAACAAAGTGTCCATAAATTTTAATTAATTATAATAAAAATCAACTATACAAAACTAAGACGATCGTCTTAGTTTTGTATACAATTATTTGTATACAATTAAATGTCCATTTTTTTACTTTAAATATTTTACGACTCTTTCCGCGAGTCCGGCTAGTGTTATATCTGATTTTAGAATATATTCTTCTACGCCCAGTTTTTTGATTTCTTTGATGTCCTCGGGGCGGTCATTGAGATTAGTTAAAACAACAACTCGCGTATCTTTTATGCTCGGGTCTTCTCTAATTCTTTTCAGCATTTCATGGCCGTTCATCTTTGGCATCATAATATCAAGCAAAACTAAATCTATTTTTTCTGATTTAAGTTTCTCAAGACCCTCTATACCGTCCGAAGCCAAAACAACTTTAAGGCCTTCTTTCTTAAGCCGCTTTGAGTACATCTGGCTTACTAGGATGTCATCTTCAACGAGTAGAATGGTTTTCATGATTTAAGTTTCTAAATAGGCAAAGTGAAATAGAATATTGTGCCCTTACCTTCTTCCGATTCAAACCAAATCTTGCCTCCGGATTTTTCGATAATTCCCTTTGCCATGTAAAGACCAAGGCCCGTGCCACCGCCGCTTGAAAACTTAACCGCGTTTGACGCGCGATAAAACCTTTGAAAAATCTTTGCCTTCTCTCCGTTTGGAATTCCGATGCCGTTATCTTCAATTTTAGTTTCGAGCGTTCTTTCTTTGATACTAAAAGATACTTCTACTTTACCGCCGGGATGCCTGCTATATCTTATAGCGTTGTCTATAAGATTTTGAAATACCTGGCGTACGCGCATTTCGTCTGCTACAATACTTGGCACCACATCAGCGGACTTTGAATATTTAATCTTGACACCATACTTTTTAGAATAATCAGCGAGATCTTCCATAATCGATTCCAGTAACTCTTGCATATTTACGCTTTCCGATTTAAATTCTATTTCGCCTCTTTCTATTTTAGACACATCCAGCATATCGTTCACCAAGCGGATCATTCTATCGTTAGCTAAATCTATCTGATCTAAAATATCCGACTGATCTTTGCTCAATTCCCCCATTCCAAAGGTTTTATCGCGCAAGATCTCAATATTTCCTTTGATTACAGTGGCCGGAGTGCGCAGCTGATGAGAAGCTATGGCGACAAATTCCGTCTTTGAACGTTCAAGCTGTTTTTCCTCCGTGATATTTCTCATCCAAATCAAATGGCCATAGTATAATCCCTTTAACATTTGCAAACATTGAAAAGATATTGAATAAATTTCTCCATCGGTCTCAGCTTCAGCTATAGTAGAAGGTTCATTCTGGGTGCATTTTGCCAAGTGCTCTTTAACTTTTGATTTTGAAAATTTTTTCTCAAGCGATCCTATCATGTTACCCAGCTCCCCGCCCAAAATATTTCTGGATTCATTGTTGGCAAAAACTATCTTGCCGGATGTGTCCAAAAGGATTGCCCCTTCCGGCATATTCTGCGTAACATGAAGAAGTTTATCGGTTTCCTGATCCAGCTTTCTTGTTCTTTCTTCAAGCAATTCTTCTAATTTCCTGTAGTCCTTTTTTAATTTAAAAACTGAAAGAAAAAATAAAAAAAGCACACCAAGAAACGCAGCGCTAAACGCGATAATTAAAATTAGATTATCATCTGACATATAAATGACATATAAATTATTATATCATAAATGCCGCTGTTCGTTGTTACATACTTTGATTTCGGGTTTGAAATATTTGGAGAAAGGCATGAACATATTGTACTACAAAAATCGCAATTAGCGTATAAATTTTTCTATCCGCAACTCAAAAAGAATCATCTCTAAATGATCGTTGATTTCTTTCTTCGTAATATCCTCATGATCGCCCTTGAAATAGACGCAAATGGGAACAAGATACATCTCTGTTTCCATGACAAATACCAATAAACGAAATGATTTGCTTTTCCCTCTGGAAATGTCTTTTGTATGAAGTCGCACCTTGTACACGCTAGAGCCAATATGAATATGCCGCCTTTTATCAAGGTTTTCGAAGATAGAAATAACCGCCTCTTTGAGATGGCGGTATTTCTTTGTATAACGCTTGAGTT
>CAYVZN010000057.1:0-5939 GCA_964456125.1 uncultured Candidatus Saccharibacteria bacterium
GCACGCCCTACCAGGCTTGGTCCGCGGGAACGTATCTTTTCGCGTACGAGTGCGTACGGCAGGAGAGGGTGCTATTTTTCTAGTTATAATAAGATATTAGTGGATCAAGATTTCTACGCGTGCGTCAAGCGCCGCCGCCACTTTTCTCAAAAATGAAAGGGACGGATTATACGTTCCAGACTCCAAACGCGAAATTGCAGATTGTTTTGTTCCAATACGTTTGGCTAGATCGTTTTGCGTAAAACCTCGAGAGATTCTCCTTTGAATAATTAAATGTATTAATTCAAATTCAGATCCTAACTCCCCATAGGTTTTTTTGATTTGCTTATCTTTCAATAATTTAGCTTTAAGTCTTTTATAGTTTTTCATAATATCAGTATAACGTATATGTTATTTACCGTCAAGCATTTTTTGTTTCCGCAATGCAAGCCGTATTTCTTTTTTTGGAGTTTGTTCCGACTTTTTAACAAACCCATGCAAAAGAATAGCGGATTCTTTATGAAAAACATAAAGAATCCTGATTTCCTGTATGCTGCGTACTCGCAATTCAAAAATTTTGTGTGCTATCTTTCTGCTGTGCGGCATACCCAACTTCGAACCGAATGTCTCGAGGAGATCAATTGTGCGCAGTATTTTGGCAACAGTAGGCTTTTCTAGGGATTCAATAAATTGCTCTAAAGATTTATCTATAATGCGTATATTCATGATTAGAATATTTATTTAAGCATTTTATAGTATATAATAGTATAGAAGTCATGCAAAAGTCAGAACCAATTTGGAATATTCTTAAGATGCATGCGGTGAGTTCCGGGTTTGCGTTTTCTCTTGTTTCTATCTTTATTCCTATTTATCTATTGAGGCTCGGAAATTCTATTGCCGAGGTGATGCTGTTTTTGATTTTGCATAATATTGTTCTTTTTGCCTCCGCGTTTGCCGTAGTACTCTTATCAAATCGGTTGGGGCTTGTTCCCACATTGCGTATTAGATTCATTTTTCTCGCTATATATCTTTTTCTTTTGTATCTTTTACAAACACAGAGCAGCTTGTCCATTTATTTCGTTGCCATAGTCGGAGGCATAGAGGGCGCTTTCTATTGGATACCTCTAAATGTTTTATTTACGCGTTACGCCCAGGCAAAAGCAATGGCAAAACAAATGAGCCATTTTTTTGTACTCCCCGAGGCCTTAGGATTATTAGCCCCCCTTATAGGCGGTATAGTCGCGGCGCTGTTTGGCTTTCCAGCATTATTTGTACTCGTTTTTGTTGTGAGCATCGCAGCTATTAGTTTTCTTCGTGGGCTCAACAGGGAAAAAACTAATTTTCGATTTTCCTTGCAACGATTTAAAGAAGTTTGGCTACGAAACAAAATTTATTTTATCTCGGAGTTCTTTGATAACATAACGGAGGAGACTGTCGGGATAATTTTTCCCATTGTTGTTTATTTGAGTCTCTACAGTTTAACCGATGTTGGCTTAATTGGAACTTTGTTATCAGTCGGAATGATGGGATTTACGCTAATAATAGGAAGATTTGCTGATCGATATAATAAAAAGAAAATGTTGCGAGTTGGGGCGCTTCTATTAATAGCAACTTTTCTTGGAACGTTTTTAACCCAAAGCGCTGTTGGGTTTTATATCGTAAGTATGTTGTTGGGGTTTTTTCTGCGATTTTTTCTCGTGCCGTATAATGCGTTTTTATATCAAAACGCCAAAACAGACGACGCGCAATTCTTGGTGCTTAGAGAACTGCCAGTTATATCAGCTCGCGTGTTCGTATTTTTGCTCGCTATTCTTTTTGCCGCGCGTCTTGAGTTCGTATTTTTCGCGGCTATACTTTCCTTATTCTACTTTTTCCTGTTTAATCCTAAGAGAGATTGAGACGTTGTTTTATTGTACGCGTCATTTTCGCGGCGAGGTCTTGATAGTTAAAGTTTTTTACGGCGTGCTCTCGCGCGGCCTCTCCCATGGCGATTCTTTTTTTGTCATCAGTAAGAAGAGTAAGCAAATAATCCGCAAGGTCATCTATGCTTGCTCTGTAAGCGAAAGTTTTTGATTTATCAAAGAAGATTCTCATTTCCTTTTCAAAACCCATATCAGGATCAACGAGTTCGCTATCAAGATCAATCGTGGACTCTATTCTCGCGAGATAGCCGGTTTGTCCATGAATTACGGTGTCTTTCGGACCCATCGCGTCTATGGAAATTACAGGTATGCCGCATGCTTGCGCTTCAACCTGTATCATGCCAAATCCCTCTATGCGGCTCGGAGCTGCGTATATGTCCGCCGCGTTTAAAAGATAAGGCATAAATTCACGGGAATATGAACCTTCAAGAAACGAAATTTTATTTCTCTTAAGGCCAAGAAGATCTATTAGCTCTTCTTCTTCACTGCCGTGATCTCTATCCGAGTCGTTTTTCCATCCCTTACAAACGTATTTCCATGTAGAGAATTCCTTGTCTATTTTTGCAAGCGCGCCGAATACTTCTTGCGCGCCCTTTGAAGTAACATCCCCACCTACCGTCAAGATCATTTTTTCTTCGGGGGTTACGCCAAGCATCTCGCGAAGTTTTTTGATTCGTGAATCGGATTTTGGGATTGGCTTAAAAATGTTCGGCTCAACGGCTACCGGAGCCACTTCGAAATTTTTCACGTCAACTCCGTCTCTAGCGTATACGTCTTTTACCCACGAACTTGTGACAAATACGAGCGGCAAATCATTTAAAATATTGTGATAGTTTGCTATCCACCCATCGGCAACGAGCCAAGGAACTGGAGTTATGCCGAATTTTTGGGGATCAAGTATGATGTCGGGAGTATATCCCCAAAATCCAATGCCAATAGCCACGTCGGGATTAAAATGTTTGTAAATCCAATTCTTCTGCAGTGCCCCTTTCCAGTGGCAGGGCATTACTTGTTCATTATTTTCTTTCATCCCCCGATAGAGCATATCGCCCTGCAGGCTTAAGCCGTCTGTTTCGGGGGGATAAGCGTATAGTATTACAGATCTCATATAGTAAACGTCTCAATCCGCGAGCAGCTTCGATTCTCAAATGACATTTGTCTGAAGCCGTAAAGTTTTTTAATTACATCGCGTTTTGATTTGAATTCTTTGCCGGATAGATTAATATAAAATTTTGCGTCTGTGCGGGGCGTTGCGATTTTTTTTGCGTCATCAAGTTTATACGCGAAATAAAAATTTTTCCGCGCGCTTAACTCTTTATTTTTTATCATATCGCGCACCGCGTTGTGAACTCCGACATGACGCGGGTGTCCGTAATCTCCATTGTAGCCATGAGTAAAAATATAATCAAATTTTTTTTCGCTTAATTCGCGGTGAATTATATTTTTAATTTCTGGAATACTTTGTTTTATTGTAATTATATCTTCGTCCTCAAGATCGCAAATAATTCCGCGAGCGTTATAATGTTCGGCAACTTTCAGAAATTTTGGCATCCTATCTGGATCGCTTTTTCGGCACAGCGCGAAAATAGTCCACGAAATATTTTTGTGCCGCTCTATGGTTCCTCCCATCCAAATAGTTTCATCGTCAGGATGCGCGACAACAACAAGCGCCGTGCTTTTGGGTTGTAGTTCAAGTTTTTTCACACCATTATATATAGAGATGAAGATTGATGTATAATCTATATATAGAATAAGGACTGCGTATTGGGCAAGACTGTTGCTGTTAATTTTATTAACAACGTTGTAAAATATAATAAAGGAGATTGTAGAGAAAGTGCTTTCATATTTTAACCATACGTAACAATGTCATTATTTTTTCTTTTAAACAATCTGCATTTTGCCTTAGAAATCTTGGGGGCGCTCGCATTCTTGGTAGCCGCATGGCTTGCGCTTGACTCGTTTTTGGTCAGGCGGAATTTTAAAGGCGCGTCGCGTGGCATCGGTTTTGCGATGCTCGCTGTATGGCAGATTATTCACGCGTTCAACTTTTCTTCTGATTTTGTTATATTCTTGGGGTACGCATTGTTTATATTCGGTATTTTATTTGTCCTGATTAACTTGCTTGCTGAATCGCTGATAGCGCGTCCGGAATTCAAAGCAGTTTTAATTCTGCCTTCTCTTGCGGCGGCGCTTAACCCATTGAACATAGCAGTAACCGCTGGCCTCTTTCTTATTACGATCTTGGCGTTTCGACAATATAAACGGGAAACAAAAAAAGCCCTTATGCCTTTTTGGGTAGCGTTTTTATTCCTCTCGCTGGGATCGTTGAGCGCGATTTTTTATGATCAGGATAGTTTTAGCGGGTTATGGGTGATAGGGCACGGCCTTGAGCTTATTGGATTTTTTGCCCTGGGATGGTGGGTGTGGAAATATCTTGAGCTTCGTATTCGGGAAGAACTTCTGCTTGTTTTTATCTCGCTGACCTTATTTATGGCAGTAATCGTAACTCTTACTTTTTCGAGTATTTTGATAACCCGCATGGAAGATCAGACGAGAGAGGGTCTTTTAACAAACGCGAGGGTTCTTGATTTTACAATATCTGGCCTTGAGGAGGAGGCATTAGCCAAAACAAAATTGTTCGCAAGAGATCCAGAGCTTGCTCAAGCGTTGGCATTAGATGATTTTATAAAGATAGAAGAGTTAGCGAGTGATTTTATGGATAAAGAAAATCTAGGGTTTCTAAC
Source organism: uncultured Candidatus Saccharibacteria bacterium (assembly GCA_964456125.1). GTDB lineage: Bacteria > Patescibacteriota > Minisyncoccia > Spechtbacterales > HO2-43-30 > CAYVZN01. The sequence continues at coordinate 4,646 of CAYVZN010000057.1, forward strand.
TGTCTTGGATCAAGAAGGCTTTGTGATTTTAAGAGCGCATGCCTTATCTAAGAAAGAGGACAATCTATCAAAAGAAAGAGCGTCGGGAAGCGCGCTCGCGGGCGAGCCATTCGTAACTATAGAAACTAGCTCCGCGGAAAAATTTTCTATCAGAGCCGCCTCTCCCATAGCGGATAGAGGAGAAATCTTGGGAGTCGTAATCGGCGGATTCTCCCTTGATAACGCGCTGGCCGATAACATGAAAAGAATAACGGGTCTGGACATGTCTATTTTTGAGGGCAACACAATGGTGGCCGCGACCTATCTTCACCCGGATGGCCGCACACGCAGTATCGGCGTAAAGCAGACAGACCCGGAAGTTTTGAAGGGTGTTCTTGAACTGGGCACGGGAACAACACTGCGTACCAAGATTTTTTCGAGGCCGTACCTTGCGAGCTTCCTGCCCATAAGAGACGCGGACAATAATATAGTGGGAATGCTATCCGCCGCGAAAGCTCAAAACGAAATTTTAGAAACCGCCGAGCAGTCTAACAGGCTAACACTGGGCGCGGTTGTGATAATTATGATTATTATGGTGATGCCGGTGTATTTGATAACCAAAAGGTTGAGTAAAGAAGTGTCATAATTTTCAAATTTTCAATTTACGAATTTTCAATCAATTTCCAATTCTTTAATTTTCAAAAGTTTGAAAATTGAAAATTGAAAATTGAAAATTTTCATGGTTGAATCTACAGAAAAAAAACTAGACAGGCAAAAAGTAATATTATTAGTCGACGACGACCCACTTATAATACGTGTCTATCAAAAAAAACTTACAGCTGACGGGTATAAAGTAAATACCGCCGCGGACGGTGAGGAGGCCTTATCGCGAATAAGAGAAGAGAAGCCGGATATTATATTGCTCGACGTCATGATGCCTAAAATGAACGGAGTAGAAACCCTAAAGGAGCTAAAAAAATGGGAAAGCAGCAAAGAAATTCCGGTTATTATCCTGACCAATTTGGGAGATAATCCAGAAGACGTGGAAAACGCAAAAAAACTTGGGGCATTAGATTATTTAGTGAAGTCACAAGTGGAATTAAAAGAGCTATCGGCGAGGATCAAAGAAGTAGTAGGCGACTAACTTAGGCCACATGCAAAGTGACGGCAAGGTCAATATTTTTTCTATTACAGTTGTTTTTGTAATAGTTTTTGTTTTTGCCTTCGTTTACTACGCTCTCGCCGAAACCGCTCCACCCGTTGAATGGACCCGCCAATTCGGCTCTGTTGTTTCTTCTTCAGATTTTGGTTTTGC
>CAYVZN010000058.1:0-4234 GCA_964456125.1 uncultured Candidatus Saccharibacteria bacterium
TCAGCAATTCTTTCGACAAATTATTGCCCAGTTGTTTTCTCGGGTTAGAAAATCCGGCCCGGACTGTTTTAAAAAAAGTTTTTGAGATTGCCGCGTCGGCCCTCCGACTGTAGTCGGAGGGCCTCCTCGCAATGACAGCCCGCGGTGTAATTTTAATAATAGCAGAATCAACTTTAGGCATTGGCCAAAAAGAACTGCGAGGTATATAGGTTATAATCTCCGCGTTTGCGTAAAACTGAACCGACACGGCGAGTATACTCATATCCGGCGGGCTGGCGCATATTCGTTGAGCCATTTCTTTTTGGATTATAAAGACTATGGATTTGGGCGGGTTTTTTGATTCTAGAAATTTTCTGATAAGAGGGGCGGTGAGGTAGTAGGGAATGTTTCCTACTAATTTCCAATTTTCAATTTTCAATTTACAATCAATTTCCAAATTTTCAAATTTCAAAATATCTTTGTTTAGTATTTGAATGTTAGCAGAGCTATTTGTTGTTTCTGAGAGCACGGGAATAAGCGCTCTGTCTTTTTCTACTGCGATTACTTGTTTTGCGAGTTTGGCAAGCTCTACGGTTATTGTGCCGATGCCGGGGCCGACTTCCAAAATTATGTCCTCGCTATTGATATCGGCGGCAGCTATAAGTTTTTTTACCGCGCTTTTACTGATTAAAAAATTCTGGCCAAGGCGTTTGCTGGGGCGAATAGCGTATTTTTTGAGAAGAGATTTTACAGTTTGTATGCTGGTTAAGTCCATGTAGTGTAACTACCTCGCCCGCTGTGCTCCCCTCTCCCACCTCACCCCCAACCCCTCTCCTTAGTAAGGAGAGGGGAGCTCTAGAAACACATCTCATACTGGTGCCCCCCTCTCCCTTAATAAGGAGAGGGGGGACAGGGGGGTGAGGTAGAAAAGGGACAGACGGGGGAAGTCCATGTAGTATTTAGTCTAATTCTATAACTCTTTCTTCTTCCGCCGGCACAAACTCCATCAAATGTTCCGGAATACTTTGCAAAAATTCCGATGGCGGGTTGGATTGGTATTTTCCAAAAAGCATGCGGCGTTGGGCAAAAGTTAAGTATAATTTTTCTTTAGCGCGCGTTACTCCCACATAACAAAGGCGTCGCTCTTCCTCAAATTCGTTTTCATTTGAAAATAATGCCCTTGAATGAGGCAGAAGCCCTTGTTCACATCCGACAATAAATACAACAGGAAACTCAAGGCCTTTTACGGCATGGAGCGTCATAAGATTTACAAGATCTTTTTCGTACTCAAGATTATCGGTTTCCTGCGCAAGCGCGGCTTCTTCAAGAAGCATTCTTATTGCGCTCTCGGGCTCCTCGGCCGAGTATTTTTGGCAAACAGATAGAAGTTCCCGTACATTGTCCCATCGTTCCTCTCCCCTATCCGTGCCATCGCGCAAATATTCTTCAAAACCAGTATTTCTAATTATATATTCTAATAATTCTGTAAGTCTAAGCTTTTTGCTTTTTTCAGTAAAGTCCGCGGTTAGAGCATCTATTATTTTAGTTTTAGCGTTTGGAGATTGTTTGAAAATTGAAAATTGAAAATTGAAAATTAGGAATTTTGTGGGTATCCCGGACAACCTATCCTTCGCCATAACGTCATTTATATTCAAGCACAATCTTAGAACAGCTAGTATATCTTTAATTTCTTTTCGCTGATAAAATTTTATCCCACCTATAATCTTATACGGAAAGCCGGCGCGCAAGAAGGATTCTTCTACGGCCCGAGACTGGGCGTTTGTGCGGTAAAGCACGACAAAATCCTTTAGCGTGAGCCCTCTTTCGCGCACAAGCCGTTCTACTTCGCTGGTTATAAACTCTCCTTCCCCTGCTTCATCTTCAACCTCTTTTATTATAATGCGATCGCCCTGTCCGTTTTCCGTCCATAATTTTTTCTCTTTGCGCTGTGTGTTTAGAGAAATAATATTATGCGCGGCGTCTAATATGTTTTGCACGGATCTGTAGTTTTGCTCTAATGTTATAATTTTTGCTTCCGGCCAATCCTTTTCAAAATACAGGATATTTCTGTAGTCTGCTCCCCGAAAAGAATATATAGACTGATCCAAGTCGCCTATGCAGTATAAATTCTTGTGATTTCGGGCAAGATCGCTTGCTATCTTATATTGGCTGAGATTAGTGTCCTGAAATTCATCTACCAATATATACTTAAACTGCGATTGGTATTTTTGAAGAACCTTTGGGTTATCAGTAAATAATTCTACAGTTTTCATTAAAAGGTCGTCAAAATCCATGGAATTTTGTTCTTTGAGCTGATTTTGGTAATTTTTATATACTTTTTGAACATGCGCAGCAAAAGGCCCCTCGGCTTCTATATCGTAGTCTTCGGGACTGACGAGTTCGTTTTTAAGAGAGGATATAATGGCGCGAATCTTTGTCGGAGCATATTGTTTTTGGTCAATTTTAAGCTCTTTCATTATGTTTTTTATCAGTTTCAGCGCATCTTCTTCGTCGTATATGCTGAATCCCGGCGAGTAGCCCAGCGCGTATGCTTCTTTTTGTAAAATCCGGGCGCATACACTGTGAAAAGTACCGATTAGGGGCTGATCCCCCCCCCTTACGAAGGGGGGGTTGGGGAGGGTAGCTAGCAGAAGATGCACTCTGTTTTTCATCTCTTCGGCGGCTTTATTAGTAAAAGTAACAGCGAGAATATTATATGGCTTTACGCCCTTGGATATTAAATATGCTATTCGATGTGTAAGGGTCTTTGTTTTGCCGGATCCGGGGCCGGCCACAACCAAAACAGGGCCATTTATGGTTTCCACGGCCTCGCGCTGCTTTGGATTTAGGTTTGCGAAAATATCCATATAGTTTGCCTACTTCACCCCCGACCCCTCCTCCGACTATAGTCGGAGGAGGGGAGCTCTTGATACACGTCTTATGCAGGTTTCCCCCTCCTCCGACTATAGTCGGAGGAGGGGAGCTCTTGATACACGTCTTATGCAGGTTTCCCCCTCTTCTTTATAAGGAGGGGGGGGCAAGGGGGGGTGAGGTAGGAGGGGTTGCATTGCCCCTCCTAAACCTTGTGTAAAGGAGGGTGGGTGAGGTCATTATAATCCACATTTTTCTGCTTGACAAAAAGGCCTCAAAACCCTAATATAAACCTATGATTAAAAACAGAAAGTGGATTTTTGTATTATTTCCACTTTTTTTTATTATGCTAGCGGCCTTTGCCCTGCCCTCGTATTTTTTAGCTGGAACAAACTCTGATATCGGCAGACTAAAAGAAGTTGCCTCACAAGAAGGGCTTGGGTTAGCACAAGGCGGTCCTACGATGCAGTCGGCCTCTCTAGTGTTTTTTAGCGGGGTGCGTAACGCGGGCACCCCAGTAGGGGTTATGACTACCGAGAGTTTTTATGGGTATGGCGAGGGCCCAACAGAGCCATCGCTTGCTTCATCTTTGGGTAGTTCGCTCCTAAAACAATCCTCTCCCCTGACTATTTCTACGCCGGAGAATTCAAGAAGTGAAATAATAAAGTACACGGTGAAGCCCGGCGACATCCCATCAGTTATTGCGGCTTCATTTGGAATAACTACAAATACCTTTCTTTGGGCGAATAATCTATCTGACGGAGAGTATATAAAACCCGGAGACGAGCTTATAATTTTGCCCGTTTCAGGGATTAGATATAAAGTGCAATCCGGTGATACTGTTTCGGGCATCGCAAGCCAATTTAAAGGAGAAATAGCAAGGATCATCGCGTTTAACGGCCTGGATGGGGCGGGAGGCATTATTGAAGGCGATTATATCATTATACCCGACGGTGAAAAGCCAGTCAGGGCCTACACTGGATATGCTGCAAAATATACTGCGAATTTACAAAACCTGGATGATTATTTTATTCACCCTACCGCAGGGGTGGGGCATAGATCCCAAGGACTTCACCAGACAAACGCTGTTGATATAGCAGGTTCCTGTTGGACCCCGATTTATGCGGCGGCAAAAGGTACGGTTGCGATATCCGACGGATACGGCTGGAATAGCGGGTATGGCAGATACGTTAAAATAGATCATCCAAACGGCACTAAAACCATATATTCTCATAACATTCAAAACGAGGTTTCGGCAGGGCAGAGTGTTGGCCAGGGACAGTTGATTGCCTATATGGGTTCCTCAGGGCGTTCTACCGGCTGCCATGTGCATTGGGAGGTATATGGAGCGCTTAATCCGCTTCGCTAACCTATAACCTATAAC
>CAYVZN010000058.1:4334-5806 GCA_964456125.1 uncultured Candidatus Saccharibacteria bacterium
TAACCTATAACCTATAACGGCCGTTTGTTGTTAGTTATGGGTTATAGGTCATTAGTTATTAGTAGCGTTATACTTAATAGCGCTTAATACGTCATTAGTGTTTATTTTTTCACGGGAGGCAAGGTCCGCTATAGTCCGGGAAAGTTTTAATACTTTGTGATAGCCGCGGGCCGAAAGGCGGTCCTTATCCACGGATTTTTGCAGAAACTGCTCGGCTTGCTGCGGGATTACGCAGTATTTTTTAATTTGAGGAATAAGCATTTCGCTGTTGCACAGTCCCGCCTGCTGGACGGGCAGGGTTTTTTCTTTTCTGAATCTTTCTTTTTGTATCTCTCTCGCGCGTTCCACACGTTCACGCACTTTCACGCTCGGCTCGCCAAGCTTGCCTGACGTAAGCACTTCATATTTTTGATGAGGCACTTCTATATGTATATCTATGCGGTCCGCGATTGGGCCAGATAATTTTTTTCTGTAACGCTGGAGTTGAGAACCAAAGCATTGGCAAGCTTTTTCGGGATCGTTGTAGAACCCGCAAGGGCAAGGATTAGACGCCGCTATGAGTATAAATTTTGCCGGAAAATACGCTCGTCCGTGAGCCCTGGCAACCGATATAAATCCACTCTCTAGGGGTTGGCGAAGAGATTCTATTACATCTCTATGAAATTCCGGAAATTCGTCTAAGAATAAAACGCCTCTGTGGGCCAATGTTATTTCTCCCGGCTTAAGATGCGCGCCTCCGCCTATGAGAGCGGGTTCAGACGAAGAGTGATGCGGGGCGCGGAAAGGGCGAGTTTGTATTAAAGGGTTTTTTGAGTCCAACATTCCGGAAATACTGTAAATTTTTGTAATCTCAATCATCTCTTTTTCGGTCATTTTGGGCAGAATTCCGGCAAAGGCCTTGGCGAGAATTGTTTTCCCGGAGCCCGGAGGTCCCTGCATCATAACATTATGGCCTCCGGCAGCGGCGATTTCTAGCGCGCTCTTTGCTATCTGCTGGCCGCTTATATGCGCGAGGTCTATTTCTGGCAACTGACCACTGACTACTGGCCACTGACCACCGCCAGTTTTTGAGTCGAGGTTATCGGTTATCGGTTGTTGGTTGCTGGTTCTTTGTTCCAAGAAATCAATGACTTCGGTAAGATTATGGGGCGCGAAGACGTTTACTCCTCCCACCAGGCCGGCTTCTTTTTTGTTTTGGAAAGGCACAACGAGAGTTTTTATGCCCTTTTCTTTGGCAAGAATGGCAAAAGAAATAACACCCCTGATTGGCCTTAAGTTTCCCTCGAGGCCCAACTCTCCAACGAAGAGATAATCTTGCGCGTTGAATATGGATTGCTCCGATGCCAAGAGAAAACTTAGAGTCATAGGCAGATCATACATCCCTCCTTCTTTTTTAAGGTCCGCGGGCGCGAGATTTATAACAGTTCTGCGGTTAAAAGAACGGGGATGCTTGAACCCGCTGTTTTTGAGCG
>CAYVZN010000059.1:0-4350 GCA_964456125.1 uncultured Candidatus Saccharibacteria bacterium
AATAAATTCATTTCCTTAAACCATAAAGATAACGCTTTGTAAAATGGCAGTATGGATATAAAATATTTGAGATCTATAAGCCGCTTTAATTCCCAGCCAAAAAATCCGGAAAACGTAACGCCATATATATTAACTACCGCGTATTTTCCGCCGCAGGATATAATATAGCCAGGAATAGCCGGCTTGTATTCTTTAAGCGGCAGTTTTTGGATTGAGCGAATAATATTTTTTGCGGCCGTATCTGCTTGCTGTTCGGCGATATACGCGGTGGCCGGGGCCGGCATACCGGATTTTTTATCGACAAAAACAGCATTGTCTCCGATAGCGAAAACATACTTGGATATTTGTCCCCCTTCGGGGGATCCCACGTAGGGGGAAAGAAATTCATTCACCAAAGCTCGGCCGCGATTATCAAGTTCAATACCTTTAAACGTCTTGAGTATCGCCGGACCTTTTGTGCCTCCGCCCCATAAAATAATATCAGCCTCGCATTTCGCGCCGCCTTCGAGCACTACGCATGTTTGCATTACTTCATTGATTCTCGCGCCGGCAATTATCTCAATACCTAAATTTTTAAGACGTTTTTCAATCGCGGTTCGTTGAGCGGGCGCAGTATATGGCAAAATTTCATCCCGCGCCTCAAGCAATAAAATATTTACGCCTGAACGGTCTATCTTATAATCTCGCGCAAGATGACCAGCGTATTTTGCGATTTCCGCAATAGTTTCAACTCCCGTAGGGCCTGCGCCCGCCATAATTATTTTTATTTTACCATTTAAGCCCCGTGCTTTATGCTGTACAAAAATTTCTTTTATTCTTTTTCGTATATTTAAAGCATCTTGCAGAGTTTTTAGCGAGAAACAGCATTGTTCTGCTCCGGGTACTCCAAAATGAGAGGTTTCTGACCCGAGTGCCAGGACCAAATATTCAAACGGGATCGCATCGCCCGTGTTTGTAGTTACTAATTTTTTTATAAAATCTATACCAGCAACTTCCTGTTTGATAAAAGTAATTTTCTTTCTGCCGATGATATCTACTAGAGATAAACATGAAGAACTCCCGAGTAATTCTTCAAAATCCTCGGCATATTTCCGGCTGTACGCGCTTGCGACTTCGTATAGCGAGGATGTATACGTATGGAAACTGTTTCTGTCTATCAAAATAACGCTCCATTCATGGTGGAGCTTGTCCTGCCTGCCCGCCGAAGCCTTGGCGGAGGAGGGAGCGTTGCCGAAGGATTTTTTTAGGCTCTTCTCCAATTTTATCGCAGTTTTGAGTCCCGCGAATCCGGCGCCCAAAATTACAATATTTTTCATGGCCTAATCGATTACAACCTTGTAAAATATTCCTCTTTCGGAATCCCCGGCTTGTTGGACCTTGCCCTCGCTTTCCAGCTTATCTAGATATGCCTCGGCCTTGCGAAGTGAAATTCCTATAGACTGCGCTGCCTCTTCCGGCTTAATCTGATTTTTGCGATGCAACTCGACCATTAGGCGATATTTCCAATCGCTCCAGGGGCCCGAAGCCACGGCAACATGTTTTTCCGGCTCATCTCGCGATTCATCATTTTTAAATATAAAATCACTTGTCATTCCGACAAGGCCTCTTCGCTTCTCACGCTCAAATCGTTTCCAGATAAGCTCATAGTACAACGCAAATATCAAGACTGCCGGGAGCAATAATATAAGCAAAAGCGCCATAAGTATTATGGTATAAGTTTATAAAACCTTCGCCTCTATCGGAGAATTGTCTACTGCTTTCTTTTTTGCCATAGTTATATTTTCGTATAAATTAAACGGGGTGTCAAATTTTTTGTACAGAGCTTTATTCTTACAAATACGAAGTATACAAATTTTTAATGATCGTTAAAATTTTGTATACTTCGTATTTTATGTAATTTAAACATTAAACACTTGCACTTGCTCGATTGCGATATAGTTGTGGTATAATCTGGGATGAGGCAGAAGGTGTTATGACAAAAATTACGCACGACAAATTTGGACCGGAATATATTCTTGAAGTTTATGACGCAAAAACTGGCATGCGTGGATTTTTAGTTATAGACAATACTTGGCTTGGGCCGGGAAAGGGCGGAATTCGAATGACTCCCGATATTACCATAGAAGAAACATATCTCTTGGCAAGGACAATGACTTGGAAAAATGCTCTGGCAGAATTGCCATTTGGCGGAGCAAAGGCAGGCATAATCTTTGACCCCAAAAAATCTTCCAAATCAGAAAAGAAAGAAATGGTTCAGGCGTTTTCCCGCGCGCTTAAGCCTCTTTTGCCGGGGAAATATATCGCCGGACCGGACATGAACTCCGGCGAGGAGGAGATGCAATGGTTCGTAGAAGCAAATGGAAAATGGCGCTCGGCAACCGGGAAGCCATCTCAACTTTGCATCGACGTATTTACAAAAAAAGGATCTCGACGGCACTGCGGCATCCCCCACGAATTTGGGAGCACCGGATTTGGAGTTGCCAATGCGACAAAAATAGCCACCGAATATGCAAATATAAATATAGAGGGGACAAGCGTAGCAATTGAGGGATTTGGCAATGTTGGAGAATTTGCCGCTAGGTACCTGGAAAAGATGGGCGCGAAAATAGTAGCAACTTCGGATATTTCAGGCGCGATTTATAATAAGGATGGACTAAATTTTTCTGAAATCCTCAAAGCAAAACGAAATGGTTCTGTGAGCGAATACAAAAACTCGTCTAAATTAAAACACGAAGATATATTCGAACTGCCGGTTGATATTTTAATTCCGGCATCTATACCCAATGTTATTCACAAAGATAATTATAAAAAAGTAAAAGCAAAAATAATCATAGAAGGGGCAAATGTGCCAATTTCGCATGATATAGAAAACAAACTTCACGATTTAGGGGTACTTATAGTTCCAGACATTATCGCAAACGCAGGCGGAGTTATTTCCTCGTACGCGGAATATCGCGGGTATAACCCAAAAGACATGCTCGAAATGGTGCGGAGAAAAATTGTGAAAAATACAAAATTGATTTTGGAAAGCTCAAAAAATAATAAGACAACGCCTCGCGCGGAAGCAATGAAAATTGCGCGCAAGCGCGTAGAGAGCGCCTCTAGATAAATATTATATGACCCTTGAAGTAACATCATTAATGATCCCTGCATTTATATCCGGGGTTCTTACATTTCTCGCGCCATGCACGCTTCCGCTGGTGCCCGGATATTTAGGGTTTATAAGCGGCTCCTCGAATTCGCGCCGCGGAAAAATTTTTCTGAACGGACTATTTTTCATGTTCGGAGTTACGGTTGTATTTGTCGCTTTTGGAACTATAGCCGGACTCATAGGTCAGTCGCTTGCCCCGTGGCGAATTTGGCTTACCAAAATTGGCGGGATTTTTGTAATAATCTTTGGACTTTATATTATAGGCCTGTTTAAAATTGGCCCTTTGAACTCACTGCTGGGTGTGAATAGAAAAATTAAACTGCCTTTTGAGATTAAACGGGGAAGCCTAATTAGTTCAGCCGCGCTTGGGGCATCTTTCGCCTTCGGATGGACTCCTTGCGTGGGCCCGATTCTTGGCTCGATTTTGCTTCTCGCCTCAACTTCGGCAACCGCGTTTCACGGCGGGTTTCTGTTGTTTATTTTTTCCATGGGCCTTGCAGTCCCCTTTCTTGTGATTGCCGCGGGGTTTGGAGCCCTCGCAACAAAAGTAACAAAAATCGCAAAGTATCTTCGCGGCGTGGAAATTGTCGGAGGCATATTTTTGGTATTCCTCGGCATACTTCTCTTTATGGGAAATTTTGGCCTGCTTATTTATTACGGATATAAATGGCTTGATTTTATAAATTACGAGGCGTTATTGGATTATCTCTAAAAGTAAAATATAAAAACGGCACAGATTATTGTGCCGCGCTTTATTCATAGAGTCTGTGCGCTTTTATATATAGCGCTACTTTTGGACTAACTAAATCTTCGATTGGCTCGCCGCGGCTTACGCGTTCACGGATAGAGGTACTTCTTAGGTTTGGACGCAGATTTTTTTGCATTTCTACTATCATTGAATTTGGAGGTAAATCGGCCGGATTTACCGGGAAGCCCGGATGGCTGATAACTGCAAATCTTAGACTCCTCCAAACCTCTTCGCCTTTTATCCATTCGCGCTGAATTTCTGAATTTCTATCATGGCCTCCAGTGATAAGATCTCCGCCAATCGCGAAGTATAATTCTGCGTCTGGAAATTGCTTGAAATAGCGTTCATGCAATAAATAAGTTGGAGTAAAAGTGTTATTGTCCAAATCATAAAAGTCAAATTTGATTTTAACGGGGTTTATATCCTCGAAGGCCAATAACGTCATTGCCTT
>CAYVZN010000059.1:4450-5610 GCA_964456125.1 uncultured Candidatus Saccharibacteria bacterium
GTGAAATGCGCAGTCACTATTGATTCTTCAAGATCCCGCCCGAAAGCCCTTTTACTGAAAACAGGTATTGGCGGACATTGTACACGCTTGAAAAACGCTCGTTCGAACATTGTCCAGCATCTGCGAAGGTCTTCTGCGAAATCTTTCGCGGTTGGGAATAAGCGGGATAGTGTCCCCCGCTCTAACATAAGTTCGGTTTCAAGTTCCCCCTTTATATATAGCTCCAAAAACCACTCGGGGTTTTTTCTGAATTCCGTAAATGCGCGCACCATTTCATCGTGATAACCGCGGCGATTTATGTCGCCATAGTCGAATGGATCTTTTTGATTATCTTTAAGTTCCGCGGTAGGTGTTTGATTTATGCAAGATACGGGAATAACTTCCATTCCAAATCTTACGCGATTTACATAGCCAGCAATCTGGCGCACTTCTCTTTTTATCAAATCTCCCAATGGCGCGTAAAGCCCGGCAATGTCGCCATATAGAGTTCCATATGCAAAAGCCATTTCAACTTTGTTTGAGTTACAGGGGAACATGCCTCCAGATTTTTGAGCTTCGGCAGCCAGGATTTCCATGCGAGCGCGGGCTTGCACGTTTTCGTACGCGAGTGAATTTGGCTCAATGCCGGTTGCTTTGGATATTGCTTCTACGATATCTGCCGGAGATATGACCCTATATTCAATGCCAAGATTACGCGCAATCAAAGCAGCCATGTCTTTCGTTTCTTTACTATTAAAAGGCATTGGCATATTTATCGCGCATACGCGATCCGGTCCTAAGACGTCAACTAAATGCGCAGTAACAACCGCGGAATCTATTCCCCCGCTTAATCCTGTAAATATTTTTACGCTAGGCGGAACTATTGATAACGTCGCGCAAGTCATAGCGGCATAAAGCTCTTCTACATCATCTCGCGATTTTTGTAGAATAGCTTTTAATTCCGCATCTAGCGTAAAATCATGCGATCCTGTCTCATACGCAGGAATCTCAAAGACAATATCGCCATCGCTGTTGTATACAGTAGAACTTCCATCAAATGTGATGATATTCTTGCCGGTGTTTTGAGTTCCGGTATTATTCACATATACAAAGGGCACTTTTAAGTCAGCGAGCAAATCCTTAACTACCTGATGCCTCTTGCGGTTTTTCTGCCATGTCCA
>CAYVZN010000060.1:0-5538 GCA_964456125.1 uncultured Candidatus Saccharibacteria bacterium
TCCGGATTCTTAAATCAGCACACGAATATAAAACTGGACAATCAGCTTATTGTATTCAATATCAGGGATATGGAAGAGGAACTGCGCCCGGTTGCAATGTTCATTATTCTTCACTATATTTGGGGCGAAATTCGAAAACAGCTGAAAAAGAGGGTCCTGATTATCGATGAGGCCTGGTGGATGATGCAGCACGAAGACAGCGCGGCGTTTCTTTTTAGTATAGCCAAAAGGGCGCGAAAATATTACTTGGGCCTAACCACAATCACCCAGGATGTTTCCGACTTTATCGCTTCGTCGTATGGCAAGCCGATAGTAACCAACTCGTCTATACAATTTCTTTTTCGCCAGTCGCCCGCGTCTGTCGGTATTGTTCAGGATACTTTCAACCTTACAGACGAGGAAAAATATTTATTACTTGAGTCGTCCGTAGGGGAGGGGCTGTTTTTCGCGGGAAATAGCCACGCTGCTATAAAGGTAATAGCTTCTTACACGGAAGATCAGATAATAACGTCTGATCCGGAGCAATTGCTTAAAATAGAAAAAGCGAAAACGGAATTAGACGAGGAACAGACGAGTAATTAACAATCTTCTATTACCTCGCCCCCGACTAACCCCTGTCTCTGTATCACCCACTGCCCGTACCTCATCCCCGCCTCCTCCTCCGACTATAGTCGGAGGAGGGGAGCTCACGTGAGACGTCTGATGCGGGTGCCCCCCTCTCCCTTACTAAGGAGAGGGGGCAAGGGAGGTGAGGTAGAAAGAGGTTGAGGGCGAGGTAGCCATAAACACTTATGCCATCAGCAGCGGGAAAAATTGCGGCGCGGAGGGCTGCGCTTTCTAGGGCAAGAAAAAAATTACAGGAAAAAGTTAAAAAAAACGCTAAGGAGGCGGCAGCGAATTTTTTTTCAGACGCCGAAGCGGCTAAAAGGATTTCCTGGATAGAAATTATATTTATCCCATTGCCCTTAGCTGTTCTAAATGATGTGCTGGATATTTTAGAGATTACAGTAATCGCAAAACTTGTTACAATATTAATAGATTTCGCGACAGTCGGCCTTTTGTTTTTCTGGTTTTGGATCAGGGTGCGTCAACAGCCCGCGAAAAAATTCTTTCGCCAAGGCATTACTTTATTCGCAGAGCTAGTTCCGGCTTTAGGCATGTTGCCGATATGGACGCTTCTAGTGCTTAGCGTGAAAATAGGATGGATTAGGGCAATAATTACGCTGCCGGAAAAAATTTTACTTTTGAAATTATGAAATTTTCATCGCAAAAATTGGCCTTGCTTATCGTGTTAGTGTTTTTTCTATTTTCCGCTGCTTTTTTTGCTGATGCTTTTCATAAAAGAGAGCTTGAACTAACCTACCCAGAACTGCTCGGTCTACCCAAACTAGAATCTCATACATCGCTTCCAGGTCTTATAAAATACGTCTTTGTATTTACAGTAACGATATCCGGCGTTATTGCTCTTGGGGCTTTGGTTTACGCAGGATTTCTTTTTTTAATGTCAGGCGCGAATCCGGGCCTTAGAGCAACCGCGAAAAAGAAAATCACCGATGTTCTCTGGGGTATTCTATTGCTTCTTGGGGCTTACATATTTTTCAATACTTTAAACCCGGACCTTACGATCCTTAGAGCTCCCGGCACCTCTCTAACTAAGACCACTCTTTTTATAGACGACCCTCTCACTGATCCTCTCGGCGGAATCGACCCCGTGATAGACGTTAAAACATTAAAATATGGGGGGGTCGTTGTTTATACCGGCGACCCCGATGTAGGTTCTAATATCGGATCGCAGATTCTACTAAATAATGTTACTGAATTCGACGACGAAACGTGGCTTGGCACACCCCCAAAATTTATAAAGGTTTTAGGAGAATGCGCAGTCTCTCTATTTACGGGTGAAAATTACACGCCCGTCCCGCCCGCAATATCCATTCTCGGACCAAATAAGGCAGGTCTTTCTATAGACCACACATCCTTACAGTTTACGAACAGAGGTTGTCTTGGGAGCTCTATCACGGCTTATCGCGAGACGGGCTACCACGACAATAGCACGGCTTTTATATATAGCGACTCAAGTCTGGAGGAAGATAGACTAGCAGGGACGGGCAGACCCTCTGGCTCCCGTATTTTCGACGCGGAAGACAACATTGGGTCTGTTAGATTTAATAGGCCCGACCTTGCGGATTTTGGCGTCAAATTCTGCGAAAAAAAGGCAATGGGGATTCAATGCGCGAACGTGTCTTCAGCTAACCTGGACGATACTGCCCCTAACACCATAAACGGCGGAATAAAGGACTGGTCTGCTTTTGATTTCCTTACAAACGATGTTTCTTCTTTTACTCTTGGCGGATCCGCAACAGCAATAAGACAGGCGGGCGTGGTGCTATACAATAAGGATGACTTCTCGGGTATCTCTGAAATTTTTATAAACTCGGATGCAAACCTCGAACCTGTCCCTACTTTAGGAAAATCCAATATTATGGCATTATTTAACGAATATACCTCTTCTATGAGGATTGTTGGTGAATATATAGTAACGCTTTTTGACTGTGCAAACTACTGCCGAGATAATATCCCAAATGGACATTATCTTAGGATTTATAATAATATCGAGGTTCCTACATTTGAACAAGGTCACGTGAAGTCGGTTATTGGTCCCTTAGTTGAAACCGACCCGGCCTCAGAGTTGGGAGGCCTCGGGAACAGAAACGGGGGCGTGCTCGAAATTCCTAAGTTAAGCGCATTCGTTCATCCGGGAAAAATCGACGGGGACAACAAGGATGATGAAACTTGGAATGACTTTAAAGTAAAAAGTATGAGAATAGAAGTTCCTTTACGAATTTATACCGCGCAAAATTTATGGATGAATCCCTGCGAAGATCCAAACCCACAGCCCGAGAGCGATTTCCCTTGTGTGTTGCCTTAATCTAACTCTCTTTATCTTGTGAAAACCTTTTTAAGCCCTTCTTTATCGGTCCCTGCCACTAACCACAAGGTTCCAAAATAAATAATCCCTCCCCCAAGGGTAGCTACTATTAATTTCAAGGGCGGCAGAGGCGAGGTAATGGGGAACACTAAAAAAAACAAAACAATAGACATAAACGCCGCGGCAAACGCGGCTTTTATGGTATTTTTTATATCTAAAGACACTCTCGCCTTTTTATGAATAAGCCAAAATAAAAAAACAACTATTAAAAACTCTGTGGCTACGGTGGTCCAGGCGGCGCCCATATACGTGTATTTTGGAATAAAAATTAAATTTAGTCCCACATTTAAAATAACCCCAAAAAGATACGCGAACACCGCCTTTTTTTGAAGATCAAGAGCTATTATCGCCCGCCCCAAAAGATTGCCGAAAAATATTATTCCGACCGCGAAAAACAGCGCCTGCAATGGAGCTCCTGCTATTTGAAATTCCTCCCCTCCGATGATATTTACTATAGAATAAGATAGGACGACCCCTCCGCCTACAATAGGAAACGCGAATATCGCGATAACGCGAAAACTTTTTTTAAAAACTTCCCTAAAGCGTGCCATGTTAGACGCCGCGTCTTGCGAAAGAATAGGCATCATGATTCCGGAGAATATCGCCGGGAAAAATATAAGACTTTCAAGCACCCTGTACGCAACCCCATAAACTCCCACGTCGGCTTGGGGCTTCATAAAAGAGAGAAATATAGTGTCTATTTTAAAATAAATAAGTGTTAGTGTTATAGAAAGGGCTATGGGCCAAGCTATTTTTAGGATTCTGGCCCAGTATTTAAAATCAAAACCAAGTCCAAATTTTATATATCTGCGCGCGAAAATAAAAGATAGAACAAATATAATAAACGCTGCCGCCGACGTCACCGCTATAAATAAATAGAGGCTTATGTGTGGGGTTGGACCCCGCACATAAGAGTAAATTAGAAATACAACAAAAAGCTGCGCTCCTCTGCCAACTACCTCCGCCAGTGCCGTAAGGTGCATAGCTAGATATTTTTGGAATATTCCAAGCAACAACTGATGCAAAGAGAGGAATAAAAACCCAATCGCGCCAATTGCTATTCCTGTTTTTATCTCTCCCGAATAGGGAAAAAACAGCGCCGCCCCAACTCCTATAAGTAAAAAAAATAGGCTTGCTAGAAACCTTAGAGTAAAAAAATTACTTGCTATTCTGGGCAGGCCCTCTTTTTTTTGAGACAGCTCCCTTGTCATAAGAGAGTGAAGGCCGAGGTCCGAGAGAATCACAAAAAGAGAGAGAAACGCGAGGGCTGTTGTGTACTCACCAAACCCCTCCTGCCCCAAAGACCGCGTCATAAAACCGACAGCGGCTATAGCGAAAATACTGCTTATTATACGGCCGAGATACGAAATGACAGTATTCAGAGCTATTTTGTTAAATAAGTTCAGAGATGTATATTGTATATTGTATGTTGTATGTTGTATATTGTATCCCTATATACGATATACGATATACAATATACAATATACTCACTACGTTACTGGTTTAACCACTATATATCGCGCCCCTCTTTCTCCAACGCTCTCTGTCGTAACATCTGTAAAACCTGCAAGCGCAAGATGAATAATTCTGCGGTCAAAAGAAGGCATTGGCTCTAATTCCACCGCCCTATTCTCTGCCCGCACGCGCCCTCCGACATCCAAAGCGAAATCTCTTAATACTTCCTCCCTCATGTGTTTGTAATTATTAATATCTATATCAACTTTTGGCGCGGGCGTCATGCGTCGCGATACGATCCTTCGCGAAATGTGCTCAAACATAGCAAGGGTTAACCCCTTTTCCCCTATAAGTTCCCTTCCTTCCCGTAATTTAATATCAACCTTAATACGCCCCATATTATCTTCTGCTTTAATATTCGCGTCGTCATAGCCCATTCTGTCCAATAATTCATTTATTGTGTTTAATATTACCTGCATAAGATTTTCGATTAACCACGACTTGTTGCCCTAACGAGAAAAGCATTGTCACTACCCAATATAGCGAGAGCCCCGCGGGTAGATTCCACGCGATAAATACCATAAATAACGGCATCATATATATCATTGACTTTGACATACTTGTGGAAAAATCCGGCACAGCGGATTTCGGGGTATCTTTTTTTTGCTGGAACGCGGTCTTCGCCTGTAAAAACTGCGACGCTCCGGCTAAAATCGCTAAGAAATGACTTGGTTCGGATAGGTTTAGGAGCCCCAGAAACATCGGGTTCAATTCGCCCGGACTTACAACAAAACTATAAAGACTATCTAGGCTGTGCGGATCAAGGCCCGTAAGAAAAACCCTGTAGAGTGCGATAAGCAGTGGAAGTTGTATTAGTATGGGAAGACATCCGGAAAAGGGGTTTATCTTATACTGTTTATAAAACTCCATTGTTACCTTTGCTTGCTCTTCTTTGGTTTTACATTTTTTTTGAAGCTCTTTTATTTTAGGCTGAAGATCTTGCAGTATTTTCTGAGATTTTAGGGCTTTGTCTGATAGAGGATATAAGATTATTCTCAAAAGAACCGTAACCACTATAATCGCTATGCCTAAGT
>CAYVZN010000061.1:0-3946 GCA_964456125.1 uncultured Candidatus Saccharibacteria bacterium
AGCTATTAAAGATAGTGCTCGATGTTTCCGAGGATTGTCTGCTTGTGCCCGCGCACGCATGGACCCCATGGTTTTCGGTTTTCGGCTCAAAGTCTGGATTCGACTCTATAGAAGAATGCTTTGGAGATTTATCAAAGTATATTTATGCCATCGAGACTGGATTGTCCAGCAATCCTGCCATGAACTGGAGATTGTCGGCTTTGGACAACATAACTTTAATTTCAAATTCTGACTGCCATAGCGCCCGAAGAATAGGCAGGGAGGCGAATATATTCGAGGGTGGTGAATTAAGCTACAAAAATATTATTGATGCTATAAAATATAGGCGGACCCCCCCTACCCCCCCCTTGGTAAGGGAGGGGTCATCCCTAAAACTTGTTGAAACCGTGGAGTTTTACCCCGAAGAGGGAAAGTATCACTACGACGGCCATAGAGATTGCAAGGTAAGCCTTGCCCCAAAAGAGTCTCACAAAATAAATGAACTGTGCCCAAAGTGCGGCAGACCTATGACCATAGGAGTGCTTTCAAGGGTGGAAGAGCTTGCCGATAGGCCCATCAACTACAAACCCCAAAAAGCCGTGCCTTTCAGGAGCCTGGTGCCGCTTGACGAGATAATAGGAGAAGCGCTTGGAATAGGCCCGCAGACAAAAGGCGTGGCAAAGCATTATAATAATCTAATAGAATCATTCGGCAACGAGTTTAAGATCCTACTAGAATCGTCAGTAAGTGAAATAGAAAAGGCGTCTTTGCCGGAAATCGCGGAAGCGCTTCGACGGGTAAGAGATGGGGAGTTATATATAGAACCCGGTTATGACGGCGAATACGGCAAAGTAAGAATTTTTAAAGATGGAGAAAAAAGATCAAAAAAAGAACAAGGCAACTTATTTTAATAGTTATAGTATATGATAAAATTTTTTTTTGGCGCACTGTCGTTTTTTATAGGTATCGTTATTCTTATATCGGTGATTTTAACTATTGGAATCGGAGAAATCATAAAAGATTTTTTTCAGTTTTCGCCGTGGGGCATAATTCCATTAGTGCTGCTAACCGTTGCGTTTCACGCAGTAAGTGCGATAAAGTGGCAGTATATATTGCGCGCTATGGGGATTTACGTCCCCGTGATTTCGATTCTTAAGGTTTGGCTTGTGGGGTATGCGGTAAGCTATATTACTCCTGTCGCGTATATAGGAGGAGAAATTTTACGGAGCTATATACTCCATGAAAGGCACAAAGTTTCCTGGCCTAAGGCTCTTTCATCGGTAGGCGTGGACAAGGCATCAGAAAGCGTAATGTGGATTTTTGTGATGTTTGTTGGCATTATTATTTTTATTACGCAGTCGGGAATATTCGCGGCCTCAAGCATGGTTGTGTCTAGCGTTGTAGTAATGGCCTTCTTCGCGTTTCTAACTGCATTGGTGTATTTTTTTATATTGAAGAAAAAAAGCTTGTTGAGCATTTTAATCCTTAAGCCGCTGGGCCTTACATCAACAAAGGGAGGAAAATCTTTGCTCGAAGCGGAGGTGTTGTTGTTTAAATTTTTTTCATTAAAAAATAAAAAGTGTGTTTCTTGGACGTTTGCCCTCACGGCTTTTAAGTTTATCCTTGCTTGGGCTAGAAATGTATTTCTGATTTTTTATCTTATAAAGGTAATTTCTTTATCGGGAGGCATGGTAGCTCTTGGATTTTCATCTGTTTCATACTCGCTGCCAATTCCCGCGGCCCTTGGAGCGCAGGAGGCTTTGCTTTCACTGGCCTTTGCGGGCGTTGGCTTCGACTCTAGCGCCGGAACAGTGTTTTCCTTTTTGTTGCGCGGAGCGGAGCTTATGGCAGTAGGATCAGGACTGTTCTTTCTAATGCATTGGGGGCTTGGTAAATTTGCTTTTCATATAGTACAATGGATAAAAGTAAGAGTGCTTAGTGGAAATGGTTCTTAGAAAATCGGTGCTTAGAAAACTTGACAAGAGTTTGTAAACGCGCTATACTACGCTATATATTAAGAAAAGGTCGTCTAGTAAAATTATCAGATAATTTATTATTATGATTTATAAAAATAGTAAAAAAATATTTATAGTCACGGGGATCGCACTATTTTTTGGTGTATTTGCTGTTGTAGCATATGCCGATAACGCGTGGGGTAACTTTCACTGGGCGAGAACTAGCAACCCCCTTGCCCTTAATGTTGGGGATAACGTTTCAAGCGCCTGGGATGACTATCTTAGTGAGGCTTCATCTGATTGGAGCGTGTCAGAAGTGCTTGATACAACTATTGTACCAGGAACGGCTCTAAGACATCGCTCTCCTAACCTTGATTGCTCCCCAGTGAGCGGCACGGTTCAAGTTTGCAATAAAACTTATGGTAAAACTGGATGGCTTGGCTTAGCTCAAATCTGGGCGAGCGGAGACCATATAGTGAAGGGCACAGCCAAATTGAATGATACGTATTTTAACACCACCACGTATAACACTCCCGCATGGCGAAGACTCGTTATGTGTCAGGAAGTCGCCCATAATTTCGGCCTTGATCATCAAGACGAAATTTTCAACAACGCCAACTTAGGCAGTTGTATGGATTACACCAACGACCCGGATGGCGGTCCGGGGGGTTTCTCTGCTACCGACCCATCAAATGAGCATCCCAATGCGCATGATTACGCACAGTTGGAGTCAATCTATGAGCACGTAGAGAGCACTAGTACTGCTAGTAGCGCGGTATCTCCCAGGGGTAATGGTAATGGTTCTGGAGTCAACCTCGATGACCCATCAGCGTGGGGCAGGGCAGTTAAGCAGGATGGACAAGGCCGCAACTCACTCTACGAACGAGATCTTGGCAACGGTGAGAAGCTGTTCACGTTTGTTATCTGGGCAGATTAAGCACACAGACAGAATTTATAAAAAGACCCCTCCGATTAAAATCGGAGGGGTCTTTTTGCTTTTTAAATTGCATTTTGTTAAAATAAACTTGCTATGATCAATATAAATAAAGTTATAAGAACTTTAATACTGTCTGACATTTTGATTTATTCTTCTTGGGGACTGATAGCGCCCATTATCGCAGTATTTATAAATGATTCCATAAGAGGAGGAGACGTAGAAGTGGCCGGGACAGCGGCCGGGGTATATTGGATAACAAAATCCATATTGCAGGTGCCGATAGGGAAGTATCTTGATAGAAATAGGGGAAAAATTGACGCCGAAAAATATGACTTTTGGTTTTTGGTAATTGGAACCTTTGTCGCAAGTCTAACCCCGTTGATACTTTTGATATCTTCCGAGCCATGGCATATTTATGTATCAGATTTTGTGTATGGGGCTGCTATGGCAATGGTAATACCTCCATGGGGCGCGATATTTGTACGGCACATGGATAAGGGGCGGGAAGCAGAGACGTACGCGCTTGAAAGTTCCGCGCTTGGATTGGGTGTAGGCGCTACCGGAATTGTGGGTGGGTTTATCGCAAAATTTATCGGGTTCACTCCACTATTTATTGGAGTTTCTGTTTTTGGAATTTTAGGAACTGCCTTGATTATTACAATCAAAAAAAATATCTTGTCGCGAGAAGATGATGGGGGGCGCACAAAACACTATGCGCGGCATATAAAAAGGTATATCTGAGATATGAGATAAAAATAAATCAGCCCTCCGACTATAGTCGGAGGGCCTTTTTAGGTGCCGTTTATACTAAGCCTTGTTTAACATCGAATGTTAAACACAGATAGATGAAGACATATGTGAGGTAAAAATAAAAAAATCAGCCTCCGACTGTTACGCCGAGGGCCTTTTTTGGTCCTTTATATTTGGTCCTTTTGGTTTGCTGGCCTGCTTAGGGCCAGCTAAGGGACGTGGGAAACATTCCACTCTCCTTCGGGGCTACATGCACCACTACGCCCCTTTTGAGGGTAAGGAACTACTAGTTGGTGCATAACAAACTAGTGTGAGTGCCGGGGCA
>CAYVZN010000061.1:4046-5217 GCA_964456125.1 uncultured Candidatus Saccharibacteria bacterium
GTGCCGGGGCACCCTGCCAGGGATTAATAACATGCTCTATCCTCGACATCCCCGGTTGTTGAGTTTACCAGCTGAGCTATTAAAATCTTCACCATTCTCCCGCTGGATGGGATAAGGTATAGGAGGCAGGCTTCTTACCCGGCCTATCTAGGGTCGTTACCCCGCAGGTTGTTGAGGCCCGCAGGCGGCGCACGTAGGTCCGTCTCGGAAGTCTGTTGTATCCCTCCTCTCTATTGTCCGATTTCAATCGGACCGCAGAGAGGAAGAAAGGGGGCGGTAAAAAAGAAACAACAAGCTTCCCGAAAGTAGCCACTTAAAAAACACACGCCCCCTCTCTGCATCCTGTTTAAGATACAGAGAGCGAGGAGGGAGAATTGGCCGCTGTTGTGATAACCAAATCTCCCTCTGTGTTTTCTAAGAGGTGGCCCGCTGTATATTACTAATACGAGGCGTTTTAATTAGGACGCCACGGGCACTAACCCTCATTACATAGAACAGTCTAGCATGTATCGAAAAACTTGTCAAGGGGTTTGAGTGTATTTTCCCATGGACTATTTTTTCTTTCTTAGTTTATTAAATTTTATAGTAGTAAGGTTTGCTCTTTTGATTTGAGCAGATAGCAATCCAGGGGCTAATTCTTTGTGATCGGGAATGCTAAGCGGCGGGTATCCTGGCCGATCATTATACAGAATCATATGGCTACCCCCTTGATGGTCAAGGCGATATCCAAGTTTTTTAAAAATTCTTACAGCTTCTTTTCCCGATATATTACTGAGGGCGCCCATACAAGTAATAACTAAATTTTTACTTCTATATAATTAGCTGGAACAGCCTCAAGCGGAATGGTTTGATTATGTTTTTTGAGGACATTAATATAACCGCGAATAGCCTCGCGAATATTTTTTAGTGCTTCGTCTTTTGTTTTCCCTTGAGACATACATCCTGGAAGGGTAGGGCAGTCAGCTACAAATCCCATATACTCAAAGTCGTATTGAAGATTAATAAATAGTTTCATCTTTTTGTTTTAGTATATCATTTAACTAGCTTCAATGCCATCTTTCGTTCTTCGGGCAAGATTTGGATTATTTCGAATCTGTATTCGTCACTCTCTTTCAGTTTAGATCTCATTTCATCTTCAGACTCAAATTCCGAAATGTGCACAAGTCCTTGT
>CAYVZN010000062.1:0-5142 GCA_964456125.1 uncultured Candidatus Saccharibacteria bacterium
TGAAAGGGGTTCGATTCCCCTTACCCGCTTCCCAATTTCGTTCAAAAATCCGCCTATTGCGGATTTTTGATTTACGAAATTGAGGACCCTGAGGAGCATAAGCGACGAAGGGCTACGGATATGTCAAAGGGAAATCAATCGCAAATAAAAAGCCCCTCTCTATCCCTGCGAAGGAAGGGCTTGCCCCGAATTTTGCTAGGGGGCTTTTAGTTTTTTGATCTTTCGCGATATCTCATTGCGGGCATCTTCGAGATCATTGAAAGAAACGAAGATGTCTGGAGGAATTTTTCTGCCTCCTTGTTTCGCGTAACGAACGCCTGTTTTTCTGGCTCCCTCTTCCATCAATGCTGCAAGGTCAGCGCCGCTAAAATTCTGCGTGCCTTCGGCGAGCCGGGCGAGCCACTCATCCTTTTGGTCAGGCGGTAAGAGCTTATCACGACTGTGAATTTCGAGAATTTCTCTTCGATCGCTCACTTTTCTGCTCAAGGGGAATTCCAGGTGGTCTCCGATCCTACGAGACCTAAGCAACGCCCTATCAATAAGTTCGAGGCGATTGGTCATGGCCAACACCACAATGGATCGTCTGGAAGACCCATCCCTTGATGAGTATTTTGTGACCCCATCCAGCTGTGTAATAAACTCAACGAGAGCATCGCTCTTTTCTTCCTCAACGCCGCTTTGAGTCAAGCGGCGCGCGCGTGTAAAAGATTCTACTTCATCAAAAATCAAAAAGGCCCGATCGTGTTTTCTTGCCCGCCGGAAAACATCGCGAATTCGAGCCGGACCACTTCCGCTCGCCATAAGAAGCGCGCAGTCTATTACTCTCGTATAAATCTCCTTTTCATACGCGATATTTCCCAACACACGGGCGCACATGCTTTTACCGCCGCCCGGAGGCCCGCTGAAAAGAATACCCGGCTGTATATTACCGCCGAAGCTCCGAATGATACCGGGGTGATCGAGCATCACAGTAAATGACTCCACCAAATTTTTAAATTGAGGAAGGCCTCCCACGTCTTCGACTGTCTCGCCGGTTGGCGTATAGGGCTTAGAGATTATCTTACTGCTAAAACTGTTTCGCACTTGGTCAAAGATCGGATAAAACATCAGGATCATAACGCCCAGTCCGAGAAGCGCTATAAGATTGAAAGGGTTTTCAAGAAGCCATCGAGTAAACGCGTTTCTCTCGGAAATCCTGATGTCTGTTTGGGAATCTATGATATCAAGCGGCGGCAACTTCTGCGCTACGCGCTTTGCGTTGACGATATTGACGATCTGATGGTCAATCATTCGACGAGTCTCTTCGAGTTGTACCTCTCTGACCGCGGGCAATTCTCCGATAACCACCCCATCGGAATATGAAAGAAGAACATGGGTGTCTCTCGCTATAATCTCATTGCCGCGAAGCCACACAATTTTCTTCCATTCGATCGACTTTATCGATGTTTCAGAGTAGAGAACGTCGCTCGTCCACGCTCCGTAATTTTTACGCGGCAATTTGTCATATTCCTGTGCCCAAAGATCTTCTTTTAGTTTCTGGTCCTCGGCCCGTAGCCGATCTTTTTTTAAGCTTGCGCCAACCACGGGAAACACGTCAATGTATTGGTTATCCCCGCTTACGCGCGCCTGAATCATGAGCGCCGCGTACACGCATGAAGTAACGATGATAGTTGTAATGAACAAAAAGAAAACTGCCGGTACAATCTTTCTGTGATTGATCCTTATATCCATTTGTCCGCTCCTCTCATGTTTCTACGCACCGATTTTAACAAAGAACAAAATCGCGAGTCTCTCTACTCTACTACAAAAAATAAAAAACCGCCAGCACTGTGGCGGCTCCTTTCTCTTCAGTTAAGCATTTTCAATGATGTATTTCACTCGATCGCCCCGTATAAACGGTTTTTCCCTAAGTTCATCGACAAGCGCTGTTAGACCCTTTTCGTTCTCGCGCAATAATTGGACAGTTGCATCGTATTCTCTCAGGATAATCCTTTTAGTTTCAAGCTCTGCAAGTTCGCCTAGCTTCCCTTGCCATACCGGAGAGCCCCAGTAGGAACCGCTTCCCTTCGGAACATGTATGGGACCAAGCTCGCTCATTCCCCACAGACACACTGCGTTTCTTGCAATGCTTTGAACAACCTCAAGATCAGATCCTGCGCCAGTACTTTTTCTTTTGAAATGTACTACTTCGGCAGCTTGCCCCGCAAGAAAAATCTTCATCTGGTTAAAAAGCTGGGTTTCGGTATGAATATAAACCTCTTCTACGGGTACAAGCCTTGTAAATCCGTGTACATGACCCCTACCAAGAGTGGTGACAAAATGAAGTTCGTCGGTTTCTGGCAATTTTAGTGCCGCAACCGCATGTCCTGCTTCATGCCATACAAGAATTTCTTTTTCCACCTCGCGGCGCTTGGGGTTTTTCCGCGGGCCCATCAAAACCCGCAAAATAGCTTCCTCGAAATCCTCATAAATGATATGAATGGTCTCATTTTTTCCAAGCCGTGGGATGCGGCGGCTTGCTCGAATAGCTGCTTCGTTGACAAGCATAGCTAAATCTGCCCCAGAAAAACCGGGGGTCTCTTTTGCAAGCAGGGCAAGGTCAATATCAGGATCAATGGGTCGCTTCCCTGGCCCTCCTCGCTCGACATGGACGCCTAAAATCTCTTTTCTACCGTTCTCATCGGGCAGAGAAACCTCAATATGCCTGTCGAGGCGGCCAGGCCTAAGGAATGCGGGATCCAGCATATCAGGCCGGTTTGTAATTGCAAAGAGAATAACAGGCACACCTTCTTTTTCGAGGAAGTCGAGCCCATGAAGTATCTGGTTTGTAAGGCTTGACTCCTCTTGATGAAAACCGCCAAAAAACCTCTTTGGGGCAGCTGAATCAACCTCATCAAGAATAAGCGTTGCAGGAGCCTTTTTCATAACCTTTTTGAGGAGGTCGCGAAAACGACCAGAACCTACACCAATGTACAGCTCGTGGAACTCAGAACCACTGGCCTCCTCGTAAGGAACACCGGCTTCATAGGATGCTGCTTTTGCCAAAAGACTTTTGCCAGTACCTGGCGGGCCATGAAGTAATATGCCATGAGGCATGCGAGCGCCAACCACTTGAAAGAGCTCGGGTGTTTTTACAAAACTTACGACTTCCTCAACTTCTTCCTTCGCCTCGTCTACTCCGGCAACATCGGCGAAGGTATAGTTTCTTTTGAGACGCTTTTCTGTTATCCCCGAATGTTTTGTAAAGTCCTTTCCAAGACGACCAAGACTGCGCAACGGTCCCCAAAAGAAAAGCCAGATCAAAATAGCCATGAAGAGAAGCATCGGGACCACGATAATAAGAACGGGCCGCCAATCGTACTTTGGCACAGTATGCGGGGTGATACTGAATGATGTCAGCCATCCCAAAAACCCAATATCCGTACGAGGTACGTAAACAAAGTATGTTTTCGATTCCGGAAACGTTACTTCTACTGAATGGCCAGATTCAGTAAGGACCGTCCGCGTCTTTCCTCCTTGGCCTTCGAACCAGGGAGGAAGCTTGCTCCAGTAGAAAAGCTCTGTATCCCACACCATTGCTTTGTCCACATTAATGGATTTCTGTTTCAAGAGCGTCACTGTCAATTTCTGGTAATCTTCTTTTGTTTCTATCCATACTCCCTCGATCAGGCCGTAGTACACAAGCGCCTCAAAGACATCATAATACATCTCATTGTTTGCCTCTGGTTTACGCGAGACATCCCCTTGCGACATCAAGTATTTAATCGCAAAAAGGGAGAGTGTACCCATAACCAAACACAGTGCCGCAAAGATGAGGAACCTTTTATTTTTCACGAACTCCATCCTTCAATCCCTCCAATCCATTGTCAAATAACTTACTTCCTTTATCGTAAGCCGTACAAGAGAAAAACACAATAAAAGGGTCGGTCCGGCTATATAGTCGGACCGACCCTCGGCATTCTTGCCGAATCAGCATATTTTATATCGTTAAATGCCCAATTAGAAATCGCTCGTGCAAGTTTAGGAATAATATAAGAGCCTGCTGGAATAAATATCACATACCAAATTAGCCAATCTACCGGCCCGCCGGAAAGCTGTTGAGGAAGTTTGCTGCCTGTATATAAAGTCGCCCAACCAATAACACCCCAGTAGCATGTCGTCGCGGAAATAAATGCGGGAATTAAAAACCTCCCACGAAAAACAAGCAAAGAAATATCCAGCGCTATAGCAGGTATAATTATGGGAAAAGGAGGAAAAGCGTTAAAGAAACCGCCAGTCATCCCCACAGTGTACCCTATTGCGGTGTAAAGTATCCAAGCAATAGAGGCAATAGCCGTTACAAGGCCCACATGTCTCATAGCAGTTATAATCAGCGCAAAAGTGAATGTGGAAATCCCGGTGATAGTAATAGCATAAGTAAATCCGGGACGACTATCCGCAACCCAACTCATGTGGGGTTGGTCGAAATCCAAAAGACTAAAAAAACCAACCGTAAGTATTGCAGCGAAAAAAAATATGGGCAACAATTTATTCCTATGAATTGTGAAATCGGCAAGGCCAACTAGCACGCAAGTCACGCTCAAAAACATCAGCCCGTGCGGGATACTCCAAACTGTCATATCTAAATTAATAAATCTATGCCATCCCTCATCTAACACTAAACCAATTGGGGTCATAATCCCCCCGACAGCAACTAACCACATACTTCTTCGTTCTCTATCCAAAAGCTTTCTATCCTTTAGTAACATTGATAAGGCAAATATCCCAGAAACAAAAAAAAGGGAAAAACCGCCTATTATTATAAGATGAGGGACGGCAAAAACTGTATGCCCTTGCTTGGCGTGCATCCATGCATCCCATTGGCCCCCAACTATAACCGACACGATCGCAAAAATTCCCACAAGAACTATACATTTACTCATTCAACGCCCCCCCCTTTAAATTTTCAAAAATCTAAGCGCAGTATAACAAAAACTGCCCGGTTTGGACAGTTTTTGTCCCTAACCCTTTCCTAGGCTAGGAAAGGGTGAGGGATAGACATCTCTATCTAACTTCTTACGGTAGCTCTATCGAACCGCGTCTTTCAGGGATTTTCCTGCCTTGAATTTTGGAACTTTCATCGCCGGAATCTGAAGCTTGGCT
>CAYVZN010000063.1:0-3256 GCA_964456125.1 uncultured Candidatus Saccharibacteria bacterium
AAATACTTAACTAAAAATATTCTAACAGCGTTTCTTATATTCCTTGCGATAGCAGGAGTTTTCGCGCTTCTTGCTTCACCATACGATAAAGCAGAAGAAGTATCACTAAGTAAATTAGTGAGTGAGATAAATAACGGCAAAGTTTCTAAAATCAACGTGGAGGGCAACACCCTAAAGATAGAACTTTCTGACGGGAAAAAGCAAATTTCCAGGAAAGAAACCGAATCTTCTTTAACAGAATCTCTCGCAAACTATGGATTGAATCCGCAAAGATTAAACGTTGTTGATGTAGAACTTAAAAGCGAAAGCGGCACTGCTTATTGGCTGGGCGTAATGCTGCCGTTTATTTTGCCATTTCTTATTATCGGCCTTTTTCTGTGGTTCATGCTGCGCTCGGCACAGCGAGGCACCGCGCAAGCTTTCACTTTTGCAAAAGCCAAGGCAAAACTTTTCGGCCCGCAGGGTAAAAAGCAGGACGTAACATTTAAAGACGTCGCGAACGCGAAAGAGGCAAAGGCAGAGCTATGGGAAATAGTAGAATTTTTAAAACACCCCAAAAAATTCTTAGACATGGGCGCGAGAATCCCGAGGGGCGTGCTTCTGATGGGCGCCCCGGGCACCGGAAAAACCTTGCTCGCAAGGGCCGTCTCGGGCGAAGCCGGAGTTCCTTTCTTTTCAATTTCTGGATCAGAATTTGTTGAAATGTTTGTAGGTGTGGGCGCTGCTCGCGTCAGAGACCTTTTTGAAACCGCGAAAAAACATTCACCGTCAATTATATTTGTAGACGAAATAGACGCGGTTGGACGGCTTCGCGGCGCGGGTCTTGGCGGAGGAAACGACGAACGCGAACAAACGCTTAATCAGATTTTATCAGAGATGGACGGATTTGAACGCGATACAAACGTTATAGTCATGGGCGCGACCAACAGGCCCGATGTATTGGATCCCGCGCTTTTGCGGCCGGGCCGATTTGATAGAAGAGTTGTAATAGACGAACCGGATATAAACGCGCGTGAAGAAATATTAAAAATTCACGCCAAGGGCAAGCCGCTCGTAAAAAATGTTAATTTGCGACAAGTAGCGGAACGCACCCCCGGATTCTCGGGAGCAGAACTTGCCAATACCATGAATGAAGCCGCAATCCTTGCGGCTCGCAATAATCAAAAAACAATCTCTCAAAACGATTTACTCGTATCCATAGAGAAGGTTCTGCTCGGCCCAGAAAGAAGAAGCCATGTGTATAGCAAACGCGAAAAAGAGATTGCGGCGTACCATGAAGCCGGCCACGCGCTTGTCGCGCACATACTTCCAAATACAGACCCTGTGCATAAAATTTCTATAATTTCTCGCGGAAAAGCCGCGGGCTACACGCTAAAGTTACCCATAGAAGATAAACATTTCCGTACAAAAACAGAATTTGTAGAAGAGCTGGCTGTGATGCTTGGAGGATACACGGCAGAAAAAATTATATTCAATGAATTGACCACCGGAGCGTCTAACGACCTTGAAAACGCATCTGCCCTGGCAAGAAAAATGGTAACGCAATATGGAATGAGCGATAAACTGGGGCCGATAACTTTTGGCGACAGGCAAGAATTGGTATTTTTAGGAAAAGAGCTTGGTGAGCAAAAAAATTATTCCGAGGGCACTGCTATGGAAATTGACAAAGAAGTCTCCAAGTTCATCGCTAACGCCCTAAAAACAGCGCAAAAGATTATAAAAGAAAAAAGGGATAAATTAAAGCAAATAGCCGAACGGTTGGTTGAGACAGAAACTATAGAAAAAAAGGAATTTGAGAAGATGATGACGACGTAATAATTATTTTTTATGGAAGTTTATTTTACAAAACATGCATCTGCCAAATTTCAAGTATTGCTGACGCATGGCGTAAAAATTTCTAGGAGTAAAGTCGCAAGAACTGTAAAAACGCCAAGCGCTATAGATCGCAGTCGCCTGCCGCTCTTAATCGCCCAAAGCAGTTTAGACAAAAGCCATGTTTTAAGAGTAGTATACAAAAAAGACGATGATTTAATAATTATTATAACTTTCTACCCGGGTAGAAAATCGCAATATGAAAAATAACAGTATAACAATAAAATACGATCCGGAGGCCGATGTTTTAAGTTGGGAAATTTTAAAAAAGGCAAAAATTGATTATGCTTCTGAAATGGGAAGTATTGTGGTGCACTTTACGAAAAACCACATACCAGTGCTGATAGAGGTGCTAGAGGCCTCAAAAATAATTCCTAAAAGCGAAAAAATCTTGGAGCGAGAAAAGGTAAGAGAATTGGCTTTTAGCGCGGCCCGCTGATTTTATGTAGGCGAGGGCATGTAGCTCAATTGGTTAGAGCACGAAGCTTATACCTTCGCGGTTCCTGGTTCGAGTCCAGGCATGCCCACATTAGGGCGGTTAGCTCCCTCCTTCGCCCTCACTGCGTTCGGGCTACGGAAGGGCAAGTAGCTTTTTTACACAACACTTGCGCTTCCGTAGCTCTGGCTGAAAGACAGAGCGAAGGAGCGGGCGGTTAGCTCAATTGGCTAGAGCGCAACATTGACATTGTTGAGGCAATAGGTTCGAATCCTATACCGCCCACCGCATCTGGAGCTATATATGAAACTCAAAATCATCTACGAAGATAACGATATAATAGTCATAGATAAGCCCTCTGGCTTACTGGTTCATGGCATGAATGAAAATGACAAAAGTGAGACGATCGTCTCACTTTTGTATATCATATACCCTGAAATAAAATCTGTGGGAGAAAATCCCCTGCGCCCGGGCATAGTACATCGCCTCGACAAAGAAACTTCGGGCCTTATGGTCATCGCCAAAAACAACGAGACTTTTTATGAATTAAAAAAATTATTTCAGGAAAGAAAAGTAGAAAAAAAATATATCGCTCTCGTATCCGGTGTTTTAGAGAAGGAAAGTGGAATTATTGACAAACCGCTTATGAAGATGGGGGCGCGGACGAGAATTTTCAATTTTCAATTTTCAATTTTCAAACAATCACCAAATGCTCAAATTCCCAAAGAGTATAGACAGGCACTTACGGCGTATAAAGTACTAAAACGTTATAATGATTACACCCTAGTAGAAGTTACGCCCAAAACCGGTCGCCAGCATCAGATTAGAGTGCATTTTGCAAGCATAAATCATCCGGTAGCATGCGACAAGCTTTATGGCAGAAAAGCCAAAAAATGCCCCGCGCTAAGCGCGGGTAATGTCGCGCTCAGCGCGACCCCTAAGCTAAGC
>CAYVZN010000063.1:3356-4812 GCA_964456125.1 uncultured Candidatus Saccharibacteria bacterium
GCGCGACCCCTAAGCTAAGCCGTCACTTTCTTCACGCAACCTACTTGAAATTTAGATTAAAAAATGCTTTAATGGAGTTTGATAGTGGATTACCGCAAGACCTTGAAACAACGCTGTTAAACCTGAAGTAAAATATATTTAGGAATTACATGATTGGCCTCCCCCCGCCCTTCGGGCGGGGGGAGGCCATAGTCGGTAACCCAAATTGTTACGAGAAAAAGTTCGAACGCGTAAGTCCTAATATTCTTATGGATAAAATTCAATTATTTACGCAGAAATATATAAAACAAAATGTGCCATCTCTCCGATCCGGAGATACTGTTCGCGTGCACGAACGAGTGAAAGAAAAGGACGGCGAGAGAATACAGGTTTTTGAAGGGCTCGTGATAGCGCGAAAGCACGGCTCCAAGGGCCCGAACGCCACTTTTACGGTGCGAAAAATTTCCGCGCACAATGTTGGAGTGGAAAAAACATTTCCCCTTCACTCCCCTGTTATCCAAAAAATTGAAGTGGTTAAGCACGACAAAGTTCGCCGCGCTAAGTTATACTATTTACGAGACCTTATCCACAAAAAGAAAAAACGAAAAGAATCAAAAATGCTGGGGTTAATGTATGAGGAAGTAACTGAAGGGCCTAAAGCGGAAGAGGCAGTTGCAGAAAGAAGTTCAACCGAGAAAATCGAAGAACAAGTGAAAGAACCTATGGCGGAATAAAAAATATTATAAACTGCCCCGCGCTCAGCGCGGGTAAAGCTAAGCTGAGCTTGGCCCAGGTGGTGGAATTGGTTTACACGGCAGCTTGAGGGGCTGTGCCTCATAAGAGGTTGCGGGTTCAAATCCCGCCCTGGGCACTACAAAATTTATAAAGCAACTAACTTTTAGCGGACAGGGGGCGGTTAGCTCAGTCGATTAGAGCGGTCCGACTACAATCGGACAGGTCGGGGGTTCGCTTATGAATAATAATCCGGGAGTATATATACTGCAAAGTTTAAAAAACTGTCGGTATTATATCGGTAGCACAAATAATTTACAGCGAAGATTGAAAGAGCACAACGATGGCAGAGTTAATGCAACAAAATATATTGCGCCTTTAGAGCTTAAGGTTTTCATAAAATGCGATAATATTGAAAATGCACGTAAAGCAGAATACCGGCTAAAGAAATATAAAAGCAAAAAAATAGTAGAGAAAGTTTTAAGGAGCAATACATTTCCGTGGGAATATTAGGGGGCGAGTAGCTCATCCGGCTAGAGCGTCGCATTTACACTGCGAAGGTAGGGGGTTCAAGTCCTCCCTCGCCCACTAAAAAAATTAGAGCGGTCCGACTATAGTCGGACAGGCCGGGGGTTTGAGTCCCTCACCGCCCACACGTATGCCGCGGTAGCTCCCTCCTTCGTCCTCACTGCGTTCGGGCTTCGGAAGGGCAAGAATCTAGTTATACATGATACTCGCTCTTCCG
>CAYVZN010000064.1:0-4719 GCA_964456125.1 uncultured Candidatus Saccharibacteria bacterium
GGACCGGAAAACAAAGTGTTCGTTCCTGCTATTTTCAATTCCGAAAAATATACATCCGATGTGAAAATAAGATACAGGGGCTGGGCGAGTAATCACTGGATAAACGCACAGAGATCTTTGCTTATTAAATTTCCTGAAGAAAATTTATTTAACGGCATGAAATCGCTCGATCTTATAGTGTCTCGAGATCGCGGCTACCTGATAGATATTTTGAATAATGAACGGCTGCGGCGCCATGGCCTCGTGCCGTCAAATATGTTTTTTGCAAGGGTTTCTATAAACGGCAAAGATGCCGGAATATATTTTGTAAAAGAACGCTATTCTGAATTTTGGCTTGAAAAAAATGGAATCCCGCCCGACAGCGAAGTGTTTTCCCAGGTGCGCGTTCCCGACCCGGGGACTCCCGCCTATGACTTCGGCATTGATGACTACGATGCATGGACACGAGAAATACATACTGAAAATCCACTCTTTGGTGAGCTTGAAAAATTATTTCGCCTTGTAAAAGATTCCAGCGATGAAAAATTTTATGCCGACATAGGAAATTTTCTTGATTTAGAAAAATGGTACAAAGCAATTACCATAAATATACTTGCCGGAGATACACATTCTCTGCGAGAGAATTTAAATTTGTTATATAATGGCGAAACCGGTAAATCCGAACCCTTATTAGAGGATATTAATATATATAATAGGTATATATATAATCCTGAAAAAATTTATTCTGACAGACTGGATCTTCTAAGCCGCAGAATTCTTTCAAATGAAATCTTCTATGCAAGGTTTAAGGAAATACTAAGGTCAATGTCCGATCCCGCGGAACTTGAGTACGATCTTAAATTTTATGACGAGTTATACGCCAAATTAAAGCCTGAATTTTATAAAGACCAAACAAAATATAAGAACGATTTCAATGTAACAAATGAAATCGAGGAACTTAGGGGATGGATAATACAAAACTATAAAACCGCCGAGCTACTCCAGTCATATAAATTTTAGTTTATGCTAAAAAAAATAAGAAAACATTATATAGCCATAATTCTGGCGCTCATAACCGGCATAATATCCATTGCCCCGCAGCTATATTTTGCGTTATCGGCGCCAGAATATGCCGGCATTCAGATGTTTGCCGCTGATGCAGAGCATCACTATTTGGCCAGGATCCAGGAAGTGCGCGATGGGCATCCATCCTTGGGCAATGTATTTCTTCCGAATAAAGACACTCCGTATTTAGCGCCCGGCCTTGGCGAAATAATTACTGCAAATTTGGGGAGAATCTTATTTTTAGATACAATCCAATTTAATGTAATTTCGAAATTTATTTTTCCATTTACAATTTTTCTGCTCATATATGTATTCGTATATAAAATATTCGCTTCAAAAAACGTCGCAATAATTTCATCAGCCCTTGCATTTTTTGGTTCTGACTTGACTAGCGGCCCCTCTTACATAAAAGAATTATTTTATTTCACCAGCAGCGCGGTTAATTTTCTACCCTACACTCGGCCGGTGAACCCTCAAATTAGCGCGATATTCTTATTTGTTTCCCTCTATATTATCTTTAAAATAATACGAGGCGAGGGGGGTGGGAGAAAAAACCTTCCCATTTTATTGGGCGTTGTCTCGGGTCTGGCGATTTACGCATATGTATATGTTTGGTCATTCCTTGCCGTACTAATTGGGCTCTACTTTCTCTATTTTTTATATTCGAAAAATAAAGAATGCATTAAAAAATTTTTATATGTAATTTTAGCGCATGGAATAATAGCAATCCCCTACTGGATAAATTTTTTCCAAGCAAAACTTCACATAGACTACGCTGATGCCGCCGCAAGGCAAGGCCTTTTTGAAAGTCATGAATTTGTATTCAGTATGTGGCTTGCCATATCGCTAATCGCAGTATTGTTTTTCTGGCCGGAGAAGGAATATAAAAACGCGAAAAAATTCCTTTTGTTCATAATTATTGCTTTGTGGGTTGCGATAAATCAACAGATTATTACTGGCATATCTCTGCAGCAAGCTCATTATCATTGGTTCATTACCAAGCCCCTAATCGTTAGTATAATTGTAGCCGCGCTTTTTGTTTATTCCTTGGAAAAAATTTTCCGCAGCAAAAAAATGATCATCCTTGGTATCGCCGTTCCGATCGCAATTCTCTTTTATCACGCTATATTGATTCAAATCAGCTCGTATAAATATCAGTATCCTTATTATATTGAAAGGCAAAGATATTCTGCCGTTATATCATATCTTAAAGGCACATATGAGGACCCGAAAAATATTTGGACATCTTCTGGTCTGTCGTGGTTATTGCCTGCGTATACGCATCACAATGCCTTGAACAATAACTTCGTTAAATATTATTTAAATAATAGGGACTATTTAAAAAAGACTCTTTTCCTTGAATATAAACTAAGTGGCATAACTCCAGATAATGTGATAAAAGTTATGATTAGCGAAAAACACAAAGTCTCTAAACATATATTTGGCATGTACTACCAGGAAAATTATGGGAGATACGATTTAATACCAGATGAAGCTCTTGAAGACCTGGAAAGAGAATACCTAATCTTTTATTATCTGGATTATATTGATATATTCAAGAATCTGGGCATTGACTTGATAGTATGGGACAAAAAAATTGACAAAAACTTTGAATACGAAAACATCCCAGCATTAAAAAAATCACACGTCATAAACGATGAATTTGACATTTATACGATCAGCTACTAAATCCCGCTTATTCAGGATAATACTCCTTGCGGCACTTGCTTGCTCTTTTTTATTCGTCTTTGTAATCTCCCCTCATAAATTTATACCCACGCATAAGTTATATTACTTTTTTGAGCACCCCCTTTTATCCGACCTAGGGGTTTATATTTCAAGCGCGAGAAATTCTTTGATGAAAGTGGGGAATATAATTCACTTTCTCTATTGGTTCAAAGATACCAATCTTCCAGAACTCCAGATTGTGATAAACGCGGATGACTTCCTCGCGATGGAGGATGCCCTGCCGGAAAAAAAACTTTCTGGATTACTCGAGGAAGAAAATAAAAAATTCGTGGACGCGATTTTCAAATCAGAAAACTATACCGAAGATGTCAAGATTCGCTATAGGGGCCTTCATCCCGTACATTGGAGCGGTTCTAAGCGTTCTTTGCTTATAAAATTTCCTGAAGAAAACCTCTTTTGGAATATGAAGGCGGTAGATCTAATCGTGCCGGAAGACAGATCATATTTCGGGGAGCTTTTGAACACAAAACGAATCAAGCGAGAAAATCTTGCGACAACAAAAATGCTCTTTGTTCGGCTTGCTGTTAACGGTAAAGATGCCGGAGTATATCTTGCGAAAGAACGCGTTTCCTCTGCCTGGCTCGAATTAAGCAAGATACCCGCTACCAGTGAAGTATTTTCTCAAACAAATAGCCTAAACTCCGGTAAATTCTCCGAGCTTCCGCAGTGGAATAAAAACATACACGAAGAAGACACGTCTTATGACGCACTGGAAACACTTCTTTTGATCTTTGATTACGAAAGAGTAAATAAAGAAGAATTTAGTAAGCTCATAGAAAATATCTTTGATCTTCAAAAATGGTATTCCGCGATATCGATAAGCGTTCTTGCCAGCAGCTCTCACGCTCATACCGGAAACCTAAACTTCTTATTCAACAGCGCAACAGGCAAATTCGAACCGCTTCTTGAAGATATAAACATCAGCGCTCCCGATCTTCGTCCCGGCAAAGAGATATATGATTTGTTTATGGCCAACCCTCTTACCAGATATGTTCTCTCAACGCCTGCTGTATATCAAAAATATATCACAGTCCTTGCGGAGATGGCAAAAGATTCAAACTTGCAAAAAGACCTCGAATACTATGACTCGCTTACAGATAATGTAACTGCAGAATTCTATAAGGATCAGACTAAATCCAGGGGAGATCTCTACTTCTCGAATAGCATAAAAGAAATGAGAGATTTTATCAAGGGAAATTATAAACGCGCGCAAGACCTTCTTTCTATCGACGAGCCTCCGTTCTCAAGGGTTGACGCTATGAATGCTATTGTCGAACCCAACTTCACTTTAGGAAATATCGAAAATAATTTCAGGCCCCAGTTCCCGGGAAGTTTTAAGTACCTTTATGATGTAGTTCGCCACGTTGATAATGATATTGTTCTTTCGGGCAAACAAATAATTAGACAAAATCTAATTATCCCCCAGAATACTAAATTAATTATCAGGCCCGGCACTAAAATATATCTAGCCGAAGGCGTATCTTTAATATCTTATAGTCCCATAGAGGCGCTAGGTACAAAAAACAACCCAATACTTATAGCAAGAATTGATCCGGATAAAAATTGGGGCGCAGTTAGCGTTATAAATACGGATGAAAAAAGCGAATTTAACTATGTAACTATGATCGGGGGATCTTCATCGGAAGAAATAAACGGCGTTACTTTTACCGGAATGCTTTCGGCTCACAATGCCCCGCTTTATGTGTATAATTCTAATTTCCATCAAGACGGCGACGATGATGCCATAAATGTTAAATACGCTACCGGCGAAATTATGGATTCTAAATTTTTTGACATGAATCAAGACGCAATTGATCTTGATTTTACGGAAAATTTTATTGTGTCGGGAAATATTTTTTCAAATATAGGAATCGGAGAGAGCGGAGATGCCGTTGACTTATCCTTCGGCAATAATACTATAATAAG
>CAYVZN010000065.1:0-4575 GCA_964456125.1 uncultured Candidatus Saccharibacteria bacterium
GTCAGCTGATATTTAGATTTGCCTTCGGATATGGGCTTTGCGTAAACCCTGGTATTTTCCGTGGAATGAAGCGATGAGACAACAACCCCGTTATCTTTGTAATCCAAAAGCGCTATGGAAAAACTTTGGTCTCCTCCTTTATCTTTAAACGGATTAAACCTCAAAATTCCTACTTTGCTCACGCTTTTTGTAGAAATTCCCTCTATCCACTTCACATTACCAGATAATTTTTTAATATCATTTTCTGTCTTCTTCATTCTTTGCATTTCAAACTCAAGCACTTTTTCTATGGACTTTCCGTCTTTTCCGTTAAAAAATTTCGTAATTCTTCTATTTGTTTTCCAAATAAAAAAACCCATCGCCCCCTCTAAGATAAGCAACAGCGCAACAGCTGCGGTAACTATTAAATTGAATCCGTGAATTTCCATGGCAAGTTAATACCTTCCACTATACGCCATTTCTTGGGTTTTTGAAAGGATTAGTCGATTTTTTGTTATTTTTTGTTATATGATATGATTAAGTAACTTCTATTTGAATAGAGGGTATAATATGGATATATTTGTGCCGGTTTCGGTAAAAGAGAGCGCAAAAAAAGTTCTTTTAAAAAACCTTGAGGCAACAGGTGGAAAGTATGTGTGTCCGAGCTGGCCGCATTACCCCCATCAATGGCTTTGGGATTCGTGTTTCCATGCTATATCACTGTCGCATCTTGGACTGAAAGACACCGCAAAAAATGAAGTCCGCCGGCTTTTTACATTCCAGAGAGAAGACGGATTCATTCCGCATATACAATATATTTCAAAAAGAGCGCGTTCTCCGATTGAGGCAGAGAGATACCTGTATCCCCACTGGAAAAATTATAGCAGTCACACCCAGCCGTCGGTATTGGCGCGAACGCTTAAATCTATTGGCGATCCTGAATTTACCAAAGAATTTTTTTTGAAAGTAAAAAAATTTCTTTTGTATTTCATTCGTTTCCAGGATCCTGATAATGACGGACTTATTTCTGTCTTTCTGCCTACCGAGACCGGGCGCGATGCCTCCCCTGAATTTGACCGATTTTATCCACGCATTAAAGGGTGGGGAGTTCTTGGAAGAACATTCAATACTGCCTCGTATTTCAGGCGGCTTTACTGGACAGAGTTTAAATATAGAACAATAGGATGGGATATTCGCCGTATAGCAAAAAGTCTGGTTGACATTGAAGACCTGATGTTTAACTGCATGTGGGTTGATGAGATGTATATCCTTTCGGATTTCGCGGAGTCTGCCCAAGAAAAAGATGAATTGATACGACTTGCGAAAAAAACAGAGAGGGCGATTATTGAAAAATGCTGGGATAAATCAACGAATACTTTTCGATGTCTCGCAAAAGACAATTCATTTATCATGACGCTTGCAGTATCAAACTTATTTCCGCTTCTGCTCCCCAACCTTCCCCGTAAATACGCCCAAGCAATTCTTACGCAACTTACCGATACCAAAAAATTCTGGACGCCATATCCCATTCCGTCAGTCGCTGCGGATGAGCCGACATTTGATCCGGATTTTAAAGAACATCTTTTATGGCGCGGCCCCACATGGATTAATACAAACTGGTATATTGTAATAGGTCTTTTGCGTCACGGTTTTCAAAACGAGGCGCACGAACTTGCGAAACGTACGATTAGTCTTGTTGAACAAGAAGGGTTCCGGGAATTTTACCAGCCATTTACAGGATATGGGATGCGCGTTCCTCATTTTAGCTGGAGCACGCTTGCGGCAACTTTTGATTCATCGTTTTTTAAACCGCCCTACTAATGAAAACAAAGAGGGCGGTTTTTATGCATAGTATTTTATATTTTTCCAAAAATAAAAACAGGCAAATCGAAATGAATTGCCCATCATTAATTTAAAATTAGCGTTTAATTTATTTGTTTATTCCCAAATAATCTATGTCTACCCGCGTATGTTTACTGGCCTACAGAATTACAGATCCGGGATACTGCCAATAGGTGCGTAAATGGCCGTCCGGGTAGAAAATCAGGTTTCGGACCTTGTCGGAATGAGGCTGTATAGTCAGGCAGTTATTGAGACACAGGTTCTGTCCCCCAACATCATATACCTTTGCTCCGTGAGTCAGAGTCCAAAGATGTGTCCCATTACTCCTTATGTAATGTACCATGAGCTCGAGATTACCTTCGGGCAAATGATGCGTGCTTGTCCAGGTCCACGCCTCTTCGTTTCGCGAGCGATCTTCATCCGGTTTGTTGACAGGCGTAACGGTGAGCTGCTCTACATTATTTTTTGTTGCAAAGTCAAGAAGATTTTTAAGGAGCTCGGGACTGTCTATATAGCCACCGGCCAAAACGCAGGAAAGTCGCACCGAGAAGCCGCTGCCGTGCAGCTTATCAATAAGTTTCGGCAAATCAATGTACGACTTTCGATATGGCACATATACGCCGCGGTTTTTTTCCGGCTCGTAGTGGACTATTGAGATAGCAACCGTAGTCATTCCTAAGCTATACCAACTGGCAAGATAGTCTGAAAACTTTTTGTCTTCGGCCATCTTTATCCCATTTGTCTGTATTTCGATCATCGGAAATTCAAAGGGGCTCATTTCATTAAGGAAGCGGGAAATTTGCGCCGGGAAGAGGGTTGGTTCGCCCTTTCCCGTAATAAGAACTGTGGATACCCCAGATTGATGAGCAAGCTTACATGCCTTTTTGAAATTTCGCCAATTTACTTTGGGTTCCGGCAATTCCACGCCAAGCGGCGGCGTCATCTTTGAAATGCAGAAAGGACATCTTGCGTTGCACGCCTCGCTTCCGGCAATAATCGTAAATGTTTGAAACTCCATCATTGCCCCCTTTCTATTCCTTAGATTTTTTGAACGTATCTACGGTATCATAACTTTGCACAATAATCAATATGACTCACTAAAAGCACTTTATCAGGCATTGACCAACACTAAATCCGTTGCTACTCTATTTTCATGCAGAACATTACTAAAATTCCCATTGTATTTGATAAAAGCCATCTTTTGACCATTGGAGAACGACTTTACACTACGAGTCTGGACTTGGTGCGGGAACTTGTTGCCAACGCTTATGATGCCGATGCAACTCGCGTTGATATAGAGATTCGGCCAGATCAAATCATAGTATCCGACAACGGCAACGGTATGAATGAAGGCGAGCTTCGCCAGTATCTGACCATTGGTTCCCAGGAAAAACGAAACCATCCTGTTTCTCCAAGATTTGGCAGAAAGAGAATTGGCGAGTTTGGAATAGGAAAATTTTCTGTCCTCACAAACGCGGAATGTTTTTTAGTTGAGACATGCAAAACAGAAAATCGCTTCAGGGCCCGCCTTATTTTTGATGCCTCCTTGTGGAAAAGCGATAAAAATAACTGGGATATCCCCTGCGAAATTCTCCCCTATAATCCGTCTTTTGCGGGCGGCACAACAATAACCCTTAAAAAACTCAAGAAACCCATGGAACCCATGCATGTTGCAAAGCATATCAGGGAACGCCTGCCTATTGGCCAGAAGGAGTTTAAGATATTCCTAAACGGCAGTGAGATGACGAGTGCGACTATTCCCGGAAAACGTTTTCCGGTGAATTTCTCCACTCCTTTCGGCGAAGTCGCAGGCGAAATTATCCTTGCCAATATCCCTCCAACGCAAAAAAATATTTCACAAGCCGGTATTACCGTGCGGGTAAAAAATATCGCGGTAACTAAAAGTCTTTTCGGTTTTGAAATATCTCATTCTATCGGCATAAGCCGATTGCGCGGATCAGTGAATGCCGACTTTCTTCCGATAACCTCAAGCAGAGACGCGCTTATTGTGGATTCTGAAGAATATTCTATTTTATATGAGAAGATGCGCTTACAATTGAAAGAGGTTATAAACGAAATAAAAAATTCTTCTTTCCGTAAAGAAAATCTGCAGGCCTCGCGGATTTTGCGCGATGCGCTCAACAAAATAGGCCGCGCTCTGAAAAAAAATCCGGGAGCTTTCGCCGAAACCGCCGACCCTCCGCTCGGGGAAGAAAACTTCGGATTTCGTTCCGGAGAAGAGGGTTATGCCGTGTCAAAGGCGCAATTTGTAAATTCAGACAATGCCGCTCCTTCGTTTTTGGGAAATTACCCAAACGCAAATCCTCTCATAGATAAAAAAACAAAAAAACGGCGCCACTTAATGCTCGCGAACAAAGCAATAATAAGAAGAATGCAGTTTCGCAACTTGGGAATAGTATGCCGCATGGAACGTTTTGGAATAAAATATCCGCCCAGCTTCAAAGAACAGGGAATAATTTATATAAACATAGATCATCCGCTTTACAAAAAACAAGAAACCAACGACCCTCTTCTTAGTATGTTCATTGCCACCCTGATTAGTAAGGAGCTTGCTCTGCAAAAGTTCTCCGCCGACGCCGCCGCGGCCTTTGACCTTCAAACCCAACTCCTCACCGACGCGTTTAAAGATGTGAGGAGAATATAATATGGCTTAATTATGGTTAGTTTAGTTTTATAAAATATCTTTCTCCACCCGCTCCAGGATACAGACCATGGCGTAGGTGTCGCGTTTGC
>CAYVZN010000066.1:0-4558 GCA_964456125.1 uncultured Candidatus Saccharibacteria bacterium
CGCTATCTTTATCATGTGTTGGATACGCAGGAGATTTCCGATGCCGCGCTTGATTCACTTAAAAATGAACTTCAGGATTTGGAAAAACAATTTCCAGAATTCATAACTTCCGACTCACCCACGCAGCGTGTGGGCGGCGAGCCGCTTCGCAAATTCAAAAAAGTAGAGCATAGAACCCCTATGCTATCTATAGATGATGTATTTGCCGTAAAAGATATAGAAGATTGGGAAAAATATTTAAACCGTTTGACGCCCGGCGAAAAATTAGAATATTTCTGCGAGTTAAAAATAGACGGTTTCGCGATAAGCCTTCTGTATAAAGATGGGATTTTGGTTCGCGCGGCAACACGAGGCAATGGCAAGATAGGCGAAGATGTTACCCGGAACATAAAGACCATAGAGAGTATCCCGTTACGACTTGAGTCCTATGAGTCTGATGAGTCATATCCTTCTTATCGTCAAGGGGAGCTTGAGATACGAGGTGAGGTGTATATGGACAAAAAAACTTTTGAAAAAGTTAATCTTGAACAGCGTGAAAAAGGCGAGAAAGAATACGCAAACCCTCGTAATTTAGCAGCCGGATCGGTGAGGCAGTTGGATCCGAAACTTACTGCCTCGCGAAAACTTAAATTTTTGGCATACGATATAGTAGGCGATATAGGGCAGAAAAAACACAGCGAAGAGCACGAGATCGCGCGTTCACTTGGCTTTAACACCGATAGATTTTCTAAAATATGCAATAATTTACAAGAAATTTTTGAATTATGGCAGAAAATTTCAAAAGAAAGGGATAATTTGCCGTATAATATAGATGGCATAGTTATCAGCGTAAATAGTAATGCTTTATTCGATAAACTGGGTGTTGCGGGTAAAAGCCCCAGAGGAATTCGCGCTTTTAAGTTCGCGCCAAAGCAAGCGACGACTATTATAGAAGATATAAAAATTCACGTGGGGCGGACCGGCGCGCTGACCCCAATCGCGCAACTTCGGCCGGTTGAGATTAGCGGTGTTACTATTAGCCGCGCAACTCTTCACAATCAGGATGAAATAGATCGCCTTGATGTAAGGATTGGCGACACCGTGATAGTCGGCAGGGCCGGGGATGTTATACCGGATATCATAGAAGTAGTAAAAGAATTACGCGCTGGCCGCGAAAAAAAATTTAAGATGCCGTTAAATTGTCCCGTATGCGGAAAAAAATTGGTAAAGATGGCCGAAGATGTTATAGTTCGCTGTATTAGCAAGAGTTGTCCGGCGCGGTCGCGTGAATATTTATATTTTTTTGCTTCGAAAAAGGCATTTAATATTGAGGGACTTGGACCTAAAATTATTGATCAACTCGTTGAGAGTGAACTTGTTTGTTTCCCTCCGGATCTATTTGATTTGAAAGAAAGAGATCTAGTGCCGCTTGAGAGATTTCAAGAAAAATCTGCCGGAAATATAATATCAAGTATTCAACGAAGCAAAAAAATATCTTTAGAAAAATTTATATATGCCCTGGGAATAAGGCATGTGGGCGAGGAAACCGCGATTGATTTGGCTCAATATTTCGGGAGTATTAATAATATAAAAAAAGCAAGCGTTGAGGATTTCAAAAATATACCGGATATCGGCGAAATCGTAGCAAAAGAAATATACGATTGGTTTAAAAGTAAATCTAATATAGATTTTATTGATAGACTTTTAAGCAAGGGTATTATTATAAGCAAACCTCAAAAACAAGGTGTTAGGCTTAGGGGTAAGACATTTGTATTTACCGGAACACTTGAAAAATTAACCCGGCAGGAAGGGGAACGGAAAGTACGAATGTTTGGAGGCAACGCGTCGAGTTCCGTATCCAGTGAGACTGATTACGTTGTCTCGGGAGAAAATCCAGGATCTAAATATGATAAGGCAAAGAAGCTCGGTATTAAAATTTTGTCCGAAGAAAAATTTTTAAGAATGATTAGTAGCTGATTTTGCTGTAAAAGTATCCACCAATCCGTCATTGCGAGGAGCGAGCCGCAGCGAGCGACGCGGCAATCTTTCGGCTTATAGATTGCTTCGTCCTCCTCCGACTATAGTCGGAGGAGTCCTCGCAATGACAAATAGAGATAGGTGTAGATATGGATACTTTTATACCAAAGTAGCAATTAGTTGATATATTGTGTATGGCTGAAAAATTATCAAAAGAACAAGTGGAGCATATCGCGGACTTGGCGAGGATCGGTTTGCGGGAAGAAGAAAAAATAAAATTCCAGGAAGATTTGGGGTCTGTTTTGGATTATGTAGATAAACTCCAGCAAGTTGACGTTTCCGGAGTTGATCCCATCTCCAATATCAGCGGCTCCGAAAATCAAACGCGCGAAGACGAAAACGGTTCAAGTAAGATATTAGCGGAAAATCTGTTCAACATGGCGCATGATACTAAAGATGGTTATGTCAAAGTAGAACAGGTATTAACAAAAAAGAGGTCATCTGTGAACTCTTTTTCGTAGCGAAATTTCTCAATTTTGAGCGAGGCGATGACGGACGACGAAGGCGTATATGAGAATATACGACAAGGAGAACGGACGAAGCCATAGCCAAAAGTGAGAAATTGCAGTAGAAAGAAGAGTTTACAGATGACCTCAATACAACATGACCATCGGAATAGACATTAG
This sequence comes from uncultured Candidatus Saccharibacteria bacterium, assembly GCA_964456125.1. Taxonomy (GTDB): domain Bacteria; phylum Patescibacteriota; class Minisyncoccia; order Spechtbacterales; family HO2-43-30; genus CAYVZN01. Next base: position 2,643 of record CAYVZN010000066.1, read on the forward strand.
ATCGTTATCCGGCGGGGCTTATACTGGAGTGGGAGAATACACAAGAAGTTTACTACGCCACATTATAGGCGTGGACAAAAGCGTGCAATTTAAGCTCTTTTTTAATGCGCATGATTCTAAACCCGAACTTGATTTCCTGGATGGGGCGGAGAACATAAAGCCTTATTTTTTTAATTACCCAAATAAATACTTCAGCGCGACAACGCGCTTTTTAAATACGCCAAAAATAGACCGCATGATAGGCGGGTGCGATGTATTTTTTAGTCCTCATTTTATTTCAACCCCGGTAACTTCAAGCTGCAGGAAAGTAATTACTTTCCATGACCTTTCGTTCGAACGTTATCCGGAGTTTTTTGACAATATTAGAAAGATTTGGCATTTTTCAAATAATCCCAAAAAACAAGCAAAAGCGGCGCATAGTTTAATAGCAGTATCCGAATCCACGGCATACGATTTATTTGATATTTACGGCATAGATCCTAAAAAAATTTCAATAGTGTATTCAGGAATTAATGAAAAATTTTTAAGACATCAAGCGCAAGAAGAGCTAGAGCATATAAAAAACAAATATAATCTGCCGGATCGGTTTATTCTTTCGCTGTCAACAATAGAGCCTCGAAAGAACGTATTAGGCACGATAAAAGCGTTTGAATTATTTAAATGTGCGGGGTCCAACCCCCCACATAAGCTTGTTATTGCCGGAAAACCGGGTTGGCTTTATAAGGAGACATTTTTCGAGATTAAAAATTCAGAATACAAAAAAGACATAGTATATATCGGCTTTATAGATGACGCGGATAAGCCCGCGCTTTATAAACTTGCGGATCTTTTTGTGTATCCAAGCATATACGAGGGTTTTGGTTTCCCGCCGCTTGAAGCCATGGCATCCGGAACTCCGGTGATAACTTCCGCGTGCTCATCTTTGCCCGAAGTAGTTGAAGATGCGGCGCTTCTTGTTGATCCATTTAAGATTTCTGATATCGCCTGGATGATGAAGGAAGTGATTAACGATAAAGAACTCGCAGGTTCATTACGCGTCAGGGGCCTCGCCCAAGCCAAAAAATTTAGTTGGCAAAAATGCGCGAAGGAGACATTACATATTTTAACTTCAGCAACATAATCACAAGTATACAAAAATTTAACGATCGTTAAAATTTTGTATACTTAGATAAAATAAACCCCCGTCCATATTTAGGCAGGGGCATTGTTATATTAGAGGGTATGCACAGATGCTGCGCGATAGCGCTTGCTGCAAGGCAAGGCAAAAAAATAAATAGCGATATTACTATTGCGTTGGCGGGATTTTCCGAAAGTAAGTTTCCGCCCATTGGGCAAGCAAGCCACTGATTCAGGTGGCTTTTTATTTTAATCTATCCCTCAAAACTGAACGCTTTCAATATATGCTATAATTGATTTATGAAAAGAAGGAGGGAAAACTCCGGAGGTTTTAGCGTAGAATCTATAAAGTCTCCGCATGTTTTGGATTTACGGCCGGATACCATAAAGATTAAATCAAAAGTTGGCAAGGTAAAGAGATCAATTAAGACTGCTCGCAATCTCAATTTCACTACAGAACCGCCATTATCAAAAGATTCGCTTTTCAAAGAGCTGGAAATTATTGAAAATAGAGACGCTATTCTTGCGACGCGTTTCAATATACCTCAAAAGTTAGTATTTAAGGAGCCAAATTTTAAGCCCCAGCTTATCGCGAAGAAGAATATTGCAGTTTCGCAAAAAGACTCAATGCTTGAAAACTTTGCGCAAAGAGTTGCAAATAAAGCGAGTACTTCTTTACGCCGCCGAGGTCAATCTATCGATGGGGGGAGTAGACGCCCAGCGCCCTCAATTCGTAATTTTGCTATCGCCGCGGGCGCAATCGCGTTTTTGATTTTTGGAATTTTTTTTGCGCAGAAAGG
>CAYVZN010000067.1:0-2546 GCA_964456125.1 uncultured Candidatus Saccharibacteria bacterium
GCGTCAATCTCTTCTTGGCCGCCTGGAAAAATACTTAAAAGCGATTCTCCCATGCTAAGCGCTATCTGCAATCGAACCAGATCAAGCCCATGACCCACGGCTTGTTCAGTAACTCTATGCTCAACCTGGATCCTGCCGTTCATTTCTATGAAATACGCGTTCCCATTTTCATCAATGATAAACTCAACGGTGCCAAGTATTATATGGCCCATGTTGCTTGAAAGATATTTTCCGAATAAAACAGCCATATCATATAGGTATTTTCTTTTTTTACCATCTATAATGCCATGACTCTCTTCTATTCTTTTCTGTCTCTGTAACTGATAGCTGCAGTTGCGCATACCCAAGTGCAAAACATTTCCCTTTTTGTCTCCGGCGACTTGGACCTCGAGATGCGCGGCTTTTTCTATAAATTTTTGTATAGACACGGTTGTGCCTGGAAAATATATGGAAGATTTATTTCCTATTTTTTCCCATGAAAGAAACAATTCTTCGCGAGATCGAGCTACGTCCATAGCCAATCCGCCGCCGCCTTCATCCGCCTTGATCATTACGGGATAGCCAATTTTGTCCGCGATTTTTGCCGCGTCTTGCGCGTTTTTCGCGGAACCTTGCGGCAAAACCGGCAACCCCGCGATTTTCGCGATTTTGCAGGAAAACTGCTTGTTGCCGGCTATTTTTAAAACTTCCCATTGAGGACCAACAAATAGTATATTCCCCTTCTCACATTCAAGGGACAGTCTATAATCTTCAGAATGCGGCGACCACATAGGAAGAATCAAATCTGCCTTTTTCTGATTTGCGAACTCTATTACTTTCTCTACTTCGTAATCACTTGGAGACTTCGCCGGATAATCAACAACTTCAAAGTTTAAGTTTTCAAGGGTCTTACAAGCGCGGATTCGTGCCAGATCCTTCGCCATAAGCAAAATTCTAAGCCATCCCTTTTTACTTCTTATCTTTCGCGGCATTATGCGCCTCCACCCTATCTCGCGTATTCAATAGATCTTGTTTCTCTTATTACAGTAACTTTAATATCTCCCGGATACTTTAATTCCTGCTGAATCTTGTTTGCGATATCGCGAGCTACTTTCTTCGCAGCAAGATCGTCTATTTGAGTTGGGGTTACAAATACCCGAACTTCCCTGCCGGCCTGAATCGCGTATGACTTTTCAACTCCGGAAAACGAATCCGCGATACCCTCTAATTCAGAGAGACGCTTAAGATAGTTTTCAACAGTATCGCGCCTGGCTCCCGGGCGAGATGCGGAAAGCGCGTCCGCGGTCTGCACTATGAAAGATTCCGGAGTTTCGTATGGATACTCTTCATGGTGAGACTGCATTGCCTTGATAACATTTTCGGATACTCCAAATTTTTTGAGTAAATTTCTGCCTATTTCAACATGAGAACCCTCTATTTCATGGTCCACTGCCTTGCCGATATCGTGGAGAAGACCGGCTTTCTTTGCAACTTGAATATCGGATCCGGTCTCTGCCGCAAGAGCGCCGGCCAGATGGCACACTTCGAGCGAATGCATGAGAACATTTTGGCCGTAGCTTGTCCTGAAGCGCAAACGGCCGAGAAGCCAAATAAGTTTTGGGTCTAAACCTAAAATGCCCGCGTCGTATACAGCGGCTTCACCCGCTTCTTTGATTTTACTGGATATTTCCTCTTTAGCTTTTGCTACATACTCCTCTATGCGAGCAGGGTGAATTCTCCCATCAACCATTAATTTCTCCAGCGCTAGTTTTGCGACATGGCGCCTAACCGCATCGAACCCCGATATTAACAGGGATTCCGGAGTATCATCAATTATAAATTCAACGCCGCACAAACGTTCCAAGGCGCGAATATTTCTCCCCTCCTTTCCTATTATTCTGCCCTTTATTTCATCTGAGGGAAGTGTGATCGTAGTTGTCGTTACTTCTTGAGCCTGGCTAGACGCATACCGTTGCATAGCGCTGATTAGAATATCCTTGGCTCTTAGCTCCAGTTTTTCCTTTCCATGATCTTCTAACTTTTTGATTCGTTCGTGAAGTTCTACCTCAAGATCTTGCTCAACTTTCACTAGAAGCTCCTCTTTGGCATCTTTTTGGGAAAGACCCGAAACACGCTCCAACTCAACAATCTCTTTTTCACGAAGAGATTCGATGTCTTTTTTTATTTCTTTCAATTTTTCACTCTTGGCAACAATTTCCTGTTCGTCCCGTTCTAGACGAGCATTTTTCTTCTCTATAAGCCCCTCTTTATCGAAAATCCTCTTCTCCCGATGTTCCAGGTCCTGCTTTAATTGCTGCTCCTCTATTTTTGCCTCTTCTAGAATTTTTACCGACTTGTCCCGCGCGGCAATAACCAAATTCTGCGCCTCTGCTTTGGCGTTCGCGGTGATTTTAGAGATATGTTCTTCGGCAGTGCCAAGCTGCCTCTTGGCAATGCTCTGACGAGCATAATAGCCGAGCAAAGAACCGAGGAATAACGAAATTACGCCCACGATTAGTGGGATTAGTTCTATAGTCATGGATTTGATTGATTAAATTTAAATTCAT
>CAYVZN010000067.1:2646-4484 GCA_964456125.1 uncultured Candidatus Saccharibacteria bacterium
TACTTCCCCCTTTTCGTAATAATCTCATCTATAAGCCCATATTCCTTCGCCTCTTGAGCTGACATGTAAAAATCGCGGTCGGTATCACGCTCTATTTTTTCTAACTTTTGACCGGTGTGTTTGGCCAAAATTTTATTAAGTTTATCTTTTATATGCACTATATGCCGCGCGGAAATTTCTATTTCAACTGCTTGCCCCTCTGCTCCTCCCATAACCTGGTGCAGTAAAATTTCGGAATTCGGAAGCGCGGACCTCTTGCCTTTCGCTCCACACGTAAGTAATGTAGCCCCCATAGACGCTGCCATGCCAACGCATATAGTCGCGACGTCCGGCTTTATATATTGCATGGTGTCATAAATCGCAAGGCCGGCCGTTACAGATCCTCCGGGGCTGTTGATGTAAAGCTGAATATCTTTCTCGGGGTCTCGGCCCTCAAGAAATAAAAGCTGGGCAATTATGGTATTTGCCACGGGATCTACTATGGGGCCCGACAAAAATATAATTCGGTCACGAAGTAGGCGCGAGTATATATCATAAGCGCGTTCGCCATACTGGCTTTTTTCTATAACTGTTGGGATTAAATTCATGGTATTAATTAAAAAATAAAAATGAAAAATGAAAATTTACAATGTAAAATTTAAAAATTGCTACACAACACTAAACCTTGTGCGATATCGTGTATTTTTGCATTTTTATCTGTCATTTTTATTTTTTACTTTTTATTTTTTATTTTTTGTTTACTTAGTTTCCAAAAATTCAAATACTTTTTCGTTCCTCAATATGCGAGTCACATAGCCCTTTAGAGCTTCCGGGTCATATTCTTTTTCCGCGTCTTTAATTTTTTTATATCGGCTTAACATACTCGCTGCCTCTGACTTTATTTCTTCTTCGGTCGGATTTATGTTTTCTTTCCGGGCAATCGCTCCCAAAGCCAAAGATATCTCAACTCGCTCCCTAGCTTGATCTTGCCATCCGGCACGCAATTCTTTTTTATCCTTTTTTATTTTATCAAGATATTCATCGAAATCAAGGCCCATCTCGCCTATACTTTCCTTAAGCTCTTCTTCTATTCTTGAAACTTCTAGCGCGATAATTTTATCCGGGATTTCTTTTTTTGATTTTAAAATAATCTCATTTATGATCGCGAGGCGCACTCGCTCTTTTTCTTTCTTCTCTTTCTCCATGAGAATTCCTTCGCCAACGCTCTTCTTCAGCTCTTCTATATTTTGAAAATTACCCAAACTTTTAGCAAACTCGTCATTTAGATCAGACTTTCTGCTCTTTGCGAGCCAATTTAGAGTATCTTCTATTTCTTTCTCTTCAACTACAACCTGCTTGGTTTCGCTTTTCCGCGCGCGTCCCGCGATTTCAATATAGTCTTTCGCGAGCTCAAAAACCGGAATTGTAAAAATTGCTTTATATATAAACGAATTGTTCGGCGCCAATTTCGTTACTTGGATTTCAGGAATTTCAAGCTCATAGCTCGCCTCTTTTAATTTACGGCCTTCCTCGCTATTTAAGGCCTCGGCGTAGCTCGTCCGAACAGCAATTTCCGCGGCTTCGTTGTATAGCTTGTCTGTCCCCGCATGTCGCTCAACCATATTGCGGGGCGCGTGGCCTTTTCGAAAGCCCTGAATGTCTAAATCCAAAGATAACGAGCTTGCTGCTTTATCAATATATTTGTCAAAATCGGGCGCCTCGATCTCGATCTCAAGCTCATGCTGCGTGGATGAAATTTTGTTTAGTGCAGCGCGCATATTGGCAACTCTCTTTACCTCACCCCTGACCCCTCCTCCGACTATAGTCGGAGGAGGGGAACTCACGCGATACGTCTGATG
>CAYVZN010000068.1:0-2739 GCA_964456125.1 uncultured Candidatus Saccharibacteria bacterium
GAATTCCGTACCCCGAGCATAGTCGAGGGGTTGGGGATTCAGAGGAGGAAATTAGTACCTTGCAATTAGTCTGTATACGAACCAATCTTTCTTGAAGAGACTTTCCTGCTTGCGGGATTGCGCCGATCGTTCACAAAAATTTATATCGGCGCGGAGGAAACATGGGAAAAATTTCCTAGCGCGCCGCCTTGAAGGTGATGACGAGATGGAAGGTCTTGTCATCTTTGTATAAGTTAAAACAAAACCCGATTTATTAGGGTTTTTTCGTTTGATTTTTTGGGTGTTGTATAGTATAAAAAGCTATATGGCGAAAGAGTATTTTACGTCAGAATCAGTTACAGAAGGCCATCCGGACAAGCTCTGCGATCAAACATCAGACGCTATTTTGGATGCTATTTTAGAGAAAGACCCTCGCGGAAGAGTGGCGGTTGAAACCGTTGTCACAAACGGCGTCATGTTTATCGCCGGCGAGATCACAACTTCGGCCTATGTTGACATACCTGCGATCGCGCGTAGGGTTATTAAAGACGCGGGATATACAAATCCGGATTTTGGTTTTCATTACGCAAACGCAGGGGTAATAACCGCGATACAAGAGCAGTCCAAAGATATTGCGAGAGGGGTGGGAGAGGCAGACAAAGAAGAATTAGAAAAATTGGGGGCCGGGGATCAGGGCATGTGTTTCGGTTACGCTACGGACGAAACAAAAGAATTCATGCCTTTGCCCATAGTACTTTCGCATAAACTAGTAAAGCGCCTAGCGGAAGTGCGCAAGAAAAAAATATTGCCGTATATTCGTCCGGATGGAAAATCGCAAGTAACAGTTGAGTATGGTAATGGCGTAGCGACAAGACTTGAAAATATAGTTATCGCGGCTCAACACAATCCCGATGTAAGCATGGCAAAATTGCGCCGCGATATAAAAGAAAAGGTTATAAAATACATAGTGCCAAAAAAGTTTCTGGATAAAAATACAAAATATTTTATAAACGCGACCGGAAGATTTGTATCGGGAGGCCCTCAAGCAGACACAGGCCTCACCGGGCGTAAAATAATCGTTGATACTTATGGGGGAATAGGGAGTCATGGAGGAGGGGCGTTTTGTGTGGATGGAAATTCCTACATTGATACTGAGAAGGGACTGTTACAAGTTAAAAATATGGAAAAGTATGCAGAGCATGGATTGCTTGCAAAAACAGACATACACCCCCACCCTATTGGAGGGTGGTATAATAATGGATTGAATAAAACTATAGAAGCTACAACTGCTAATGGGTATGCATTAAGGGCGACTCCAAATCATCGAATTAGAGTTTTGAACAGCAAAGGCAATTATGTATGGAGGAGAATGGACAGCATTAAGAAAGACGATTATGTCGCGATACATAAAAAAGACAGGCTGTTTGGAGGTGGACCAGATTTAAGCAGTTTTTCTTACACCTATAAAGAGGGTACCGCCGAGGGGAGAAAAAATAAATTCAACTATCCGGTTGCCCTTACAAAAGATTACGCGTATCTCCTTGGTTTACTGGTTGGGGACGGAAATTGTATGGAGGAGGGCAGTATATCGATTTGTGTATGCGAAAAGGAACAGGAAAAAAATGTACAGCAGTTGTACAAAAGACTTTTCGGACGCGAGGGTAAGATTTTTGGACACTGGGCGTTTATGGGTGGAGTGGAGATGAGGGCATATTTGGAGTATTTAGGCTTAGAAAAAAAAAGATCGTGGGGAAAAAGCGTGCCGTGGACTATTTTTCAATCACCCAAAAAATGTGTCGCGGCATTTCTTAGGGGTTTATTTGATACCGATGGAGGAGTTAGAATTCATGGTAGATACCATAATTTTCCCGATATAAAATTAACTTCCACATCACTAGTTCTTATTAAAGATGTTCAGCAACTTCTCCTTAATTTCGGTATTGTTTCAAGAATTCAGTGTACCGACAAGATAGGAGTAGAATTTGTTATAGGAGAAAATAAAAGAAAGGCGACTTCAAGAAGACTGGTGTATTCTTTGCGAATTAAAAGCGTTGAGGGCGTTAAAATTTTTAAAGCTGAGATTGGTTTCAACTTAAAACGAAAACAAAAAATTTTAAATTCAGTTTCTTTAGATAAGAAACGAAATTATTTTTTTATTCCGCATCAACGAGGCAGGATAAAACGACTGTGGGATAAGCTTGCGGCAGGCGAGCATCAAAAAGATATTTGTGGCATAGGGCGCTTTACGCGATCTTTAAGGGGTAAAGCTACGCAAAATTTGACTTACGCGAAACTTAGCGAATTTATAAATGCCTATAAAGATAGACTTGGCCAAGAAAAGGATTTTCAATACCTGGAGTTTTTAAATAATAAGCTAAGCCATTTTTATGATAAGGTTTCTAAGATCAAATCTTGTGCTTCAATTCCCACATACGATCTCTATGTCCCAAAAGCAAATACTTTTATAGCAAACGGGTTTGTGTGTCACAATTCCGGCAAAGATCCGTCTAAAGTTGACAGGTCCGGAAGCTACGCGGCTCGATATGTCGCAAAAAATCTTGTTGCGGCTGGCCTCGCAAAAAGAGCAGAGGTGCGCCTTGCCTATGCGATAGGAGTAGCAGAGCCATTATCTATCATGGTGCATACCCATAATACCGGAAAACTTCCGGATGATATATTGAGCGGGATTGTAAGGAAAGTTTTTGATTTGCGTCCCGGGATGATTATAAAAAATCTTGATTTAAGACGGCCAATATATAA
>CAYVZN010000068.1:2839-4322 GCA_964456125.1 uncultured Candidatus Saccharibacteria bacterium
GGAGAAGACTGACAAAGTTAGAGAATTAAAAGCACTTTGCAAATAGTCAAATAGTTATGAGGTGATGAGCGATTGGAAGAAAGAATTTGTTTGGGGAGAGTAGATGTTAATATGTGGCGGGGCGGGCAGGGAGAGCCGCTTTTTGTGCTTACGGGATGGAACGGAACTTTCCTTGAAAATAAAGAAATGCTCGAAGCCCTAGCCCGCGAGAATTTTTCTGTGTATGGTATCGAGTTGCCCGGCACTGGCAAGAGCGATGCTCCCGGCAAAGACTGGGTCTTTTTAGATTTCATCCCTCTGCTCGACGAAATCCTTGCGTATTATGGAGTGTCGGAAGGGATTATTCTGGGTCATTCTTTCGGATGCGTGGCCGCGCTCAAGTTTGCTCGTTACTTTCCGCACCGTGTAAAAAGATTAGTTATTTCCAATCCTCCCAATCTTTCGCCAAAGAAATTTTGGGGTGCAAGTATAATTTTCCGCTTGGTTTTTTTGCTTTTCACGGTGCTTATCGCGTTGCCGTGCTGGCTGTTTTCAAACGTAATACGTTTGAGGCGTGGAACCCTTTTGGGTTTCGTGCGGCGATTAGGAAGGCAATATCCGTACCTTACTCGTTCTGGGGGTGTCATGCGGAAAATTCTTAGTATCATTATTAGTGACAATACCGCAGAGGACGCGCGAAATGTGAATGTGCCGGCGCTTATTGTTGGGAGTGAAAAAGGAGGTATTACGCCTCTTAGTAATTCCCTCGCGTTGCATAAGGCGTTACGAGGAAGCGATTTGGTTGTTATTCCAAACGCCCCCCATGATTTTACCGGAGTATGGGCCCAAAAATTTAGCGGGATTGTGCGAGATTGGGTTATGTCAAAAAAATTGTAGAACTCCAGAAATTACAGGGTAAAGCTCTGTAATTTTTTATTTTTCCGTGGTACAAAAAGAAAGTCACAGGGCCGTTGGCGCAGCGGTAGCGCATCACACTGGCAGTGTGAGGGTCGTGGGTTCGAATCCCACACGGTCCACTAACTTCGGATAAATCGCCATCGCTTTGGCGATTTATTTCGTAAATAAGCCCCAGTTTGGCGGTTCCAAATCCTTCGCCGCGTTTGCATGGTATTCCATCCGGGAAGACCAACTTTTGGAACCGAGGACGTAGTTGGGGCGATAAATCAAACCATTGTCTGTCGAGATTACGAATGAAGTTTCTGGCATAGGCCAGCGCTCTTTCAATATCAAACTGTTCGATCCGGGCCTCGCTCAATGAGATTTTGGTCGCCACGATCTCGTTTTCCGCCTCTTGTTTTCTATCTAAAAACTCCTCTTTGGTGTAGGAACCGTCTTCGCGCAGTATCCCTTTTATAATATTATAAAAGGAGTGTGATTTCTTCATTTTTAGCCTCTTGGCTTGCACTATTTAGCCCTCTATGCTAATATTTGAACTGTAGCTTACCTTTAAGGTATTCTGCAGTATAAATATGGATAATAAACC
>CAYVZN010000069.1:0-1472 GCA_964456125.1 uncultured Candidatus Saccharibacteria bacterium
CTCATAAGAGAATCGGAACTGATTAAAAAACACAAGCCCCGTTATAATATTATGCTCCGCGATGACAAGCAGTATTTTTATGTTGGGTTCTCGCGAGATAAACTGCCGAGACTTAGAGTAACGCATCAGCTTACTACCTCACCCCCCTGCCCCCCCTCTCCTTATAAAGGAGAGGGGGGTACCAGAATAAGACGTATTTCGAGAGCTCCCCTCTCCTTTATAAGGAGAGGGGTTGGGGGTGAGGTGGTGGCCGGTCCCTTCACCGACGGCAAATCTCTAAAAACAGTTTTAAAATACTTGCGAAAAGTCTTTCCATACTACACGCAAGTTCACAGGAAACTTCCTTGCTCTTATTGCCACATAGATCTCTGCCCGGGGCCTGATCCTGATATCAGTGAGTACAAAAAGAATATCTCGAAAATTAAATTGATATTAAACGGCAAAAGGCCTAGAGCGATAAGCGCGCTTAAAAAGGAGATGGTGCTATTTGCCAAGGATTTCGAATTTGAAAAGGCAGCAAAGGCGCGTGATCAGATCAGGGCATTAAAAAATATCTTTGCTCATAAATTCGAAGCACGAAGCACGAAATTCGAAACAAATTCAAAATTAAAAATTCAAAACTCAAAACATTTAGGATTTAGGATTTCGGATTTAGGATTTTCGTCCCTAGAGGCTTACGACATCTCCAACATCCAAGGCAAAGAACCCGTTGCTTCTATGGTGCGATTCGATAATGGCAAACCAAATAAATCCATGTATCGAAAATTCAAAATCCGCCTGCCCGAAAAACCAAATGATACCGCGATGATAAAAGAAGTAATCCGCCGCCGACTCGCGCACTTGGAGTGGCCGTATCCTGATTTATTTTTAATTGATGGAGGACGAGGACAGTTAAACGCTGCTTTGGCCGAACTGCGTGTTTCGAGAGCTCCCCTCTCCTTACCAAGGAGAGGGGTTGGGGGTGAGGTAGTAGCTTTGGCCAAAAAATTCAATGAATTATATATTCCCAACCGCAAGCGCCCTATCCCCCTAGATTCTCTTCCTGAAAACACAAAAAATCTACTTATGTATGCCCGCGATGAAGCCCACAGATTCGCGATTACTTATCATCGTAAATTGCATAGAAAAAAATCTATGCTATAATGAATAGCTTTCTAGCTTCCTAGGCTTTAGGAATACTAGAGCCTAGCGCCTAGAAAGCTAGAAAGCTAGAAAATGGCAAAATTCATACTCAAAATCGCAATAAACTCCGGGGCTATATATTTTGCAAGCGAATTTATAGACGGCTTTACATTTTCGGGCAATTACATTATACTTGCTGGAATAGGAGCCGCGCTTACGATATTTCAATTATTTATATATCCCGTTGTTAAGATAGTCGCCTTTCCCATAGTAATTCTTAGCTTCGGGCTATTCAGCTCTATTATAAATCTGGCCGTACTTTGGGGTATTGCGTATTTTGTTCCCGAGCT
>CAYVZN010000069.1:1572-4237 GCA_964456125.1 uncultured Candidatus Saccharibacteria bacterium
AGCGCCTTTGGCGGAGGCGGCGGAGTGTATTACCAAAAACGCGGAATGGAAAAAATTCTTTTTCGCTCAAGTATTGGACTTGCCGCTTTATTTTTAATAACCGCGTTTCTCAACCTCCTGCAATAGATCTAACAACAATGCAAACAAATTGGCCATCTCTTTGGCGAGATCTATCCAATAAAGAAAAATTTCTTCTGTATTTTTTTGGTTTGACAATCCTTGCGTCAATCATAGCCCTTTGCGTAAAAGTCTATTACGCGAACACTCAAATTGTTCCTTCCCTCGGGGGAACTCACATAGAAGCGGCCCTCGGTATACCCAGGTTTATAAATCCTATATTATCGCAAATAAGCGATTCCGATAGAGACATAAGCCGCCTAGTTTATTCCTCTCTTATGAAATATACTAAAGACGGCAAACTCGTCCAAGATCTTGCGGAAAGTTATATAATAGAAGGAGATACTCTTTACACATTTAAATTAAAAAACAACATACTTTGGCATGACGGCGAACTTGTAACCGCGGATGACGTCGTGTTCACTATAAGGCTTATTCAAGATCCAAAATATGCCAGCCCCATACGACTAAACTGGCAAGGCGTAGAAATAGAAAAAATAGACGATCTCACTGTGAGCTTCAAGCTCACAAATCCGTACAGCCCATTTTTGGAAAACACAACAGTTGGGATACTTCCAAAGCATATCTGGGAAAATGTTCCCCCAAAAAGCTTCCCTTTGGCCGAAGCAAACCTTCAACCCATAGGATCGGGGCCTTACAAGTTTGAAAAATTTCAGAAAGACAGCGCTGGAAATATCAAATCGTATTCTCTAAAAATCAATGATAAATACTATCCGGCTCCCCATATAGAACGTATTGTTTTTAAATTTTTTGATTCAGAAGAAGAAGCGCTTGAAGCATTTAAAAAAGGGGAGGTTACTGCCATGAACTTTGTATCCGGATATAATACCGCCCAGACTGACTATGCTCACCTGTACAAATTTTCACTTCCAAGATATTTTGCCGTATTTTTAAATCAATCCAAATCCGAGGTTCTCGCGCAAAAAGAAGTGAGGGAGGCCTTGGCGTATGCCACGGACCGCGATCAAATAATAGATATTTCAACCGCAGGTATGGGCATCCCATCGTACGGACCCATGGTACCGGAACTTTTGGGGTACAATCCCCAGATTGAAGAAAAATATAAATTCTCACTTGATCGCGCTATTGAAATTCTTGAAGAAAATCGCTGGCTGGATACGGATGCCGATGGAACCCGTGAAAAAAAATTGGGCAACAGCGAAATACCAACTCCGCTTGAAATAAACCTGACCACGGTAGAGTGGCCGGAACTTGAACGGGTAATGCGAGCGCTCAAAGAGCAGTGGGAAAAAACAGGAGCACGAGTCACGATTACGGCTTATACTCTTGGCGAACTCCAGCAGGAACATATACGGCCGAGAGAATACGAAGCGCTGTTGTTCGGACAGCTCATTGGTATAGATCCTGACCCGTTTTCTTTTTGGCATTCCTCCCAGAAAAAAGACCCCGGGCTAAATCTATCATTGTATGATAACAAAACTGCTGATAAACTATTAGAAGAGGCTCGCCAGACTCTTGATTCTCAAGCTCGCGAGGAAAAATATCTTCTTTTTCAGGAAACTTTAGCTAACGATATACCGGCAATTTTCTTATACAGTCCAAATTATCTTTACCCTGTTAACAACGAAGTAGGGGGCATCGGCGAGGGCAAGATTAGCGACCCCTCCTGGAGATTCGCTGATGTCCATGAGTGGTATATAGATACAAAACGAATATGGCGATGATTTGTATTTTGTATATTGTATATCGGGAATATAATGAATCTTTTTGAATTAGACAAATCTAATATGCGGGATGTGATATTAAACTTTCCCAAGCAATTTGCGGAAGGAATTAAGGCCGCGCGGGGTGTAGGATTCCAACATACAACATACAACGTACAACATACAGTTATTTCCGGCATGGGCGGCTCCGCCCTGCCTGGCGAATTGTTAAAACTGCTCTCGGCCCATCTTAATTGGCCAATTGGCGTAAATATACACAGAAACTACGGCCTGCCCCATGGGTTGTCATTGCGAGGAGAGAGCGGAGCGAACGACGTGGCAATCCATAAGATTGCTTCGTCCTCCGATTGCAATCGGAGTCCTCACAATGACGTTCTGATTATATGCATTTCTTTTTCCGGCAATACAGAAGAAACTCTGTCTACGTATAAAGAAGCCAAAAAATTAAATCTGCCCGTGGCCGTAATAACAACAGGCGGAGAACTTGCCCGTGCGGCCGAAAAAGACAACACCCCTTTAGCTCTTATTACTCCCCGCGCAAACATCCAACCAAGAGCCGCTATTGGCTATCAGTTATCCGCGTTGCTTAAAATTTTATCTAATGCTAAAATAATAAAATCACAAGACAAAGGATTACTCTCTCTTGAAAAATCCCTAGCGCCTATAAATCTGGAGCTGGAAGGCAGGGAACTTGCAAAAAAACTTAAAGGCAAGACTCCACTTATATATACTTCGCAAAACTATAAAGCCCTGGCTTATATTTGGAAAATAAAATTTAATGAGAACTCTAAAATACACGCGTTCTGTAATTATTTCCCGGAACTTAATCACAACGAAATGGT
>CAYVZN010000070.1:0-1281 GCA_964456125.1 uncultured Candidatus Saccharibacteria bacterium
TGCCTTAAATTCATTTTTGAATTTTTCTTTGTCATTTTTCATTTTTCATTTTTATATTTTATTTTAGAGAACCATAATACTATTATACAAAACTAAAATAAAAAACACAAAAAAAGCGGGGTCTGACCCCGCTCGACTATGCCTCTCTCGCTTTTACTTTAATAAGCTTAGCTACTTCTGTAACTAGCTTCGGGTTTTCTTTGAGAAACTGTTTTGAGGCCTCCATGCCTTGGCCCAGCTTCATATCGCCATAATTAAACCACGCGCCGGCGCGGCTCAAGACGCCATATTTTATTCCGCAGTTAAGCAAATCGGCAAGATACGAAATGCCCTCGTTGTACATAATATCAAATTCCGCCGTTCTAAACGGCGCGCCAACTTTATTTTTTACAACCTTGGCTCTTACCCTGTTGCCTACTATCTGCTCACCAGATTTTATTTGCGCCGAACGGCGTAAGTCAATTCTCACCGATGAATAAAATTTAAGGGCCTTGCCTCCGGGAGTTGTCTCCGGATTTCCAAACATAATGCCTATCTGCATGCGTATTTGATTTATAAATATTACTACCGTATCTGATTTGTATGAGATTGCGGTAAGTTTTCTCAGCGCCTGCGACATCAATCGCGCCTGCAAGCCTATATGCCTGTCGCCCATTTCTCCTTCTATTTCCGCGCGGGGAGTTAAAGCCGCGACTGAATCAACAATTATAACAGAAACTTTTCCAGACCTGACAAGCGCTTCCACTATATCCAATGCCTGTTCGCCCGTATCCGGCTGTGAAATTAACAATTCCTTGGTATTGAGGCCTATTCTTGCGGCATATTCGGGATCAAGCGCGTGCTCGGCATCAACGAACGCGGCTATTCCGCCCATTTTTTGAGCTTCGGCCGCTATATGCAATGCCAAAGTTGTCTTGCCGCTGGATTCAGGGCCAAAAATTTCTATAATACGTCCGCTCGGAATACCGTTTACCATAAGGGCTAAATCCAGCGATATGGATCCAGTGGAAATAGATTTTACGTCAACTCTTTTGGCGTCTCCAAGGCGCATTATGGAACCTACGCCGAAACGCTTGCGGATATCCTCAAGGGTGATTTCTAATTCATCTGTTTTTTGGGGGGTTGATTTTTGCTTGACCATGTTTGTTTCTAATTAAAAATGCAAAAATAAAAATGAAAAATGACAATCTAAAATTTAAAAATTTGCTACATAACACTAAACCTTGCGCGGTGTTACATATTTTGAATTTTAATCTGTCATTTTTATTTTTTCATTTTAAT
>CAYVZN010000070.1:1381-4235 GCA_964456125.1 uncultured Candidatus Saccharibacteria bacterium
GCGAATAAAAACAAAAATACACCGGCGAATCTTAAATGCTTGGGAGTAATATATAAACGGGAAACTACCTCACCCCTTCCCCTCTCCTTATTAAGGAGAGGGAGGTTAGATTGCCTGCCGTAAAGCCGCAAAAGACTATCCGTATCACATTCAAATATCTTACAGCATTTCGCAATAAATCCTCGCGTGTATACTGCAGGAGGAAGTTTTTCAAACTCTTCTTGCTCAAGATGCGTAAGATGATTTTTTGAAATCTTGGATAACTCGCTTAATTTATCCAAAGATAGGCCGGACTTTTCTCTAAGTTCCTTAAAGAGTGGGCCAAAAGAATTAAGAGATTGTTTAGATGACATTCTATGGTTGCTAATTTTCAATTACTTAATTCTTTAATTGTTACGGGGTCAGACCCCGTAACAATTACGCCGCACATACGGATCAGGCTTCTTCTTCCCTCCCGATATAAACATCTCTGGGCTTGGCGCCCTCGCCGGGGCCGATGACTCCGTTTTCCTCCAGCATATCCATGAGCCGCGCCGCGCGGGCGTAACCTACGCGCAGACGCCGCTGAAGCAAGGACGAGGACGCTTTTTGCGCCTGAATCACAAGCGCATGCGCTTCTTCATAGAGTTCGTCATCTGTCGCGTTCGTAGTGTCTTCAAAATCCAATGGCGTCATTTTTTCGCTAATATTAACTTCGGGGTTAATACTGACCGTAGATTCAGAGGGTTCGGCGTCCTTAATTTTTATGCCCTCTTCTCTCAAATAATCCGCCACGCGCCTTACTTCCTTGTCTGTTATATAGGCACCCTGCACACGACGCGGCTTAGACGCGTCTCCTGAAAGATACAGCATGTCGCCGTTGCCCAATAGTTTTTCCGCTCCGGACATATCTAAGACCGTGCGAGAATCTACTTGAGACGCAACCTGAAAAGCGATACGTGATGTTATATTTGCCTTGATAAGACCCGTTATTACTTCAACAGACGGCCTCTGCGTGGCAAGCACAAGATGTATTCCCACGGCGCGCGCCATTTGCGCCAGCCGGACTACGAGGGCTTCGATATCTTTACCGCGGGAAGCCATAAGATCCGCGAGCTCGTCTATCACTATTACGATATATGGAAGCGGCCCGTGCTCATCCACTATTTTTTTGCTTGAGTTAAAAGCTCCGATATCGCGGGCCTTAACGCTTGCCAGAAGTTCAAACCTTCGTTCCATTTCCGACACAGACCATTTGAGCGCGTTTACGGTTTTTTGTGTATCAACAACAACAGGCGCTAAAAGATGGGGAATGTCGGAAAATACGGGGAACTCCACTCTTTTTGGGTCAATAAGAATAAATTTTAGTAAACTGGGAGGATTTTGGTATAAGAGCGATAAAATAATAATGTTCAAAGATATTGTTTTGCCGGAACCGGTTGAACCGGCAATCAGAAGATGGGGCATTTTAGCGAGGTTGGCGATAACCGGGGAACCTGAAACATCCCGGCCAAGAGTCAGTTTCAAATTTCCCTGGACTTTTTGAAGTTCGGAACTTTCAAGAAGATTTTTTAAGCGCACAAGCGAAAAGCCCTTATTTGGTATTTCAATGCCGACAAGAGATCTCCCCGGAATCGGAGCTTCTATGCGTATGGGGTGCGCGGCAAGGGCAAGGGACAGGTCGTTATTGAGCGCCATTATTTTGGCGAGCTTTACGCCCTCCGCGGGCTTGAGAGTAAACTGGGTAACAGACGGCCCCACATTTACTTCTCCCATTTCTACTTCTATTCCAAAGTTTTGCAGAGTACGCTTGATTATATTGGCATTCGCGACTATATCCCCTGATGACGGCTTGCCGGTTTCTTTTTCAAGAAGTTCAATAGGAGGGAGCTTAAAATCTCCGGCCAGTTGTTCAGGGTCTTTAACCTGAAAATCTTTATTTTCTTCGCTAGTTTCTCCGCGAAACTGACTCGAAACTTTACGCGAAACTGACGCGGAATTTTTCCGTGTCTGTTCTGTGTCCGCTTCTGTGTCGGTTCCGCGCTTCTCATCCTGCCAAGTCTTTACTTTGAGCGTCTTATCAGTATCCGCGACTATTTCACCCTCTTTTTGTTTCTCCTGTTCGCGTGACTCTGCCATCATTGACCTTTTCTCTGCCATCTTTTCCCGCCTTTGGGCAATCATTGTCCCGGGCCTTAAGTTAAAACTCACGATAAATGACGCGGCGATCGCACCTAAAAAAATAATACTCGCAGCGATTTTTCCAAAAATTTTAACGAATATAAGCGATAGATAATGCCCCCAGTATCCACCGGGCATGTTTATGTTGCCCAATATGGGCAGTAAACTTAAAAGTCCCAGAATCCCGCTAAAAAACAAAAAACCGCCTATAATAAGCGGCATATAGCTATTTCTTTTGCGGGAACGGAATAATATGTAGCTTCCGGCGAGGAAAGAGAACGGTATGATAAATCTTCCCAGGCCAATCAGAGATTCTGAAATATCAGAAAATATCCTGCCGGCGGCTCCGGCCTTGCCAACGAGCGCCAAGAGACTCAAAAGGAAAAAAATAATAAAGACGACAGCCCAAAGGGCCTTTAATGCTTCGCTGTGAATGTCGAATTTAGGCCTGGATTTATCTTTCCTGGAATGTTTTTTTTCTTTAGACACGCGTATAATTTTTAATTTTAAATTTTAAATTTTAAAACAATTTCTTAATTTTTTAATGCTTAAAACACGCAGGGTTTAAAAAATTAAGAAATTAAAACATTGATTAAAAATTAGAAATTAAAAATTTTATTGTGCTCGATACCCTGTCCCTGCAGGTATCATCTTCCCTATTATAACATTTTCTTTGAGACCTTCCAAGCGATCC
>CAYVZN010000071.1:0-4180 GCA_964456125.1 uncultured Candidatus Saccharibacteria bacterium
ATGCCCATAAAAATCAAAAAAGAGAATCTGGCGAAAAGTATATTATTCATCCCCTAGACACAGCTCTCACTCTTTCTGAAATGCAAGTTGACGCAAAAACAGTGGCCGCCGGCCTTTTACATGATGTTCTAGACGACACTCCCGTTACCGAGAAGGAAATTTCAGAAAAATTCGGTGAAGAAATATTATTTCTGGTAAATGGAGTATCAAAACTGGGTAAAATAAAATATCGCGGCGTTGCCCGCCATGCCGAAAATCTTAGAAAAATGCTTCTTGCAATAGCACAGGATTTTAGAGTCGTTCTTATTAAGCTTGCTGATCGCTACCATAATCTGGAAACGCTCGAATCCCTACCTCCTTCAAAACAAAAAAGAATAGCCCTAGAAAGCTTGGAAATATACGCGCCGCTTGCATTTAGATTTGGCGTGAGTGAGTTATCAAAAAAAATAGAGGATCTCGCGTTTAAATATTGCTATCCCCAAGAATATAATCTCATATTAAAAAATGTCCAGGAACGCTATCCAAAAAGAGAGAAGCATCTTGAAATTATAAAACCTTATATAAAGACACAGCTTGCCAAAGAAAATATACGGCCTCTTGAAATTCAAACTCGGGCAAAGCATTACTGGTCGCTGTATAAAAAACTCAAAAAATACGATATGAACTGGGAACGCATTTATGATTTAGTAGCGATGCGGATAATCGTAAAAAATATAGAAGATTGCTACGCCACGCTTGGGGTTATACATAAACTTTGGAAACCTCTTCCGGGCAGAATAAAAGATTATATCGCGCTCCCAAAGCCCAACGGCTATCAAAGTCTTCATACAACCGTTTTTTCCCGGGGTGGCCAGATCACGGAATTTCAAATTCGCACTAAAGACATGCACGAAGTCGCGGAATACGGCATTGCCGCGCACTTGCTTTACAAGGGCCATCAATTTGATTGGATTAAACAATTGCAGCAATGGCAGAAAGAAATGAAAGAATCCACTGATTTTGTTGAAAATCTAAAAATAGATATATTCTCCGATAGGATTTTCGTTTTTACTCCGGCAGGCGACGTTATTGACTTGCCCGAGGGATCAACGCCGGTTGATTTCGCGTATATGATTCATAGCTCTCTTGGAAATACATGCTCGCAGGCAAAAGTAAACAGCGAAATCGTTTCCCTAGATAAAGAACTTAAAAATGGGGACATGGTAGAAATAATAAAAGACGCGAAAAAACACCCCTCGCGAGACTGGCTTATGTTTGTAAAAACAAACACAGCTAAATCCCGCATACGCGCGTATCTCAAGCAGATCCGGAAAGAAGAAAAAATGCAGGAAGGCGAGGCCTTACTAAATAAAGAGCTTGATAAACTAAACCAAAAACCCTGGCGTATTATTGGCCAAAAGCAAAAAAATAAAGCGTTTCAAAACCTGCCGTACGAAAACGAGCAACTACTTCTTGCCGCGGTTGGAGAGGGAGATATATCTCCCTATAGAGTTATAAAATATGTCGTAAACGAAAAGCAGATAATTGCCCAGCGCGCGGTGCCTCTACTTAATACAGATAGTAAAAGGGATAAAGAATATTCCGGAGTAAACATCGCAGATATTCAAGGCATCACAACGCGCATATCATTATGTTGCTCTCCGATTCCCCCGGAAAAAATTTCTGGATACATTACAAAAAATGCTTATGCCGCAATACATAAAAGCCGTTGCCCGAATCTTGCGCGTCTTTCAACAAAATATCCCGACCGCGCGATTTCCGCTTCCTGGAAAAATCAAGAAGGCAAACATTTTGTGAAAATAAAAATAACGGCTTTTGACCGGCTTGGACTTCTACAGGAAGTAAGCTCTGTTATTTCTAATATGGGAATCAATATTATATCTGTATTGGCGGGGGGTGAAAACGGAACCGATTCAGCAAAATTTCAAGTTATGCTGGAAGTCTTTGACATGGATCAGCTTCATATGATAATGAAAGCTCTGGAAAAAATAAAAGGCGTGAGAGAAGTAAAGCGGGTGTAAAAATATTAAGAAGAAAGTATCTTTTTATTTATCCACTCCACCATCTGTTTTTTCGTGGGGAATTCTATAAATAGCCGAGTGTGACGGCCAATACGGCTTAGCTTAACGCTGTGTATTCCGATAGTATCTTTTACTCTTTCGCCCAACTCTTTAAGATCTAAATCGGAACGAACGACTAATTTATGTCTCCTTACGTTTCCTTCTTCTTTCTGCATCTCCCAGACCCTATTCTGCGAGGCACCGGAATCAAGGCCGCGAGCGATCATCTCTCTAAAAAATTTTCTCTGCTTTTCCGGTTCGCCGCTCAACCTAAGAAGGTATCGGGAATTTGCTATTGGTATCTTTCCATTACTCACCGCTTGGAGCATGTCCGATGGGAGCTTGAGCATTCTAACGGAATTTGAAATTACTCCCTGACTTTTGCCAAGTTGTCTCCCGATTTCGCGGGTGCTCATGCCAAACTGTTTATTCAGGCGGTCAAAAGCACGCGCTTCTTCCACCGGATTTAAATTCTGTCGTTGAATATTCTCTATTACTGATATCGCGAGCTTTTCTGGGGAAGTTGTTCTTCGTACAACTACTGGGACTCTGGGCAAATTTGCCATTTGCGCGGCGCGCAATCTTCGCTCGCCCGCTATAAGCTCATATTCAACATCTCGTCCTGTCGGGGTGTCTTTCTCTATTTTAGAAACGATAAGGGGTTGGAGAATTCCTACCTGTCGTATGGATGCCGCTAGGTCCTTGAGATCGGACTCGATAAATTCTTTTCGCGGCTGAAATGGGTTCGGCTTAATTTTTTCCACTTCAATCATAAACACGCTCTCGCTTGGAGAAATTTTGTCGTCTTTCACGTTGTCTTTTTTTTGTGGGATTAAAGACTCTAAACCTCTCATGGAATAGCTTTTAGCTTCCTAGGCGTTAGGCGTTAGGATTTTCTAAAGCCTAAAGCCTAAAAAGCTAAGAAGCTCGTTTAATTACTTCTTCCGCAAGCTGCTTATAAGCCAAAGCGCCATAAGAAGAAGGATTAAATTGAAGTATAGTCTTTCCGTGTCCCGGCGCTTCAGCGATATCGACATTACGGGGTATTACCGCGTCAAACACGTATCCGGGAAAATTTCTTCGCACCTCTTTCGCAATTCCCCTATCAAGTTTATTTCTCTTATCATACATCGTAAGCACTGCTCCAAGAATGTTTATATCTTTTGATAAATTAGTTTTTATAAGATCAATAGTTTCTATAAGCTGGGCCAAACCTTCAAGAGCATAATATTCACACTGCACTGGAATTATAACATCATCGGATGCGACAAGTCCATTTATCGTAAGAAGCCCCAGGCTTGGCGGACAGTCTATAACAATGTAATCATATTCGTGCCGAACTTTTGTAATCGCGTCGGACAATCTAAATTCTCTGTTTTTCATATTCACAAGCTCTACTGTAGCGCCTGCGAGATCAAACGATGCCGGCAGAACGTGAAGCCCTAAAAATTCCGTATTCTTTATCGCGTCCGCAGTTGAAATCTTGTTATCCAGGGTGTTATATACACTAAAATCAATTTTTCTGGGATCAATGCCGACTCCTGAAGTCGCGTTTGCTTGAGGGTCCAAATCAACTAAAAGAACCTTCTTGCCAAAGGCCGTAAGATAGGTTGAAAGATTGACCGCAGTGGCCGTTTTCCCAACCCCTCCTTTGTTATTACAAATACCTATTACTTTGGCCATAAATTATATTTACTTAAAACTCTTTTAAGAGCATCCTCGGCTCCTGATTTTTTGATTTCATCGTCCCATATCTCTTCTATTTTATAACCACATTTAAGCAGATAATTCTTTTTTGAAAAATCCCTTTTTACATTTACCGGCAACTCGTGCCAGTATTTTCCAAAAATTTCTAAAACCAAATTCTTTTGAGAGAAAAAAACATCTACGACAAATTTATCGAAAAAGCGATGTCAATAAGAATCTTATTTGTTGGTTCTTTTCCTCGACGGGCCAAACTCATTTTGTATCTAGTTTCAGAGGAAAAGTGGCCCTTAATCCAAAACCCAGCCCAATACTGACATCCTTGCCCATCACGCTTATTGTATATACGCAAGGGTGTATACTGGCCACAACCACATAAACAAAGGCGTGGCCTGTGCTTTGTCTTCCCTTTTAAT
>CAYVZN010000072.1:0-4155 GCA_964456125.1 uncultured Candidatus Saccharibacteria bacterium
TTTGCGGCAAATATGCCCCGCCGCCGTATACATATATATTAGCAGGAAGAAGCGTAACCTGCGATAGATCAGAAAGCACGATTTCCAAGGCATGAAGAAACAACTCCACGTCTTGGGTTATTATACTTTCAATTTTCTTAGCGGCGCTCGCGCTTACATGCCCTCCAGAAAATTTTTGTTTTATATTTTCGGCTTCCCAAAAACCAATTTTTAAATGCTCGGCAATGCTTCTCGTGAACGAAGATCCGCCAACTGATATAGAGCGTATGTCGTCAAGTCTTCCTTTGCGCGCGATTGAAACTTCCGTGACGCTTCCTCCAATGTCTATAAGAATAAAATCCTGTTCCTCCGCATTTTCTCGGAGTTGTTTGCTGAAAACCGCGTATGGCTGAGAAACAATAACTACCAGTTCGAGGTTAAGCGCGCTTATGAGATCATTGAATATCCCTAAATAAATTTTTGGTATATAAGAATTAAACAAGCTGCAGGTTACTTCCTTACCCTTGAAATTAATTGGATTTACAATCTGATATCCGTCTATCTTGATATCCTGAATTGATCCGCCTATAATTTGCACTTCCAACTCGGATCGGCCGGTTTCCCTCTTGAAGTCACGCCGGATTTGCTCGAAATTTCGCTGCTGCACTTTTTGTATAATGTTCGCAAACTCCGATTCCTCAATCTCTTTATGCGGCTGTTCTCTGATATATGATTGAGTTAACGTTTTTCCATATACAAAACCTCCTCCGATGCCAAGAACTATTTTTTTCGCGACATGAGGCATCTCCGCCAACACGGAACGGCAAGTATTTGTAATTCCGGATATATTGAAGCTACCATCCGGGCTAATGTCGCCGCCGGCGTGGCGCCTGTCCGCGTACTTCAAAACATTCGTGGATTCGCCTTTGCTTTCCACATATAAAGCTTTTATGCTGTATGTTCCTATATCGAGTACAACAAATGATTCGCTTTTGAAGCGTTTAGAGAATATGTTCGAAAAAAATTTAGGAAATACTTTTCCCCCCATTATATTGCGCATATACATTATACATCATAACACGCAACAACAAATAACGCACAAAGTGTGAACAATAAACCTCTAGACTATCAAGGTTTATTTATTTTCATCCATAAAGTATCAATGGTTTTTCTAGTTTAGTTTTCTAACTTAGTTTTCTAACTTAGTTTTTTAAACTTAGTTTTTTAAACTTAGTTTTTCTAACTTAGTTTTTCTAACTTAGTTTTTTCTAGCACAGACCGTATTATACCTTTTGCTCCATACAAATGAAACACGGCCGTGTTTCATTTGTATGGAATTTAAATTTATAAATTTGGGTTGGATAGATTTGGTTAGGTTTGGATTTGGTATTAGTATCAGCGAAAATACTTCGCCCTAACATCAAGATATTTTTTTGGCAAAATTCCCTGCTTTACAAAATAACGACGCAGAATTTTATCGTTATCAATATTTACAGCGAACATCATTGCGAAAGCCGTTGCGTTTAGAAATTCGCATATGTATCGCATTTCGCGTTCGCATTCGTATGGATATATCCATACGCTTTGCTGAAATTTAAAAAATCCCAACTGTCGCAATTTCCTTCGTAGCGCATCGCGTAACGACCTAGACTTTTCGGGAATATCAAAAAGAAAAAACCTCCATTTCTTATCCCATTCCTTCTTAGGCATTATCACGAGCTCATCGAATTGTAATGGGCCGAATAGTTCTCTTCCCTTTTTAGTCAGCTCAACCATAAAAGCGTTTTTCCTTTTGTTATACCTCCAATTTATATAATTATTACGCTTCAGTTTATAGATGCTATGCTGAATCTGAACTGGGTCGTTTTCCGGTGGCACATACGGCCCTCCCTCTTCCCACCATTTCTTCAAATAATACGCGGCCAAGCCAATAATAACCCGACCACCCATAGGTGACAGGAAGACACATCCGGCAGCAAGCGCAATAAGGATTGCCCGCTCTGCTGACTTTTTCCTAATCTTCATTCTAGCTGGCATATTATTATTTTACAAAACTTGTATACAAATGCAACACGGCCGTGTTGCATTTGTATACAAGTTTTGTTTTAACTTTGCTTTAACTTTAACGGGGATTTTCCAAATTTTCCACAACAGCTCTTATTCGGCGAACTCCTGCTCCCACAGATTCTTCTTTTATGATTTTAAAACGGCCGAGTTCAGAGGTATGCGACACATGCGGTCCGCCGCAGAGTTCACGGGAAAAAACTTCGCCGGTTTTGACGTCAATCGCAAAGTAAACTTTTACAGTTGCCGGATACTTTTCTTTCTCGAAATATAAAGCGCCAGTTTTGATTGCCTCCGCATATGGCATTTCTTGAAATCCCATATTTAGGTTTCGCGTGATAACATCATTGATTAACTCTTCAATTTTTTTTATCTCGTCATATGTTAATTTTCGGTCGAAACTAAAATCAAAACGTAGACGTTCGGCTGTAATGTCAGAACCGGCCTGATGTATTTTATCGCCAAGTATTTTTTTAAGCGCGGCTTGGAGTAAGTGCGTCGCGGTATGAAGCCGCGTTACTATTTTTAATTCTTCCGCATTCGCGGCTTTAAGTTCTCCCGTATCAAGAATAAGTCCATGACCGCCAAATTTTTTCTCCTTCCCCGCGCGAGACCGTTCCTGATGTCTATTAAACTCTTCATCAAACCCCGATCGCGTTAATTGCGTGGCGCGCTCCCCCCCTAACTCTTTAATAATCTCAAACGGCAATCCAAAGGTCTCATAGAGCTTAAAAGCGCTCGTCGAATCAATAGCCATTTCTTTTTTAAGTATTTTTAATCCGCGGGCAATGCTTCTCGCAAACCTTTCTTTTTCTTTGATATATCCTTCTTCGATAATTTGTAAATTCAATTCCCTATAAAAATTAGAATATTCTTGAACCACGGTTTTTAAAAGATGCGACAACGGAAAAGACTTTTGTGAGAGATGTTCGTAGACCATAACCCGTCGCAACAGACGCCGCAATATATATCCCTGCTCTTTATTCGATGGCAGCACGCCATCAGAAAATAAAAACGCGACACCGCGGATGTGATCCGCGACAATTCGCTTTGTGCGCATCAACATATCCTGCGGAAGATATTGGAAAAACGGCTTGAATAAATCTGTTTCGAAGATCGTCGGAACATTTTGCGAAACCATGGCGAGACGCTCAAGGCCCATCCCAGTATCTACGCCCGGAGTTTCCAATTTTTCAAGCTCACCATTTGGTTTACAGTAATATTCGTTAAAAACTATATTCCAAATTTCAGTATTGCTAATATAGATTTCTGTAGTCGGCCCGCAGGGGCCCTCGGATCCGGTTGGCCCCCAGAAGTTGTCGTCGCGGCCTGCCTCGCGAATATCTGAAATCCCAAGCGACTCCCAGATTTTTCTTGATTTCTCATCTTTGGGAGTTTTTTGATCTCCCGCAAATATAGTGACATACTGAATACTAAGGCCGATTGACTCAATAAATTCCTTGCCATACTCTATCGCCTCTTTTTTAAAATATCCTCCAAAACTGAAATTCCCCATCATTTCAAAAAAAGTAAGGTGAGTTTCGTCTCCCACCTCGTCGATATCGGAAGTGCGGAAACATTTTTGGATAGAGGCAGTGTTAAGGCTGGAAAAATCCCGCATTGCATTGGCACGGCCCGTAAAATATGGCTTGAATTGCTGCATTCCGGCTGAAGTTAAAAGCACCGATGGATCATCGGGCAATAAAGAAGACGAAGGCACGATCGCGTGCTTTCCGCCAGTGGCAGATCCGCCTTTGGCGGAAAAAAAATCTAAAAAAGCTTTTCGTAATTCGATAGATGTCATTTTTATAACATACGGCCTCCGAACCTTTCGGCGTTTTGCATTTTCTTCATTTCATACTCCGTATTTGGAATCTCCCGCTCCAACCGCTTTTTTTGCATATCCAGGCGTGTAAGCTCAATGCCTATGCGGGCGTGAATTGAGCGCTTTAAACTCAAGTCGCGTTCCAGCATCTTTATATCGCTTATCTTTCTTTCTATATCTTTAATCTCCTCTGATATTTTTTCCTGCTCCAAAGTTTTGGCCCGTATACTTTGCTGAAATTTGATAATTTCTTCACGAGTTTGTTTTAATCTTCTTGCGATATCCAT
>CAYVZN010000073.1:0-3936 GCA_964456125.1 uncultured Candidatus Saccharibacteria bacterium
ATGCCTAAAAAAATACTAATGATAGAAGACGATATTTTTTTGCGGAAAATCTATCGGGATCAGCTGACCCGAGAGGGTTTTGATTTTATTGAAGCAACGAACGGCTTGGAGGGATTAAGCAAAGTCGCGAGCGAAAAACCGGATTTAATTTTGCTTGATTTAATGCTTCCAAGAAAAAATGGATTTGATGTTTTAAAAGATTTACAAAGCAATGAAGAAACAAAAGATATTCCGGTTATTATAATTTCTAATTTGGGCCAGGAGATAGATATAAAAGAAGCAATGGATTTGGGCGCGAAAGATTATCTTATAAAAACGGAAATTAAATTGTCAGAAGTAATTGAGAAAATTAAAGCTCTAGTTTAGTATGTCAAAAATTTCCTCACAAGAACAAGTTGATTTCGCGAATAACCTTGCAATTATGCTGAAAAGCGGTATTGCGATCAACGAATCTTTAGGTTCACTGGCCGAGCAGGCAAAGTCTAAAAAATTTAAGGAAATACTGCAAAGGATAAAAAACAAGGCCGAGAAAGGCACCGCTCTTTCCGAAGCTTTTCTTGAAGAGGAGGGCGCGTTCGGGGGAGTTTTTGTGAGTCTCATCAAGGCGGGAGAGGCGAGCGGCACCCTGGAAGATAATCTTTCGTTTGTTGCCGACTGGCTTGAGCGAAATAATGATTTAAAGCGGGAAATGAGCGCGGCCATGCTTTACCCCAAGATTGTGCTTGCCGCGACGTTTTTGCTCTCAGGCGGGCTTACTGTGTTTATACTTCCAAGACTTGCGCCTTTGTTCCAAAATCTCCGGGTTGAGCTGCCAATTACAACGAGGATTCTAATGGCAGTGTCGCTATTTATTCAGGAATTTTGGCTGGCAGTTTTCCTGGGTATTGCCGGTATTATAATAGCGTTTATCTTGCTTAACCGGCTTTATGCCGTGAAACGTTTTCTGCATTCAATTTATATAAAAATGCCATTTCTTGGCAATCTCCTGGTTGACTACGAGTTAGCGCTTATTTCGAAGCTTTTATCAACGCTATTTAGAAGCGGAGTTTCTATGACCGAATCTCTAAGCGTAACTTCAGGGGCTGTATTAAATTTGCGTTATAGAGAGTCTATCTCAAAAATGAGAGAAAAGGTTCTCTCCGGCACTACCTTATCCGGCGCTATGGAAGAATATCGCGGGCTTTATCCGAAGAATTTTATTAGCATAGTTTCGGTTGGAGAAAAAAGCGGAACTATTGAAAAATCTTTTGAGCATCTTACGCAATTTTATTCAAAAGAAGTTAGCAATAAGACTAAAAAATTGCCAACCGTGGTTGAGCCTCTGCTTTTAATTTTTATAGGGCTTATAGTCGGCTTTGTGGCAATGTCTATAATCATGCCGATTTACGAAATTACGCGCAGTTTTAGTCAGTGAGACTATCTTTATTTGTCATTGCGAGGACCCCTCCGACTATAGTCGGAGGAGGACGAAGCAATCTATAAGCTGAAAGATTGCCGCGTCGCTCGCTGCGGCTCGCTCCTCGCAATGACGGACGGTCATTAGTCGTAAGTCAACATGCGAGGTTTTACATTGGTAGAATTGATATGCGAGGTTTTACATTAGTAGAGTTAATAGTAGTAATCGGCGCAGCGATTTTAATCGCTGCTTTTACTATGCCCGTAGGATTTCGTTTTTTTCAGACGCAAAGATTAGACGAAGCAACAATGAACATCTTATGGACCATCCGGCGAGCTAATAACCAAGCAATATCGCAAAAAAACGACAGAGCATATGGCGTAAAATTTTTGCCGGGATTATACACTTTATTTCAGGGCGATTCGTATGCTTTGCGCGTTTTGAGCTACGATGAAAATTTCGATCTGCCGGTTGGAATTTCGGTTACGGGAATAGACGAGGTGAGTTTTTCAAAACTAAACGGGACGCCTTCTTTCATTGGAGCTTTTAGCGTTAACTCCGGCAGTGACAGCCAGAGTGTTAATGTTAACGTGTATGGGAAAATTGAGAAGGAATAGATTATGTGCGGTGTCGGACACCGCACATGTTAGAGATTCGGGACAATCATTATTGGAGCTTATCATTGCTTTAGGCGTTTTTGCGGTTGGAGTGGCGACAATTGGTTTTTTGGTACTAGACGTTAATGTTGCATCGCGACAGGGCCTTGAGCGCGCGCAGGCGACTTTGCTTGCGAAAGAAGGGCTGGAGGCGGCGCGGTCTATTCGCGACGCGAGCTTTGATAATCTAGTCAACGGTTTACACGGGATAATGCTTTCAGGAAATACGTGGGTGTTTTCAGGAGTTTCTGATATTCAGAATCAGTTTACTCGCGAGATTGCCGTATCGAGCGTTCCTGGAGTTTTAGATGACGGTAGCGATATAAAAAAAGTAAAAAGCGCTGTAAGCTGGCCTATCACAGAAACGCGGCAGGGTTCGGTTAGCTTTATTGACTATTTAACGGATTGGAATCAGACGCAAGGAGATGCGGGCGAACTCTCCGTTGATATTTCAAGCTCGATTCTTATGGGGGGCGCAGCTAAAAGAGTGGATGGCACTACCATAGAAAACATATCTTCCATCGTAGGAGAGGATATTATCATTTCTAGAATGACTTTATGGTGGGACACCCCTGATACTATTCATAGAATTCGCATAGATACCACCAATGTTTTTGAGGTACCCCCACCAAGTGGAGAGCCCTCCGGAACGGA
Source organism: uncultured Candidatus Saccharibacteria bacterium (assembly GCA_964456125.1). Classification (GTDB taxonomy): domain Bacteria; phylum Patescibacteriota; class Minisyncoccia; order Spechtbacterales; family HO2-43-30; genus CAYVZN01. Next base: position 2,707 of record CAYVZN010000073.1, read on the forward strand.
GATTGACATCACGGATTTTACCATTACTCAAGGTTCGGGAACACACGACCTGGAGCTTAGATTTGACGGTTCTGTTTCCGGTACCGATATTATAATAAAATTTATTATGTTTGACGGAAGCACGAAATATATTTTGTTAGATTTATGAAAAAAGGTTAATACCTCACCCTCCTGTCCTCCCTCTCCTTATCAAGGAGAGGGAGGTACCCGCATAAGACGTGTATCGAGAGTTCCCCTCCTCCGACTATAGTCGGAGGAGGGATTAGGGGTGAGGTAGGAGATGACGGGGGGGTGACACCCATTAATTTTTATGAATAAGGGATTCACGCTATTGGAATTTATAATCTACATCGCCATAGTTGGCGCGGTTTTAACAGTGGGCGGAGCAATGGCCGTGAATATACTTTTGGGAAAAGCGAAACTGGCTAATATAGAAGAGGTAAGCTATAGCGGACGTTTTAGTATGGAAAAAATTTCTACGGCTGTAAGCAGAGCCGAGAGTATCAACAGCCCCTTTCCGTCGGGAAGTTTTGGCCCTGCGCTTTCTCTTAAAATGTCAGACGCGTCCAAAAATCCGACTATTTTTGATACCCTGGGGGGCGCAGTAAGAATGCAAGAAGGACTTGGCCCCATAATTGAGCTTACTTCAAGCGAAGTCACCGTAAGCTACATAAATTTTTCTAATATTTCTTATCCAAATACGCCCGGAACTGCGAGGATAGAAATGAGGCTAAAATCCGGAGATTTTGAAAAGACATTTTATACTACTGCGAATATCTATGAATAATGGTTTTATCGCGTTAATTTCAATATTAATAATAGGCGCTCTAATTCTTGTAATAAGCATAGGAGTTTCTTTGCGCTCTATCGATGAAACTACGATGAGTCTGGACCAGCAAGAATCACACAAGGCCCTTGCCCTTGCCAATCTTTGCGCCGAACAGGCACTTATGAAATTGGAAAGCGTGTTAAATTATAATGGAAGCGAGAGTATAATAATAGATGGAGAAACATGCGATATACTATTGATTACCGGTTCCGGAAATTTGAATAGAATCGTTAAAACCCAAAGTACGGTTTCTGGATATACGCATAAAGTTAAAGTAAAAATATCGCAGGTAAGCCCCATTATGCAAATTAGTTCATGGGAGACAGTGGCGGATTTTTAGAGTATCCTCATCTATGTTTAACATCGAATGTTAAACAAGAGGTTCATCATTTTAATTTCGT
>CAYVZN010000074.1:0-3918 GCA_964456125.1 uncultured Candidatus Saccharibacteria bacterium
ACGTCAAATGACGGCGCTAATTCCTGAAGTATTGGCTTTAGGGCTTCCGGATATATTATACCATTAAATGGGAAACCCATAACAACTTTCTGTCCTATAGATTTAGACGCGTACTCAAGTAACCCGGGCATCCTTGAAGATCCCCCGGAGATTATAATTTTATTTACCGGCATGCGCTCAGGCGATGAATTATCGCTTATCATACGGCGCCCCTCCAGAAATATTGAATCAAGGAGTGGAAACAGTACGCCCGCGCCCGCGTTAATTCCCCTTTCCTTTTTGAGGCTTTCCGCTCGAGCAAAATCAACCTTCTCGGAACTTGCGATTAACTTTGAGAACTCAAATCCCGAGACATCAAGGTTTCGCGTAAAGATTGGCCATTCGCCCTCTACAATGCTTAGTGTCGTGTTTCTCGACCCTATATTAATAATAAGACTAGATCCATCGCTCTTGCCTATGAGAGAACGGGCTAAACTAAAAGTATCAAGTTCTAAATAACTCAATGTTAATCCGCTCAGCTTTGCTATTTCATTATACTTATTTATAAGCTCATTTGTTACGGCTACTATAAGTATATTGGTATTTTTAGCACTATTGATTTTTACCCATTCAAACTGAACCTCGGAGAGCGGCAGAGGTATATACTTTTTCGCTTCGTACAAAACCGCCTGATCGAGCTCCGCTTCTGACATTTGAGGAAGGGAGATCACGGTAGAAAATCCTGAAAATACCGGCAAAGACATTATTGCCTTGGTTTCTTTAATATTCGCTGCCCGGATTATCTCTCTTATAATATCGGCCGCTTGCGCTACGGAAAGCTTCGAAGAGCTTGATTGAAGTACAATATCCGCCCGCACAATTCCTTCGCCATAGTTTGTGAGCTCTATCTTGTCTTTTACTCCTTTTTTAAGCTCTACAATTTTGATAGACGAGGTGCCAATATCTATCCCTAAGCTCGATTCTTTTTTTGATTTAAGAAAAGGCAAAGCCATATAAACTTATTATATCACCTTATTAACATATTCGAAAACACGTGGTATTATGGCGCTATGAATACAGTATCTTTTCTTCCTCCCCATATAGAAAAACGATTTACCAAGAGGGCAAAAAACGCGATATACGGCTCGCGTAGTCCCGAAGATCTTTTAAACGCCCTTGCCCGCGAACGCGGATCTCTGGCGCAAAATATACTCAGCACGCATAAAATCCCCCGCGCGCGCATTGAATCTCCATTAAATGGACAATCTCCCAAGCCCGAGTTAAAAGCAATTATTAAAAAGGCGACTCAGATATCCGCGAAACACGGCCAGCCGTATGTCGGCACGGAGCATTTACTATATGCCCTCCTTTTATATACAAACATCTTTGATAAGAAAAAAACTGACCAGATGAAAAAACATTTAAACATAATTCTTTCTCAAAATGTTAACTTAGCCAACTTCCCGGATAATATGTTCAAACACGGGGTAAAAATAAAAAGAAGCGCTAAGTTAAATAGAGTCACGCGCTCGCAGCATCCCGCCCTTGATATGTTTTGTGAAAACCTCACTCAAATGGCGGAGTCAAGAACCATGGACCCCGTTATTGGCAGGGAAAAAGAAATATCCCGCATCATATACACCCTTTCCAGGCGCGTTAAAAATAATCCCCTGCTCATCGGAGAACCCGGCGTCGGCAAGACCGCCATAGTACAAGGCCTCGCCCAAAGGATAAGCAACGGAGAAGTGCCAATTTCTCTTCTTCGAAAAAAAATATTTTCGTTGAATATGAATTCGCTTGTCGCGGGCACTATGTTTCGCGGTGATTTCGAGATGCGCATTATGGATATTATACATGAGGCCTCGGGGTCCGATACCATTCTTTTCATTGATGAAATACACACTATAATAGGAGCGGGATCGGCGCAGGGATCGCAAGACGCCGCGAACACCCTTAAACCGGCATTATCGCAAGGGACGATACAATGCATTGGAGCGACAACCATAGATGAATACAGAAAATATATAGAAAGAGACAGGGCGCTGGAGCGAAGATTCCAAATAATTACCATAGAAGAGGAAACTGAACAAAATTCAATAGTTACTCTATCCAACTTTAAAAAATTTTATGAAAAACATCACGGTATCACGATAGATGACGATGCTATAGAAGCCGCGGTTTTATTGTCTAAAAGATATATTCCGGATCGCTTTCTTCCCGACAAGGCATTTGATGTTCTCGACGAAGCCGCGAGCAAGCTAAAAGCTCGATCTTCTGTGGTAGAGAATACTAAAAAATTAAAGGAGTTAGAAAATCAAAAACTTCTCATTGAAAAAAAGAAGGAAGATGCCATAGCGCAAGAAAACTATCAAGACGCTATAGTTCTTAAATACAAGCAAGGGCTCGCGGAAGAAGAAGTAAGGCGTTTTGGAAAAAATTTCACATCACCCGCGGATAAGCCGCATCTTACAAAATATCATATCCAGGAAATAATAACGGACGTTACCGGAATACCAATAAAAAACGATGACGCGCATCAGCATCTAAAAAAATTAGCCACGGCTCTCAATAAAGAAATAATCGGCCAAAAAGAAGCTGTAGCGACCCTAATAGAAACGCTCAAGCGTAAAGACGCGGGTCTTACCGATGACAGGCGCCCAACAGGATCATTTTTGTTCATTGGTCCCTGCGGCATTGGAAAGACTGCCCTTGCGAAAGCCCTCGCAGAATTTAACTCCCAAAAACTCGTAAAGCTGGACATGTCTGAATACGCCGAATCCCATACCATATCAAGATTAATCGGCTCTCCGCCGGGATATGTGGGATACGGCGAGTCCGGGGAGCTCACGGAAAAAATTCGCCGAAACCCTCACGCGATAGTTCTGTTTGATGAAATAGAAAAGGCGCACCCGCAAATCCACAATCTTCTTCTCTCCATTCTTGAAGACGGAACCCTTCAGGATGGCGCCGGAAGAAACGTGTCTTTTAAAAACGCGATAATTATTCTTACCTCTAATAATATCTCGGGGGACTTTGAAGACTCCGGCAACCTCGGCTTTTCCGCGCGGAATCTCTCTAAAAAGCGGAGCGCGATTCAAGCCAATAAATATCTGGAGGGCATCAAAGATGCCTTGCGCCCGGAACTTATTAATCGAATAGACAAGGTTATTGCTTTCAAGGAGCTTCGCAAAAAAGAAATTTACGAAATTACAAAACTGCACCTGGATAATATTAAAAAACGCCTGAATTCGTTTGATCTTACTTTCTCCAATCAAGCAATTTCTTATATATCGCATCGCGCGTATAAACCAAACCAAGGAGCGCGGCTTGTGCGCTCTACCGTTGAGGAGATCGTAGAAAACCCACTGGCTGAATTTTTGATAAAAAACCCCAAAGCAAAATCTGCAAGGGTTGAGGTGAAGAAAAACAAAATTGTAGTATGTAGTATGTAGAATGTAGTATGTAGTATGGGATGCAACACATGGAAAATGATTTGCATGTTGCTGGGCTCAGCTCCCATTCTACATACTACATGCTGCATACTACATTATTAGATATTCTTCTTCCCCCCGCCTGCCTTGGCTGTAAAAGCGAAGGTTCTTTTTTGTGCGCTAACTGCCGTGAAACCATAAAAGAATACAACTACTTTGTATGCCCTATATGCAAAAGGCGGGATGTATACGGCCGGCTTGATCTGGATTGCCGGGAAAAAAGCGGGCTAACCCGATACTTTGGCGCGCCATTGCCTTATCGCAGCGAACTTGTGCGCAAATTAATTCATAATTTTAAATATAACTACGCCAAAGACATTGCTTCTCCCCTAACTTGCATACTAATAGAATTTCTTAATAAAAATAAATTTCCTGAGTTAATATCTAAGTATAAAAAAAGAGCGCTTTTAATTCCCGTGCCTATGTATGATTTTCGCGAACGCGAACG
>CAYVZN010000075.1:0-3840 GCA_964456125.1 uncultured Candidatus Saccharibacteria bacterium
TATAGAATTATAATAAACTTGTGAATATAGAAAGTAAATGCGATAATTAAATAAGAATAATTAACAGATAATTAATTTTCGCGCTCGCGTATTGAGAAGTCTATCTTCTTCGCGGAAGCCGGGCTATCTAATATGCAAGACGCGCTGAATTATGATTAAATCAGGCGCAGGCTTAAGCCAAAATTTAAGCGACCATAAAAAGGCGGGGTTTGAAGCGGCCTCGCAAGCAATAGAAAAATTGAACGGAGAAAAACCCAGTATTTTATTCGCGTTCTCCTCTATTAAATACCAGCAGGAAGACGTACTCAAGGGCATTCGCGAGGCGGCTCCTGACGCGACCGTGGTAGGAGGAAGCGCCGCCGGGGAAATTACTTCATGGGTAACGGTATTTGACGGCGTAAATGTTCTTGCGATCGCGTCCGATTCTATAAAGTTTGTTACAGGAGTTGGCACGGGCGTCTCGGCTGATAGTTTCAAAGCCGGGGCGATAGCAGCAGAGCAGGTAATCAATAATGCCGATGGGAAAATGCCCGATCTTTTTATTATGCTGCCGGATGGCATGACCGGAAACGGAGCCGCGATCGTAGATGGGGTAAGATCAATACTTGGAGAGAACGCTCCTATAATCGGAGGATCTTTGGGTGACGACTACTTTTTTAAGAAAACTTTTGAATATCATCAGGACAAGGTGTTAACGGATGTTGTGGTGGGAGTTGGATTTTATGGCAAATTCGCCTATGGCTTCGGTGTAAAGCACGGATGGGAGCCCGTAGGACTGCCCTTAAAAGTAACAAAAGCCGATGGAGTTATGCTTCAAGAGGTTGACAACAAACCAGCGCTTAAAGTGTACGAAGATTACTTTGGAAAAGACGCCACTGAACTTGTCAAAGAGCCCTTGGCCCGTATGGCATACACATATCCCATCGGGTTGGCGGTTGAAGGAAGCGATGAGCTTCTTATACGAGATCCTGTAATCGCAAATGACAAAGGTGAGATTTCAATGGCTGCCGCGATTCCTCAAGGCACTACAATTCGGCTTATGATAGGAGATCGCGAAAAAGCAATTGCCGCGGCAAAAACTGCCGCGGAGGTAGCGCTTACCCAACTTGAGGGGGCAAATCCAAAATTCATCCTAATGTTTAACTGCATGGCTCGAAATAAGCTCCTGGGTATACGCTGCCATGAGGAGAACGATTTTGTATCACGGACAATTGGCAAAAACGTGCCAATGGTTGGATTTTATACCTACGGGGAACAAGGGCCTCTATTGGGAAAGAAAGGTACGCCCGCTTATTTCCACAATGAAACAATGACTTTATTAGTCGTTGGCGAATAGGAGATCGAGTATAAATACTGAAAGATGAAGTTAACTATAGGAGTAAAATTAACTGCGAGTTTTTTTGTAATTTTTTTGCTGACTGCTGTCTTTGGGCTATACTCGCTTGTGACGACTCAGCGCGCGTTGCAGGAAGCAGTGGGGCAGACTTCTGTATTTTTAGCCCGAGATCAAATCGAGAGAATTGATAAGGATATTTTTCTTAAAATTGAAAATATCCAATTATATTCTAAAGATGCAATACTGCAAAAAACTCTCGTTGAATCAAATCTCGAATTTGAACAGATAAGCAGTGATTATATTAGTCAAAAGGACTCTGATTGGACTTCTGCGCCAGCGGATGTAATTACCCCTTTTATGCAAGAGCTTATAGAAAACGAGGTGTCGGATGATTTTCGTGAGCAATTTATAAAATTTTGGGAGCGCAAATACGGGTCTCGCGCGTATGGCGAGGCATTCGTTACAAATAAATACGGAGTAAACATTGCCCAGACCGGAAAAACGTCGGATTACTATCAAGCCGACGAAAAGTGGTGGCAAACGGCAAAGGAGAAGGGCTTTTTTGTGGGTGACATTGAGTATGATGAGAGCGCGGGGGTATGGACTATGCCTTTTGGGGTACGAGTTGACGACCATGAAGGAAACTTTATGGGAGTAATAAAGGCAATTCCCTATATCCAGCAGATAATTGGCGAGGTTGAATTTACTACACAGAAGTATCAAACAACCGAATTAAAATTGCTTACCTTAAACGGGCAGCTCATTTATTCGTCAAAAGCATTTGAGGTGCTCGATGATGTATCCGGCGAAAACTTTTTTAAACAAATAGGCGCGGGCTCGGAAGGATTCTTTATTTCTCAACAGGATGGCCGAAAAAATTTGTTTGCGTACGCTCGTTCCGACGGTTTCAGAAATTTTGCTGGTCTTAACTGGATTCTTTTAATAGGGCATGACACATCTGAAGTTTTTTCAGCCGTATACACGCTGCGAAATATCTTGGTTAGCTTAATGGTATTCCTTTTAGGTCTTATAGGATTTCTGGCGCTTTTCCTGGGACGTACATTATCTAACCCTATTAAGGAATTGACCAAAGGCGCGGAGCATATTTCCAAAGGAAATCTGGATGTGCAAATTAAAATCGAGAGCAAGGATGAGATAGGAAAACTCGCGCGCGCATTCAACGAGATGGCTTCTAGATTGAAGGAGTTGTACGAAACCCTCGAAAAACAGGTGGAAAAACGGACCCTTGAATTGCAAACTCGCGTTCAGGAACTCGATAAAACTGCAAAACTGCTTGTAAGACGAGACCTTGAGTTAACCCAAACCCGAGAACAGCTTCAAGATAGATTGCGCGATTTGAACGTTATAGCTAAGCGGCTTGTGAGACGGGATTTTGAACTATTTGAAGCTAATGAAACCCTTCGAAAAATTGACGAAGCCAAAAGCAGATTTGTCTCCATCGCTGCCCATCAGCTCCGTACGCCTATTTCCGCGATAAAATGGACTATTCATATGGCTATGGATAACGACTTTGGAAAAATTCCAAAGTCCGCGAAGGATGCTCTCAAAATCGCAGCCGAAAGCATTGATAGGCTCGTTGAACTAATTGGAAGACTTCTTAATGTTGCCAGTATCGAGGAGGGCAGATTTGTTTATAATTTTTCAGAAATTCATATAGAAGATGCGTGTGAAAACGTATTCCGCGAAAGTGTAGATAGCGCAAAAAGGCGGGGGGTATCTTTAAAAATTTTTCTCCCCCAAAATCCCCTCCCGTCCGTATGGGCGGATTTCGATAATATTATTATTGTGTTGCAAAATCTTGTGGATAACGCGTTACGGTATACCCCAAAGAATGGTTCTGTAGAAATTGTTGTCGTAAGAGATCCGCAAAATCAAGATTTGGCTCAAGTCTCGGTCAAAGATACTGGCATAGGTATACCCAAACATCAAAAAAATCTTGTCGGCCAAAAATTTTTCAGGGGTGATAATGTTGTAAGAAAACAAATTTCAGGCACGGGACTGGGGTTGTATATTATATCAAAAATTCTTGAGAAGCATGATACAAAATTAGAATTCAAATCAGAAGAAGGAAGGGGTAGTACTTTCTTTTTTACCCTACCTTTTATGAAAAAATAGAGTAATAACCACATGTCGGTAAAACCAAAAGATAATCAAAAATCAAACATACTTATAATAGAGGATGAGAAGTTACTTTATAATTTATTGAAGCAGAAACTTCAGGGCGTAGGAATTGATGTTGATGGGGCAATAGACGGCGAAACTGCGCTTGAAAAAATTGCGAAACATGAACCCGATCTAATTTTACTCGATCTATTACTGCCGGGCATCGATGGATTTGAAGTATTAAAACGCTTAAAACAAGAGGAGCGCTTTAAACATATTCCGGTTATAGTTATTTCGAACCTCGGAGAAACAAAAGATATTGACTCCATAATGAAATTAGGCGCCTCTGAATATATAATAAAAGCCGAGTCCTCGCCCCA
>CAYVZN010000076.1:0-3836 GCA_964456125.1 uncultured Candidatus Saccharibacteria bacterium
CCATGCAGGTTTGTTCAGTGCATTGTAGCGATCCCCAACAAACATGACCCACCTCGGTTAGTCGCTGATGAATATGTGGGACCCCTATGCTATTTGCACTCTGTTTGATCACAGTAAAGTCTCGCAAGAAAGGTTCTTTCTTTGATAAGGCCATCTCGGCCATAGCATAGGTGCGACCCCTTGGGAAACCAGGGCACGGACGCTGGACAATATTTGTAATGGGAAGGTCATTCTTGGGAACCCACTGAAAGCCAATGCTTTCCTCCGTACATTTTAGTTCTCCGCCGATGCACTCCACTAGATAAATGCTTGCCACATCAATAATCTGGTCTTCTTTCCACATGGGAAGATCCTCTCCGATTTGATGAATAACTTTCACTACTAAGCCAGTTTCCTCACGTGCTTCACGTACTAACGCCTGTGTGCGCGTTTCCCCCGCTTCTACTCGGCCACCGATAAGGTTTAATCCTTTGCCATCAGCTCGAACGGCCATGAGCAATTCTGGCAGCCCTCTTTCTGCCCGTCGCATAATCGCGCAAAATACTCCCTCTGTAGCCAATGCACGCCTCCTTCCCGCGTTTCCAGATTACACCCACATAAAATCATACTGTGAAAACCGTGTCAATAGTGTGCACTCGGTTTGGATATTGACTGCTGCAAGCGCATCAAGTAAACCGAAGCCAGTCCTAGTGACCGGCTTTTTAGTTAATTTTTGTCATTTTAAATGCTTGAAATAAAAACAAAGGATACTTATAATAAGAGTATATTATGCACTCAGAAGTTATAACAAAAAGCGAACAGGAGACGATTGAGATGGGGGGAGTATTAGATATAGCAGATACCTTTGGCTTAGAAGATCGTATTCGTTCCGGAAGGTGGCAAAAACTTTCTACGTAGCGTAGTACAATAGGGACAAGGCGAGGTTTAAGTATGAAAATTTTAAAAAACAAAATAAACTATTTTTTTGTGGATGAGGCGGGAGATCCGATTTTCTACAACAGATATGGACGAGGTATTGTCGGCGAGGAGGGCTGTTCAAAGATTCTGCTCGTTGGTTTTATAAAAACAAAAAATCCGCAAGAACTCCGTAGGGCAATTCTTGAGCTGCGAGAAGAAATTACTGCCGAGTTTATCGTTGCCCGCAAGAAAGAGGAGATTTTTAGGAAAAGACATAAAGGTAAGGAAAATATATTCTATGACGACTTAGTGGCTAAACTTTTCGAAAACAAACTGCATCAGGCCGAACGAAATATTATTTATTTTGCGGCGCGAGGAAACAAAACACGACAAGCTCCCTTGAGTGACGCCATTCAGACAGCAATGCTAACCTTTGAGAGAAAATGGGAAACAAAGATAAACTCAGAAATAGAGATTCTTTCACAAACTCCTTCTGGCGAGCCATGCTTGCAGATTACCGATTATATGAATTGGGCAGTGCAAAGAACCTTTCAAAAGGGAGACGAGAGATATGCAAGATTTGTTCGTGAGAAAATTAGCTATCTTGTTGACTTATATGACTTTGATTCTTACCCTAAAAATTTCTATAATAGGAAGAATCTGTTTGATATAAATAAAATAAGCCCTTTGTAGCTAGGGTGGTTTCCCACCGCACGGCATGAAGCCGACTTTCACTACAAAGGACTTATGGAAAGTTTTTCTATTTAAACTATAGCAAACTGCGATCGTTAAGTCAAGGGGATAAACTGTAACTGCTCATAAGGTGGAGTAATGGCTTAGGTATGCGGCGATTTTTTTGATAAATTTTTGTCGATCCACGTAAAAATGTTGTATCTAATCCGAAATTCTACTCGGGGTTGTGAGGGGTTACGATAAATTATCTTGGCAAGGATATTTTATTGTATAACAATATAAGTATGACAAACGCGAAAATGAAATCTGAAATAATGACAAAAAGCGAACAGGAGACGATTGAGATGGGGGGAAGTTTGTTGAGGGAAGCGCTACTCGAGGCCAAGGACAATCAGCCGTTGATTTTTTGTTTGTACGGCGAGCTTGGGACCGGAAAGACCCAATTTGTAAAAGGCATAGCAGATGAGCTCGGTCTTAGCGGCATAACAAGCCCCACGTTTTTATTGATGAGAAAATTTATTCTTGCAAAACAGCTTTCTAAACATACGAAGAAAAAAAAGAGATATTTTTTTCACATTGATTGCTATAGAATATATGATAGTGAAGAAGCAAGGCAGATTTCGCTTGATAAAACTATAGCGAGCCCTCGCGCGATAGTGGCAATAGAGTGGGCAGAGCGCATAGAAGAAATTATTCCCCAGCCCTATTGGGAAATAAAATTTGAGTATGAGCGCGAAGCAGCGAACAACCGAAAAATCAGCATTAAAAAAATTGAATAAGTATGCCAAAAGGCGCGAGGAAAACTCTTATAATATTAGATGCTAACGCTCTTATACATCGTTCATTCCACGCGCTTCCCGACCTTCGAACCCCAAAAGGAGAGCTCGTAAATGCGGTTTATGGTTTTACATCCATACTATTAAAAGTTTTAAGAGAGTTTAATCCGGATTATATTGCCGCCGCGTTTGATGTGGCAGGGCCCACATTTCGCGACGAGGAATACAAAGAATACAAAGCAAAAAGAATAAAAGCTCCAGACGAGCTATACGCGCAGATCCCAAAGATTAAAGAAGTACTCGGTGCTTTTAATATTTCAATATATGAAAAACAAGGATTTGAAGCGGACGATGTAATAGGGACTATCGCTAAACTGATTCAAAGAAAACAGGCTTATCCCAAAGTAGAAACTATTATAGTAAGCGGCGATTTGGATACTCTCCAGCTCGTGGATAAATATACAAAAGTATATACCATGAGAAAGGGTCTTTTGGATACGGTCGTCTATGACGAGGAAGCTGTAAAAAAAAGATTTGACGGGCTAACGCCCAGTCAGATGATAGATTACAAAGGATTAAGAGGCGATCCTTCCGACAACATACCCGGAGTTACCGGAGTTGGAGAAAAAACCGCTATTCAGCTTTTGTTAAAGTTTGGCTCTATAGATAATATTTACAAAAAGTTAAAAAAATCAGGGGTTGCCCTGGAAGGAATTAGGCCGAAAATTCAGGAAAAACTTGTACAATATAAAGACCAGGCTCTTTTCAGCAGAGAGCTTGCGACAATCCGAAAAGACACCCCGATCGACTTTAATTTAGAAGACCTTGCGTGGCGGAACTTTGATAAATCGGGAATAGAAAGGGTATTTAGCGAATTAGGCTTTAGATCGTTGCTAAATAGGTTACTGATAATCGACAACCCGCAACCCGCAACCCGCAACCCGCAACCAACAACTCAAAGCGAGGCAATCTACGATAAGATAGAAGCGTTTTACAAAGACGGAATTTTTTCAAAAGAAATTTATGAATTAGAGAAAATGCTTGTGCCCATAATAAATAATATGGAAGAAACGGGCATAAAAATAGATAAAAAATATTTCGCGGAACTTTTACAAGAAATAAGCAAAGACCTAAATTGCGCAGAAAATGGGATTTATAAAAGTTTAGGGAAAAAACTTAATATTAATTCCCCCCAACAGCTTTCAGAGGCGCTTTTTACTGACTTGAAACTGTCGACAAAAGGGCTTAAAAAAACTCCCGGAGGAGTTGTTTCAACGGCAGCTCCCCAGCTTGAAAAACTAGAGAACGCGCACCCGGTTATTAAAGAGCTTTTAAAATACAGAGAGCTTCAAAAATTATATTCTACTTATATAAAGCCCTTGCCTGAAATGGCAGACAGTAAGGACAGGATTCATACAAGCTTTGATTCGCTCGGCACTTCTACGGGCAGGATTTCTTCGAAAGATCCAA
>CAYVZN010000077.1:0-1087 GCA_964456125.1 uncultured Candidatus Saccharibacteria bacterium
CTATGCCTTTCCGCCAAAGGCGGATCCGCCTCAGGCGGAAATAAGGAGAGGGGGTACAAAGGGGGTGAGGTAGATGCGCTTGTGTGATAAATACCACAACTCAAAATAAACAAGACGAACTATTTATAGACTCTCTAAACTTAGACTTTGGCACTATCTTAGAAAAAATAATTCTCGGGGGAATTATTTTTATTCTCGCCCTGCCATTAATTGGCGACTACGGCCTAACGCTGTTTCCTGTAGGAAGAGATATTATTTTTAAGCTAACTGTTGAATTTTTAATTATATTAAGTCTTTTATTCTGGACATTAAAAAATTGGACATTGATTGAAAATTGGAAATTGAAAATTGAAAATTTGAAAGCCGAAGCGCGTTCTCCCCTGATCATGTCTTTAGTCATTTTCTGGATAATTATGCTAGCGGCCACAGCGACCTCTGTCCAGCAAAGCTTCAGTATCTGGGGAAATATCTATAAAAATCAAGGATTTATGACTTGGTCGCATTATGTCTTGTTCTTTTTTATTTTAATAACTTTTTTGAGCGATAAAAAATATTGGAAATTTTTAATAAACACAGTGATATTAGTAGGCATGGTAGTTGGGTTAATTTCACTCTGGCAAATGTTAAAAAACGGATTCACCTCAATGCCTTCTGCAACGCTAAACAATTCCAATTACCTTGCCGCGTATCTTGTGCTTTTAATTCCAGTTACGCTTGCTTTTTTTCTTCGCAAAAAATCTTATTTCCTTGGCGCGGCTTTGACCTTACAAGCTATTGCCTTACTCGCCACCCAAACCCGCGGCGCGTATTTGGGACTTGTAATAGCGCTATTTGTATTTTCTTTTTTATATCTAAAATATATAAAAAATTGTAAAAAATCCAAGCTACTTACAGTGTTCATCGTTACCCCCATGCTGCTTGCTGCATTCTACATACTACTCGCGCTTACTCCGGCAAGACAATATATCCAGGAAAAATTCCCTTCATCTGTTAGATTTTTAGACATTAAATCTATCTATAACACCGGCGGCCCCCGCCTTGAGGCATGGCAAGCGGGGTGGCACGCGATGCTAAATAAACCCATTCT
>CAYVZN010000077.1:1187-3769 GCA_964456125.1 uncultured Candidatus Saccharibacteria bacterium
TTCTTCGAAAAAGCCCTTGAATTAAGCCCAAACCGCAAGAGCATAAATATTGAATGGGAAAGATTGCAAAAAGAGCGAGAAGGGGTGAAGTAGAAAAGTATTTACGTCCTATACCACCCAAACTCGGCCTCGTTTATCTCATACACAGCATCCCAACTATATCCACGAGCCTCGAAATCAGATGGCGTCATATTGAGCCATTTTTTGTTGCCGAATTTGTCTGCTTCGTAGACTTTGTAATCCCCTGCCTTGCGTATCAAAAACGACTCGTTAAATGTCGAAAGAAAATCCGGCTTCAGTTCTATAATATCCCCCCATTTGAGATGCCTATAAAATCCAAAAACTTCTTCTGTCTGTATCCAGCGCTTAAAAATCTGCCCTATTTTTGATCCATTCTTTACTATGTACACTTCCTTGCTATTCTTTGCCCTCACCAACGCGCCATCAGAAAACCTTGTTGCAAAAGAGTTGCTCAAAAATGCCTCAAAAGACATCTCTGAGCTGTTTGACATATTACCCCTGCCTCCTTTTGCGAAAATCGGAATAATAACTACGGAAGAAATAAAGTTTCCAAACTTTTCTACTGTGATAACAGAGGAACTTGCCGTATCTAAAAACTTTACTTCGGTATTACCGAAAAAATCGCTAATTATATATGGTATGGATATATCGTCTAAATTGCTGGAAGAAAATTTAATATGCAAATCAGATTCTTCCCCAATAGATCCTGGCACAAACCTATACCATTGCCCGGACCAGTTATCTATAAACACGTTATTTATACTTGAATTATTGTCATAAACTCTTACGGTGCTGGATGGCAAAACATGCAAATTGCCAAAAGAAAGATTCGGGTTTTCATACTTGAATATTCTGTCTTCGCCGTTTAGCGTACTATTTATATACACAGCAATAATCCAATCGCGAAATATCGCGTCAAAAGATGCTATACTTTCCGCGCCAACGCTTCCCGATTGCATCATATTAGTTAATATCTCCTTTCCGTATCTATCTACAAGATAATGAATAAACATACTAGCCGAGGCATGGTCTACGCTTCTGCCGCGCCAGTCAAGAAGGGCATCCGAGGGATGAGCTAAAAATTCGTTTACTCGTTTTTGAAGATAGCTGTTTTTATAATCAGCATTGTATCCCAAAAGCGTAGGCGCGTATTCGGAGCGGGCTTCGTTTAACCATTGATCTTCTATAACGGCGCGTTTTATTGTTTTTTCGTTATAAGTTATAAGGTGCTGAAACTCATGCGCCAAAAACGAGGGGCCGAATTCGGTATTTATCACTTCTTCGATATTTAAATATATCATCTCCCGGCCATTGGACATTATTCCGAAATTAAAATCAGTTTCGCGCACATACCCCCCTACTCCAGATTTCATATTATGCAACAAAACACTAATCCTACTATCGTTGTCAATGCCCGGATTATTCTCATCGCCGAAAACTTTACGCAACCCGGGATATACAACTTCATCAAATTCCGTTAATAAATTAAAAATTACATCTTTTAGACGTAAAACTTCGTTCGCCGGAAGACTTCTCATGTATTCTTCGTCAACAAAAAAATACACGTTTTCTCCGGTTGCCTGAAGGTCGGCTTTTATTGTTTCATGGCCTTGCGCGTCAAAATCTTTGTTTACAAAAAAAGTCTCGGCATTGGCGTAAGCCGGAAGTGAAAAAAATATGAGTAAAAAAAATAAATATCTCATTGTAATAGTTGCGGTTAAACCTCCTGTATTACCTCACCCCCAACCTCTCCTCCGACTATAGTCGGAGGAGAGGAGCTCTCAAAACACGTCTTATGCGGGTACCCCCCTCTCCTTTTATAAGGAGAGGGGGGGCAGGGGGGTGAGGTAGGAGGAGGAGAGGCGTGACGCATCGTTTACTCCCCCTTCAACCTCTCAATCTCTGCTTGTATAGACTCCTTGTTTTCTGATACGGCAAGAAGTTTCTCAAAATACTCTATGGCTTTAGCCGTGTTTCCAATATCCCTGTAATAAACAGCAAGATAACTTATTAAATCGTAAGGCCCACCCACAACTTCAATGCCGCTATTTATAATCGCTAAAAGCCCTTCTTCATCGTAGGGGTTTTGGATTCTGTAAACATCCGCGAGATTTATGTAATTAGATATTTCTCCAGGTATTGAAATAATAGCTCGCCTGTACGCTTCCTCGGCCTTGGCATATTCTCCTATTTCTCTATAGGATGTCGCGAGATTGTTTAATCCCAATGGAGAATCTGGGTTTATTTTCAAAGCCAGAAGATACGCCGAAATTGCCGCCTTATCATCGCCTAGCTGACGCATATCAAAGCCGATACTCAAATACGCGTTAAGATCGTTACTTTTGTCGTCGTCGCGAAGAAGCTTTTCGTTTTCACGTATTTTATTCATAAGTCTTACGCCATTAGGATGATTCTCCGCGAGTTTTTCAAACTTTTCAAAGTCAATATCAAGTCCCGTCTTGCGATAGCCGCTTATGTTTTGTCCGGAAATGTAAAAAAATACTGCGCCGGCGGCGATTATAAGAACTGGAATTAAATATATTATAAGTTTTCGCATATAT
>CAYVZN010000078.1:0-3721 GCA_964456125.1 uncultured Candidatus Saccharibacteria bacterium
GGAGAACACGTATAGAGAAACGCACTCGGCAAGCAACATAACAGATTTCCAGGCCCGCAGGTTAAATATTAAGTTTGGTAAAAATAAAGAATATGTTCACATGCTTAACGGCACAGTTTTCGCAATAGGTAGAATCTTAATAGCAATTATAGAAAATTATCAAACAAAAGATGGAGAGGTCAATATTCCCAAAGCGCTACAACAATATATCGGCAAGAAAAAAATACCGAGCTAAGAGAGGATTAAGATTAAGATATTTTAAAATAATATTATTCGTAATATTACTTATTTCCATAACAGGAAGTATTTTTTATTTTCTTCTTATTGCCGATAATTTTTCTATAAAAGAAGTTAATATATCCGGACTGAAAACAATTCCTGAGGATCAAGTTTCCAGAGAAGTAAATAGTATTTTTAGCGAGAAAAAATTTGGTTTTTTGAAATCGAGAAACTATTTTGTTTTTTCGGAAGATAAAATGCGCGCCGAGATTTTAGAAACGTTTCCTAAAATTGGAGAAATTAAAATAAAGAAAAATCCCGAGACCGTAGAGATTACCGTGGAAGAACGAGGCGCGATCGGTGTCTGGTGCGGCCGGGCAGGCGAGTGTTTTTATTTTGATAAAAGCGGCGTAATCTTTGAGGAATCGCCAAAAAGCACCGGGTCGCTTATTTTAGCGATTCAAGATGAGCGAAGCCAACTATCGGGGTCTGACCCCGATAGTTTAGGTGAAATTGTTGTAAGCAGTGATGAGATTAATTTTTTCCAGGAAACAAAAGGCTTGATTAGCCGTAATTTTCCGTTTAACGCGCAATTATTTATTATTACGGAAAAGTCAGAATTCGAGCTTCAAACTTCAGAAAACTGGCGGGTGTTTTTGAACAAAAAAGAAAGCCCTCAGTATCAGGTTTCTAATCTTAAATATTTGCTTGATGAGGAGATAAAAAATCGTCGTTGGGAGCTTGATTACGTGGATTTGCGGCTGGGGAATAGAGTGTACTATAAATACGGTGACAAGTAGTCGTGGGCTTTACATAAAGCAGAAATTGTGATATTTCTGGGATAGTACGTTTTTATTCGCAGAGGTGAGGCGATGAGTCTTGAAATGAGCCCAGGAAGTTTTGAATATGCCATGCAAGTTACACGGAATGGGAGAACAATTGATGCTTTTTTTGAGATTCTCGGGGGCGATCAGAAATACCATACTTCAGAGTTATACCGTGGCATAACGAAAATGCTTACGAAGTATGTGGAGCATCTTAAAAACGAGGCGGGCGAGCGGTGGCGGCATGAGGATGCGGTACAGCAAACTTTGCTTTGGCGCCGGTACGCTGCCTATATTCTTGCAGGGCTTTATGCAATTTATGGAAGAAATTTTCCGAGCCTTAGGCCGGGCCGAATCGAGGTATTAGAGAGAGAGTGTGATGCGCCTCAAAGCATTTTAGATAGAATGATTTTAGATTATGAGAAGATTCTCTGTTCGTTTGGCGAGGTGAGTAGGGTCTGGATTCGTGATTTTCGGCTATGTACTGACTATTCATCGTCTTTTTTATGCGGACGCGGAATTTTCTCTATTTATGCCCTTGCGGTGGCCTTAGTTGTCGCGAAGGAAGATCAGGGAGACGACGCCTCTCTATCTGATGCAGAGCGGCAGGATGTTGCGCGACGTGACGCGAGGCTAGGCCCAATTAAAAAAGAATTAGAGGAAGTGCTGGAAAAGATGCAATTTTAAGGGCGTAATCTATTGAAGCGCACCGGAAAATTAACTTCAGAAATGCGAGAATATTGGGAGGAGTACAGGGGCGTTAAATAGCTTCACGGGGGCGTTGGATAACGCCCCTTTTTATTTTTTTATATTATACACAAATATAGAGTACCCGATTTTTTCTACCGGTTCATACTCATCCAGCCATTCATAAGATGCCCATGGGTAGGCGCGGGATGTCTGGAGGAACGTGGCGGAGACGGCAAGCCACCCTTCAACAAACTCAGGGCCGTTATCGGCGTGCCAGATTTCCGCACGATCCCCAAGATAATACGCGACATCGCCTCCTCCGAAATAATCTACCTTGATTTTATCTATATTGTTTTTTTCTACAAATTTTTTAAGCCGGCGCAGGTCTTGCCCCCAATCCAGATTCGAATCAACTATGTATCTCGCGCCGCCATTCGGCCCTCCAGCAAATTCATTGAAGTAAGCTATAAAATGTGGATATGTAGTTACAGAAGATATTATATAGAACGCGAGTATTGCGGATATAAACATAATCTTACCCGTTTTAATTGTCGGTTTGGCCGAGGACTGTGTTGTGTGGGATGTCCATCTTTTGATCTGCCCGGCAATCAATAAATACATAAATGGAAAAGTAGGCAACACGTGGCGTACGCCGATGTTTAGATTGCCGGTAATGCTTATTGTCCAGTAAAAAATTACAAATAAAAGCATTGCTATTTCATCAAAGTTTTCCCGTATTATATTGAAGTCAGATTTCAATATAAATCTCCTCAAACTTTTAAGTCCAAAAAGTATACTTATCACTATAAATATAAGCAGCGCCATAGGCACCTTCAGAAAAAATGCAACCGGAAAATAATACCACCACGCCTGATTAGACACCTCTCCCAAGAAGTAAGTGGTATTCCCGCCGGCGACCCGCATAAAAACCATAGATACTCCGAGTATATATTGCGCGTATGCTCTAAGTATGGGTTTGTCCGACATCCAAACAAGCGCGTCAGTTAATGCGGGGAATTTAGTATTATTGCTAAGTATGTGCCGGATATCTGCTATTTGTTTTTCGGGAGGATAATTTGTTACATGGAATTGATATATTGGGAGTATTGTGAGCGCGGTAATCGCAAGTATTGCTAGAAAGCGTAGTTTCCAAAACCAAATTTTTTTCAATACACAGGTCAGACCTGTGTAGATACACAGGTCTGACCTGTGTATTGCTATCCACAATACAGTAATCATAGGCAAAAAGCCGAGGAGTAAAACTGTCGAGAATTTTATAAGTTGCGCTATAGCAAAAACGATTCCCGCGATAATCAGATTTTTTCTTGTAGGATTTTTTAATAATTTTATAAAATAATAAATAGATATAAAAAATGCCGCCGCGGCCGGCACATCGGTAGTTACTAACCTTCCATGTGCGAGTATATTTGGCGAGAAAGCAAAAAGTGTAAGCGCGAAAAGCGCCCATTTCGCGTCATACAATTCTCGCGCCCATTTAAATACAAACCATCCAAAAAGCAATGTTATGAGGATGGGGGACATTCTCCCCCAGAAAATTATTTTATCCGGATCATTGCCCGATCTGTATAAAAATTGCGGGGCAAGATCCCACTGCGCGTTCACCATGCTTGTCCAGGCGGGATGATCCTTCGGGAAGTTTAAGTCCAAAAAAAGCAGGGGAATAGCCGCGAAATCTTTTATGAGCGGCGGGTGCTCGGGGTTGAGGCGCATATCGCGTAGTTTTAGATAGCTGTATCCTGAAGTAATATGCGGAGCTTCATCGGTAGTAATAGAATCTTCTCGAATAGACATCAGCATAACGAACGCCATGAACAAGAGAATTACTAAAGCTACGGCGGTTGAGTTTTTATAAAATTGCATACCTATATTGTAGCACAACGATGCGTTTTTTTTCGCATAAAGTGTTACGGGGTGTTACGGTGTTACGGGGTCAGACCCCGTAACACTTATTTTATCCGCCTTACGTA
>CAYVZN010000079.1:0-3480 GCA_964456125.1 uncultured Candidatus Saccharibacteria bacterium
TTCTTCTATCAACATTTTAGATTTCTGTTTGGTTTGTGGATGTTCCTTAACTCGTGCAAAGTATATAAGGGCACGCTCTACTTTGATACCTTTAAGAACCCTACCAATTAAATCCTTGAAGTTATACTCGTGCCAAACCGGACGATTTTCATGGTGTTTTAAAACAGCTCCAATTTTGCACTTAAAGTTTTCCCCGTCGATAAGTAAATAAGACATTTTTGTAAAAAAACCCCAGCGGACCTTTCGGCTGGCTGGGGCGTTTATGATATAAATATACGCCCATTACGTTTAGAAGTCAAGAGTAATTTTATCCACAGAATCATTACATTACATTCACATTCTCTCTGTAGTTAGCAAACAACTCTTCTCCTGCCTTAATGTCACGTTTAGCGAAATAGCCCTTGTCTTTTTCATATTTCATATTTGAATTTTCAGAATGATTTACATAATTACCAATGTCCACCCTATTAAAGAATTTCGGAATAAATCCAGATGAGTTCCATCGGCTATATCGTGTAATGTAAAAACTTCAATACCCTTCATTGTTGAGGGTTTCAAAATAAATGATTGATGATCTGTTTTGGTTCTCATAAACCTATTTAATCATTTATGGGCTCTAACGTCCACGATGGGTCGAGTAGATAATTAACCCGTCTAGATATTGACAAGCAACAGTGATGGGCGTAGTCTAGGTTTAGATTTGCGAGGAGGTTGTTTTAATGAGTAAAGTACTGGTCGATTGGCCGCGGCCTAGTTCGAAGTGGCGAACAAAATAAGCGTGTCGTAAAGCACATATTATCACTCTTGACATAAGAGTGATAATTTTATTATCATAGAATATGATATAATAAAGAGGATGCATAATTTTACTCAAAAATCACAGCAAGCTCTGCAGGAAGCGCATCAACTTTCGCAGAATATGCAGCACCCACAGGTCTCTGATCTGCATCTTTTGTATGCTTTGATTTCAGATCAAAACCCAGACGAATCTATTATTTTTGGGATATTAAATAAATTGGGCATAGATGCCTCTCTTATCAAAGGGCGGATAGAAGGCGCGCTGGCGCGGCTTCCAAGAGTTACCGGCGATATTAATGTGCCGTTTGGCCATGTGAATATCAACCCAACGCTCGCAAGGATAATGGGGAGAGCGCAGCAGGAAGCAAAGAATTTTTCCGATGAATTTATAAGCGTGGAGCATTTGTTTCTGGCGATAGTGGCCACCGATTGCCCCGCGCAAATGATTCTTAAAGAAGCAAATTCCTACGCCGGGGCGGTTGTGGGTTCCGATATAGTTCATAAGCTTGATTACGACACCGTATTAAAAATACTTGCCGAATTGCGGGGAGGAGTTCGCGTTACAGACGCGCAGCCGGAGACCAAATTTCAGGCGCTTGAAAAATACGCCCGAAATTTAACTCGTCTCGCGCGCGATGAAAAACTGGATCCGGTCATTGGGCGGGACGATGAAATTCGCCGCGTGATGCAAGTGTTGTCGCGCCGCACTAAAAATAATCCGGTTCTTATAGGAGAAGCAGGCGTTGGAAAAACCGCCATAGTAGAGGGGCTTGCGCAAAGAATCGCGTCGGGCGATGTACCCGACAGCGTAAAAGGCAAGGATGTCGTAGCTCTTGATATAGGCGCTATTGTTGCCGGCACAAAATATAGGGGCGAATTTGAAGACCGGCTCAAGGCTCTGCTCAAGGAGATTGAGCGATCAAGCGGAAATATTATTCTTTTTATTGATGAGTTGCATACTATAGTGGGGGCAGGAGCGGCCGAAGGCGCGATAGACGCGTCAAACATGCTAAAGCCCGCGCTTAGCAAGGGCGAACTTCACGCCATAGGCGCGACAACCCTTAACGAATACCAGAAATATATTGAAAAAGATCCGGCGCTGGAACGAAGATTTCAACCCGTTTTTGTTTCGGAGCCCTCCGTAGAAGATACCATTGCAATACTTAGGGGAATTAAGGAGAAGTACGAATTGCATCATGGGGTAAAAATAAAAGACAGCGCGCTTGTGGCTGCCTCAAATCTTTCGCAAAGATACATTACCGGCAGATTTTTGCCCGATAAAGCCGTAGATTTAATAGACGAAGCTACGAGCGCCCTTCGAATGAACATTGAGTCTCAACCGGAGGAGTTGGATAAATTAAAGCGGGAAATACGCCGTTTGGAAATAGAAAAAGAAGCGCTGAAACTTGAGAGAGATAAAAAGACAAAGAGAGCTTTAAAAGGCATTGAGAAGCAGCTTTCTAATATATCGGAGAGAGCAAGAACCCTTGAATATAAATGGAAGAATGAAAAAGAAATAATCTTTGCTATTCGGGATTTAAAAAAGCAAATAGACAAAAAGCGCCAGGAAGCTGAGATTGCCGAGCGGTCCGGAGATCTGGAGAAAGTTGCGGAGGTCCGGTACGGTAATATACCTATATTAGAGAAAGATTTAAAAGAAAAAGAAAAAAAACTTGTCACAATTCAAAGCACGTCGCGAATCCTAAAAGAGGAAGTAACGGAAGAAGACATCGCGGAAGTCGTGTCGCGCTGGACCGGAATCCCGGTAGCAAAAATGCTTCAAGAAGAGCTTGTGAAATTAAAGGACATGGAAAAGAATATTGAGAAAAGAGTTGTTGGCCAGGAGGAAGCCGTTTCTGCGGTCAGTAACGCTATTCGGCGAAGCCGGGCCGGAATTTCAGAAGAAACTCGGCCGATTGGATCTTTTATGTTTCTTGGCCCTACAGGAGTTGGCAAGACCGAGCTCGCGCGAGCCCTCGCAGAGTTTATGTTCAACGATGAATCCGCGCTTGTCAGGCTAGACATGTCAGAATACGGGGAGAGGCACGCAGTGTCTCGTATTATCGGTTCGCCTCCGGGATATGTGGGTTACGAAGAGGGCGGACAGATTGCGGAAAAAATACGCAGACGGCCTTATAGCGTTGTTTTATTTGACGAGATAGAAAAAGCGCACCCGGAAGTATTTAATATTCTTCTTCAGATTTTAGACGATGGCCGGCTTACAGACGGCAAGGGCCGTGTTGTGAATTTTAAAAATACGATTATAATTTTAACATCTAATATAGGATCGGAAATGCTGCGCGAGAACGCGAATCTTGGATTCGGCGCGAATAGCAAGGAGAATACAAGCGATGACGATATTCGTGAGAAAATAATGGCGAGTTTGAAGGAGAATTTTAAGCCGGAATTTTTGAATCGCCTTGATGAGATAATATTTTTTAAAAGCTTATCGCCTAAAATTTTATCAAAAATAGTTGATTTGGAAATAGCGAAGGTTAGCGAACGGCTCTTAAAACAGCGCGATATTAAAATATCTATTGGCGTGGGCGTAAGAGACTGGCTTGCTAAAAAAGGTTTTGATCCCCAGTACGGAGCGCGGCCTCTTAAGCGCGTTATACAAAAAAATATTTTAGACCCCTTATCTCTAAAAATAATCGCGGGAGAAATTAAGGAAGGAAAATC
>CAYVZN010000080.1:0-3477 GCA_964456125.1 uncultured Candidatus Saccharibacteria bacterium
AAAAATTACGCGATTTTTTTGATGGCGATGAGGGTATTCACACCGCGAACGAACGTTCCAACATAGGCCTCACCTTGCCAACTATGGATGAGATAATTGCCATGTGGCGAGAGGGCGAATATCTAAAAGAAGTTTAAGCCGACCTTGTCGGCTTTTTAAATTCTTCCTGACTTGAGCAAATTAGTACCACACGCCAAGTTTCTCAAGCAGGCGTTTAGTACCGTCTTTTACTTCAGATCGCAGAATAATTTCCTTTTGTGTAAGCAGGTTCAAGATTCTGGCGTCAGTTATATCCTTTAGCGCCTCGCTGATCGTCTTTATGGATTTGCCAGTCTTGATTTCCATATATTTGGACACAGCAAGCGCCATAAAGCATATCAACACATGAAATTGAATAGCCCGTTCTTTGAAATGATATATTGGACGAATTCGTAAATCGCTTTTAGCGATGCGAAAGGCCTGTTCCACATGCCATAGATTGCTGTAGTGGCTGATAATCATATCATTATCAATTTCAGGCGGCATATTGGTATAGTATCCTTTTACGCCTAAAAGAAGCTTGGTTCTTGCAATAAGGTCAGTATTGAGCGCATAGCGAGCGTGGCTTGCATTCTTTACGAATTTCATTCTTTTTATACGCGAAGGATTGCGCAAGTTTAACTCTGCTTTTTGGATCTGTTTTTCCATCTCGTGTCTATCTTTGCGAAAACGCACCAGAGAAAAACCGCATATCAAATCACCATGTTCTGTGGCAAGGCGTACAGTAGCGCCATCAGTTTGATTCAGTTTTTGACTAACCTTCCTTATCAGGTTTTCTGATAAGCTGCCGGTTCGCGCGCCTACAATGTAGCGCACTCCATTTTCTTTTAACGCACGCACGTTATTAAGACTTAACATGGCTGCGTCGGCTACCACAGTAAGTTGCTTAATTTTATGACTTCGCTGAAATGCGGCGATTACTGGTATTAAGGTATGTCCTTCAAATTTATTCCCGGAAAAGATTTCGTAGGCGACAGGAAAGCCGTCAGCATTTACAACCAGGCCTACAAGAATCTGGGGCTGATTAGCTTTGTTGTCTTTGGAAAAGCCTGGTTTTCTAAACTCGTCCTGTTCAAAGCTTTCAAAGTACAGCGTTGTAACATCATAGAAAACTAAGGAAAAGTCGAAGTTGAAATGCTTTCTGGCTACCGCCAAAACTTTGGCTTCAACTTCCTCCTTAAGCAATGCAAATCCTTTAAGATCGCGATACAAATCTCGGCGCTGATGCCGAATGCCGAAATAATCTCTCAGTAATTCCAGTGAACGAAGCTTAGAGGCGGGTTCGACAATCCGCATCAGAGCCAAGTCGCTAAGTAACGGATTATGGAGAAGATGGAACTTAAAGGTAATAAATAATTTGCTTAGCACGTCGTAGATGAAGGTATAGCGTATACCCAGATATTTACATTTATTCAAGGGCAACAAATTATTGGAATGTTTGGGATCGTTTGAAAATAGCCTTCGTTGTCTCATTGTCCTTTCAATCCATTGAGCAGCTGTCTTTTTGAGCAAGGAGAGATCCTTAGAAGTATGGGCGCTGCCGATATGCGCCGCAATAATCTTTTTACGATTTTCGTATCTGACTACTTGTACGGCCACAGCGCCTGAAGCAGTTTTTGTGGTCCTGACGTAAAACATAATTTAATACCGTTAGTACCACAAATATACATTGGAATTACCGATTTTCCTAGTATTTAAGCCAACTTTATTTTAAAAGAAAATGGGCTTGCTCAAGTCAGGACTGGCTGGGACAAAATAAATAACTCACCGCGGTGAGTTATTTATTTTGTCCGTCCCTTGTTCCATTCCACCGCATTTAAGAGCGGGCCGTAGATGTCGTACTTTCTACTGATGGACAGCGGATTTTTTTTGCGGAAGTTAAAACTACCGAATTCTACAGCAAGAGAATCGATATCTTCAATGGCAGCCATGGGTGTTTGCTCCTTGCCTTCACCCATAACAAGGACGGCGGCGGTGGCTAGGGCATCGGCTATATTAGACTGGGTAATTTTTAGTTTTCGGCCGAAAATATCTTTTGTGCCGCGGTAATCTTTGAGCGGCCAAAATCCCCAGTAGCTAAGTGCGATGCCCATGGTGCCCCAGCGCAGAGGCACAGTGTGGCTGTCGGAAATGATTACGCCGAATTTTTTAAGTCCGTACTCTTTTTTTACAAAATTATAAATTTTTTTTGCCGTTTCAAACGGCCTCTCCGGCCAGAGGATGTAATAACCATTGGCATTGCTTTCGTCTATGCCGGCGGTAGGGATGATAATGTTATGTTTCATTGTCAGCATCACCCAGCCTTTTGGCACTTCTTCGCGCGGCAAATACAACTCCGCCTCTCTCTTGATAAGCTCGTCTTTGTCTTTGACATCTTCAATTTTTACGCACCGTCCCTGCCAGATGCTGACGATTTTGGAGGTAATAACCAAAATTACAGGGGCCTGACCCAAAAGCTGCGGGGGCAGACCACTACGGATTAACTCAAACAAGTCATCTTTTGGCGGAAGAAATGGCCTAGTTTTAATAGGCTTGATGAACATGGGCAAGTATGCTTAAATAACGGCTACATAGTAACACATTTCTAAAAGATGAAAAGGAGTAGTCGATGGAAAAGTTAGTCGTTGACGGCATTGATCTTTCTAATCTAGTGGGCATTAGATATGACGCAAGCAGGCATCCGGGAAGTGTGCGTATTGATGAGTTCCTTAAAAATCCGCAATTGGGTTCTAATTGTCAGTTATTGGTGCTTGGAGCTTTGGAAAAGGCGGGCTTTTATATTGGTAGTCAGATAAAAATGGACCAGGGCGAGAGGTTTGGCTCTCAAGAGTTGTGGACAGATAAAATATATACTAAGTTATTATTATCTGTTACAGAAAGACCGATTGGAATTTTGAACATTGATGCGGCCCTGTACAGAATATCACTAGAAGGTTGTGCGCATGAGTTTTTTAACATATTTTTCTTTTGGCCTCCCGGTTGGAATCCTCTATCTCTGCCATACGACTATAAGAAAATGCATATCGGGGTAAGTGTTGGGTTGATTAAAGAAGAAGGAAGCGATCCGTTCATTCTTCACAATGCCAAGCCCGGACCATCTAATCTCTGGACGCTCAAAGATTTTGTTGCCAATAAATACTTCCCCTTTGGCGTTAAGCGGGCATTGATAAAAAGTTCATATAAGCTATCACCACGATAGCTTTATTTTTTAGAAAAAGATAGCTATAATTCCAAGAAATGCGCAAAGCTGAATTTTTGTACAACGCGGCTTTAGTGCCGATAGATTTCCTAATGCTCATTGCGGCCGGGCTTGCCGCATACTTTTTGCGTTTGAGTCCTTTTGTTGTGGAATTAAGGCCGGCGCTCTTTAACTTAGAGTTTTTGTATTACCTGATTCTAGTTTTGGCTCTGTCTAGTTATTTTTTAGCAGTTTTTGCC
>CAYVZN010000081.1:0-2120 GCA_964456125.1 uncultured Candidatus Saccharibacteria bacterium
CGGAACAGACGCTTTCACATCCAAACTGCCGCAGGATAAAAGTACGGACGGAGAGGAAGATGCGCCACTACTTCCACCTCCACCTCTGATTACTATAATTTATATAGACATAAAACCGGGTGGAAATCCTGATTGCGTTAATCCCAAGGCGCGAGGCGTTATTCCCGTAGCGATTTTAACAAGCGGCATCTTTAACGCCGCGGAGGTTAACCCGCTAAGCGTGACACTTTCCGGCGCCGCAGTCAAAAAAAGCGCGATGGAAGATGTTGATGGCGATGGCGATTTAGATTTAGCGCTTAAGATAGAGAATAATCTCATCTTGGAAGATGGGCAGGATACAGTAACGCTAACAGGGGAGACCACTGATGGCGAATTAGTCGAGGGCACGAGCGCTATTTGCATTGTGCCGCGCTAAGCGCGGCTTTAACCAATGCCCAATAAATGAAGCAAACCACTTCAACTATCATAGTAATATTTGGCGCGACTGGCGACCTTGCGAAACGCAAGCTTTTCGGAGCGCTTAATTCGCTTTCGGATCAAAAAAAGCTTCCCGCGAAATTCAAAATAATTGGGTTTGCCCGCGATAAGATTAGTAATCGTGATTTTCAAAAAATTGCTGGTACAAAAAGCGCAAGTTACCAGGCGGGGCTCTTTGAAAATTTGGACGCATATAAGGACTTAGGAAAATCGCTTCTTGCGACAGACGGGGAATTCAAAACTTGCTCAAATAAGCTTTTTTATCTTGCCGTAGCGCCAAAATATTATAAGACGATTTTTGAAAATCTAGCGCAAAGCGGTCTTACTATTCCTTGTAGCGGCGGAGAGGGATGGACTCGGGTTTTAGTGGAAAAGCCCTTTGGCGAAGACGCTGATACCGCACAAGAGCTCGACGAACTCCTCTCGAAGCTTTTCCGCGAAGAGCAGATTTTCCGCATTGATCACTATCTCGCGCGCGAGACAATGCAAAATATTTTGACTTTTCGTTTTTCAAATAGAATTTTTGAACCGCTTTGGAATAATCAATATATTGACAAAGTTGAGCTCAAGCTTCTTGAAAAAGAAGGGGTGGGCGAGCGAGGGGCATTTTATGACGACATAGGAGCCCTTCGCGATGTTGGGCAAAATCACATGCTTCAAATGCTGGCCCTTATTGCCATGGGGCATCCCCAAAGGTTTGACGCGGCTGCTATTCGAAGGGAACGGGCAAAAATTCTTGAAGCTCTCCGTCCCATAAAAAAGAGCGCGATAGGTGTATGTACAGAACGAGGTCAATATAAAGAATATCTCAAACTCAAGGGAGTTAAACCGGATTCTAGCACAGAAACTTATTTCAAGGTTAAAGTGTTTGTGGATAATGCCCGCTGGAGCGGAACTCCGTTTTATATGGAATCGGGAAAGTCTATGGCGGAAAATCGCGTTGAGCTTAACGTGCATTTTAAGGAAGCAGCGCCTTGCTTTTGTCCTATCCCACATACGGGGCACAAGCATCAAAATATGATTTCTTTTCAGGTGAAGCCCAGAGAGGGCATCACGCTTCGTTTCTGGGCAAAGAAGCCCGGTCTTCAAAATGATATCGAGTCCAAAAATCTTACCCTTGAGTACGGAGGGCGCGCGATACCCGAAACCCAGGGAGAAGCATACGAAAAGGTACTGTTTGATTGCATCCAGGGCGAGCAAATGCTTTTTGCCAGCACCGAAGAAGTCAGTGCCGCATGGCGATTTATAATGCCTATACTTAAAGGTTGGGAAAGAGATCTCGCGCCGCTTAAAATATATTAATATACTTTGTATTACGAAATAATATAGTAAAGCAGTTATTCACTTGCGTTGTATGGTCAAATTTTAGTATTGAAAGTCCTTTGGGTGTTGCTTTTTCGCTCATTCTCGGTCCGACTGTAGTCGGACCTCCGAGGCTCGCCCTCCGACTATAGTCGGAGGGCTCAAATCCGCTCGAAAGCAACACCCAAAGGACTTCGCGGGCGGGGGAGTGTTGCATTTGAAAATATAATTCATTTCAGAGAACTCGAATATGCAACTAGGCTATATAGGTCTTGGAAAAATGGGACATAATATGGTAAGTCGGCTTATCGAAAAAAAGCACGATGTTTTTGCTTTTGATA
>CAYVZN010000081.1:2220-3457 GCA_964456125.1 uncultured Candidatus Saccharibacteria bacterium
TCGGCGTATCCGGCGGCCCGGGTGGAGCTCTCGCGGGCGCATGTCTTATGATAGGCGGCGAGCTAGAGGATTTTAATAAACTTGAGCCGTTGTTTAAAGATCTTTCCGCGGACGGTGGCTATGGCTACATGGGAAAACATGGCGCCGGGCATTTTGTTAAAATGGTCCACAACGGCATAGAATACGGCATGATGCAGGCGATCGCTGAAGGATTTACTGTAATGAAAAACTCGGAGTTTAATCTTAATCTTGAAAATATCGCGGATTTATATAATCATCGCAGCGTGATAGAGTCCAGATTGGTAAATTGGCTCAAGGAGGGATTTAACGAGTTTGGTCAGGATATGGACAAAGTTTCGGGTTCGGTCGCGTCAAGCGGCGAAGGCCAATGGACCGTAGATGCCGCGAAAGAACTTGGCGTGCCGGTGCGTGTAATAGAAGACGCTTTGCGATTTAGGCTTGACAGCAAAAATAACCCAAGCTATACTGGCAAGTTGCTCTCCGTTATGAGAAATAAATTCGGAGGGCATAAAGTAAATTAACAAAGGAGGTGCCGTATGGAGTTATCGAATGTGGGACTCTTGAATTTGTGGGGAATGGCCGGAGTTGCTTTTGTTCTGACGTGTTTATACTGTGGTATGTGCGTATGGTCAAAGAAACAGGAATGGGATGAGGGCGGCGGCGTGACCGCAGTCATGATTATCCTTTGTTTCGGTTTTTTTCTTATAGGATTTTGGGCCACATGGATATACCAGATAGTAAATAAGTTCATTGTTTAGTTATGATGAGCGCTTCTAATTGAAGCGCTTTTTTTGTATAATTAATGTGCCATGAAGATATACGACATATCTCTTTCATTAAATAATCAAACCGAAATTTATCCGGGTAATCCGGAGATATCTATAGAACCGCACAGAAGGGTGCCGGAGTATCCCACTAATTTATCTAAAATTACTTTGGGCTCGCATACCGGAACTCATGTAGACGCGCCGAGGCATGTTGACAATCGCGCAATCGGAGTAGATAAAATTGATCTTAAAAAATGCATCGGTCAGTGTAGAGTTTTAGATATGACTGGCGTAGAAGATGGCATAAAAATCGCTGACTTAAAAAAATATAATATTAAGCAAGGCGAGAGAATTCTTGTAAAAACAAAAAACGCGTATCTTGATGGCGACGCCGCGGATTATTTGGCGAATATCGGCATTATTCTTTTCGGCATAGATTCTTTGTCTAT
>CAYVZN010000082.1:0-2072 GCA_964456125.1 uncultured Candidatus Saccharibacteria bacterium
GGGAATAGGGGGGTGAGGTAGTTAGACTATAAAACTTACTATCAACAATGCCACGATATTCATCACTTTAATCATAGGGTTTATCGCGGGCCCAGCAGTATCCTTGTACGGATCGCCGACCGTATCACCGGTGACCGCGGCCTTGTGCGCTTCACTTCCCTTTCCTCCATAGTTTCCAGCTTCTATAAATTTCTTCGCATTATCCCAAGCGCCGCCTCCGGATGTCATAGACAAGGCAAGGAAGATCCCGACTGTGATTCCTCCAACAAGAAGCCCGCCCAACGCCTCCGGCCCAAGGGTAAAACCCACTAATATTGGCGCGGCCACGGGCAGAAGAGCCGGCATTACCATCTCCCTTAGAGATGCCTTTGTTACAATATCAACACATCGCTCGTAATTCGGCTTGGCATTGCCCTCTTTTAACCCGGGAATTTCCTTAAACTGCTTGCGAACCTCGTCTACAACTGCTCTTGCCGCTTTCCCAACAGAAGACATCAAGAAAGACGCGAATAAGTAACTCGTAACTCCGCCAAGGAACAATCCTATAAGTACTTTGGGATCGTCCAGCGAAAACCATACATTCTTGCCTATAATTCCAGCGAGTTCCTCCTTGTATGCCGCAAAAAGCACAAGCGCCGCAAGGCCAGCCGAGGCAATGGCGTAACCCTTAGTCACAGCTTTGGTGGTGTTTCCCGCGGAATCAAGAGAATCTGTTGCCTTTCGAGTTTGTTCTGATAAACCGGCCATCTCCGCGATCCCCCCGGCGTTATCCACAACCGGGCCAAAAGCGTCAACCGCAACAACGATCCCCGCGAGCGCGATCATCCCCATCACGGCCAAAGCTATGCCATATATACCGGCCAGCCAGAAGCTTACTAATATGCCAATACTGATAAGAATAACTGGAGCGGCGGTAGCTTCAAATCCCACAGCAAGCCCCATAATGATATTTGTGCCATGGCCACCCAGGGAGGACTTGGCAATGCGCTTCACCGGAGAAAAATTTTTAGAAGTATAATAGTCCGTTATCGCGAACATCCCCGCCACTAGCAAAAAACCTACGAGCACGGCAAGGTATACCTCCAAGACCGAAAACTGTATATTGCCATTTATAATCATAGAAGTTATCGGAAAGAGCAATGCCGCGGAAAATAATATGCAGATTAAAACACTTATATACAGACTTTTCATAACGCGAGTATAGGGCACAAATTTTGAAACAAAAATACTAAACATCATAGCAATTATCCCGCATGCCCCTATGGCCAACGGGAGAACAACGGCGCCCGTAAAATCCGGGAATATCAAAGACCCCAGAAGCATAAGGGACAGCGCCGAGATAATGTACGTCTCAAAAAGGTCCGCGGCCATTCCGGCGCAATCCCCTACATTGTCACCCACGTTGTCCGCAATAACTGCCGGATTTCTAGGGTCGTCTTCCGGAATGCCTGCCTCTACCTTGCCCACGAGGTCAGCGCCGACATCAGCGGCTTTTGTGAATATTCCCCCTCCGATCCTGGCAAACACTGAAACAAGGCTTCCGCCAAATCCCATCCCCACAAAAACCGACAAATCATCATTAAAAAAATAGTAAAACACAGACATTGTAAAAAGCGCCAACCCGGATACCATTAGGCCAGTTACTGCTCCACTTCTCAGAGACATGCGAAAGCCAAGAGATTCCGAAGTCTCGGCGGCCTCTGCCGTGGCCCCATTGGCATGCACCGACACGATCATGCCGATGTATCCCGCAAGGGCAGATGCCGCTGCTCCCGTTATAAACCCCAGCGCCACTTTCCAGCCGATCAAAAATAGCAACAGGAAAAAAACGCCTATTGCCACAAAAAGTATAGTACGATATTCACGAGCAAGATACGCCCTGGCCGAAGAACGTATGTATCCTGTTATCTCTCGAACCTTATCGTTTTTAAGTTCTATTTTTTTAAACTGAAGCGCCCAAAAACAAGCTATGCCAAGCGCGATTAGGGAAGTAATTGTAGAAAATAATATAATCATGGATAATTCTTGAATTAAAATTTTTAATTTTTAATTTTTAAACAATTTCTAAATTT
>CAYVZN010000082.1:2172-3391 GCA_964456125.1 uncultured Candidatus Saccharibacteria bacterium
TTAATATCTATTTTCCATCCTGTAAGCTTTGCCGCTAAACGCACGTTTTGACCGCCCTTTCCTATGGCTAGAGACAGCTGGTCTTCAGCGACCGTAACAAGCATTCTATTCTTTTCCTTGTCAACGGAAAGAACTTTAGCTGGCGCTAGGGAGTTTGCCACAAATTTTTCGGGATCTTCATCCCACGCGATTATGTCTATTTTCTCCCCCGAAAGCTCGTTAATCACGGCCAGTACTCTTGTGCCTCGCTGGCCAACCATTGACCCTATGGGATCAATCCCCTCTTGAGTTGCGCTAACCCCTACTTTGCTGCGCTCCCCGGGCTCTCTCGCGATAGCTCTTAAAACAACAGCGCCTGTGGCTATTTCCGGAACTTCAAGCTCAAAAAGGCGGGTAAGCATTTTGGGGTGAGTGCGAGAAACATAAACCTGCGGCCCTTTTGGCCCTATTTGTACTTCGCTTACATATACTCGCAATCGCTGGCCCATTCTATAATTCTCATTAGGTATCTGATCCTTCAAAAGCATTACTCCGATAGTTTTGCCTATGTCAACAAAAACGGTCCTGCCTTCTATTCGCTGCACTATGGCAGAAACCAATTGATCTTGTTTGTCTTTGAATTCTTTGAATATAGCGTCTCGTTCCGCTTCACGAATTCTTTGTAATACAACTTGTTTTGCGGTTTGAGCCGCTATTCTGCCGAATTCATCATGCTCTTCAAGGTCAAATGTTAATTCATCACCGGGTTTTACTGTTTTTTTGATCTTTTTCGCATCATCAATCATAATATGCTTTTCCGGATTAAACCGCACTTTTTTCTCGCCTTCTACTATGAGGTCCTCTGCTCCGTCAATTTCTCTAGTTTCTCTAGTTTCTGTAGTTTCCGTAGTTTCCGTAGTTTCTTCTTTCAGCATGCTTTGATCTACGACCAACTTAACTTGCCAGAGCTTTAATGCTCCGGTTTCTTTATCCAGTTTCGCGCGTATAATCTGGCCTTTTGATCCGTAGTCTTTTTTGTATGCCGCGGCAATAGCTGTCTCAATGGTTTCCATGATTACCTCTTTGGGTATTCCTTTTTCTTCCGATATTTGAGCTACTGCGGACGTGAGCGCCTTTAGGTCCATAATAAATATTTATTAAATAAGCCCCTCTTTAAAGGAGCCGTAATTATCCCATTATAGCAAGATGAAAAACTTTGTCAACAAAAACGTAAAAAATA
>CAYVZN010000083.1:0-3306 GCA_964456125.1 uncultured Candidatus Saccharibacteria bacterium
GAATAGATGATAATCAATTTATTATTCTTGGCGAGACTATTAATTCGCCGACTAGGCTCAAAAGTTACGAAGACACGCTTAAAGAAAAGTACGCGTCAGAAACTACGCCTGGCGCTTCTTACAGATCGCTTACTCCACCAAAAAAAGCCAGGGTTGACAAAAGAGTGGCGCAAGACTATGTAAAAGTTCTTAGACCGCAAAACATGAAAAACATTCCGGAAGGAAAGCTCCATACGGATCCCGAATTCCTTAACGCGCTTGCACAAACTAATGGGAAATTAGACTACAAGTCACTAGAAACTATCAAGGAAATCCAGGGAGAAGAAGACTTCGAGCTACTTCTCGAATCTGTTGCCAGGGAAAATCCTAGCGAATTTATAAGACTAGGAGACTCTCAGAGAATTCGCGAAGAGCTTATGAGCAAAAAAATGCAAGAAAGATACGAGGCCTATAAAAATGGTCCTCCTCCTGGCCAGCCAGGCAGTCCTTTTGCAGGACCTCCCTACACTCCTCCTCCACCACCGCCTCCACCACCACCTCCACTCACCCTAGCACAAAGACTACAGCAAGTACTACCGAAAACGCCGCCTCCGCCGCCTCCACTCACACCACCGAACATCCCCCCTACGCCGCCACCTACACCTACTCCACAACCCTCAACTCCACGGCCATCGCCACAAGGCGGCACAGGAGGCGCTACTGCGTCTACGTCATCTGCGCCATCTGCTCCCGCGCCAACTGGCCCGCCGCTCACTCCTACATCCCCAGAAGAACAGGCCTCTAAAGCGCGGGTAGACATTGACGTTCGAGAATCCAAGACAAGGACAGAATTAGATGACGCTAGAAGGCTCAAACGCGAAGCCGAAGAAAAAGAATTTTTGGATACAATTAATCTCGGGCAAAACGAAGAAAAAAATACGGCCTCGACAGCTTCATTTGCGAACACACGAACTCAAAAGCCAATAGATATACCAAAAAACAAGGCCCAGACCACGGGGGGGAGCTCCAAACTTTTAGATGCTTTTAAATTCCAAAATAGGGAAGTTTTTGTATATCGCATGCCGGATGGCACAGTACGGCCCTTTTATAGATCTTCAGAAGGCACAGATGGAAAAGTCAAAGGCCAAATATATCCCTTTGATGGCTGGGCGGCGGCGAAATTGGGGGGCCAAGAAAAGGGGTGGTTTATAAAAAACAGATATTACCCTGGCACAAAACCGGGCGAGCCGGGATTTGGATATGCAAACGATCCAAAACTTAAAAGCGACGAACTCAAAAACATCGCGGACGAAGTAAACAGGCAAGCGTCCCAACTAAGTGGGGCCCTTGATCAGCTACCGGATGGTGACATCACCGCAGCGAATGAGCGGCTTACGAAACATAAGGCAATACTGGATCAAAGAACTAGCAAAGAATATTATAAACCGATATACGAAAAATTTCGCCAATCAGGAATCTTAGATCCCGCTTTTGAAGACCAGCTAATAAAAGACGGGGTGTTGGAACCTAAATGAACCTTTATGAACAAGGCATACGAAATTGCTAAAAAATACAGCGAACCAGAGTTGTTGAAAAAATTTAACGCGTTACCTGAAAAATTGCGTGCTGTTATTCTTGCCCCGGAAAGCTCGGATGTCTTAAAAGCAATCGCAAAAAGTAATAATATTACTGGCGACATGAATTTTAAAAAACTTAGGCGATATACCACGCTTATTCTTGCGGGAATAGTACCCATAACTATGTTTAGGCAGACCCTTGAAGACGAATTGCGTATAGACGAAGATAATGCTAGAAAGATAGCTATAGAAGTCCGCGATAAAATATTTATGCGGGTGAAAGACGAACTAAGAAAACTACATAAGTTGGAGTAGAGGTATCCCTCGACTTCGGCCAGACGAGCTGGCCTTCGCTCGGGATGCTCATAGTTGCGGCTGTTCGGGCTGCGCCTATGGGCTTGCCCTCACAGGCAACTATGGCACAACAATTCCAGGTTCCACAATTTATTGAACGCGAGGCAAGATTAATCGGCCCGCTGACCATAAAGCAGACGGCTTTTTTGGTGACAGGAGGAGTAATTCTTTTTATACTCTGGTTTATTCTGGCAAAGTGGCTGTTTTTCATTTTAGCCCCGTTTTTATCCATATTCTTTCTACTTCTTTCATTTGTAAGGGTAAACGGCAGGCCGCTGCTGGAATTTTTTTTCTCTTTTTTCTCTTTTTTCCTTTCAGCGCAAGTATTTATATGGCAAAAAATTGAACACAAAGAAAAAACCCTCGAGAAAAAAGGCCAAGCGCTGGAAAAATACGGGGGGCCGCCGGGGACGGACGCGACAAGTATAACAAAACAAGGGATAAAAGATTTAGCAAAAAAACTAGACGAGTAGCTTCCTAGCTTTCTAGGCGCTAGGCTCTAGTATTCCTAAAGCCTAAAGCCTAGGAAGCTAAAAACTAGAAAAGCTAGACATTATGGCAAAAGCCGCCAAGAGTACACAATCTTTTACGCTAATAGACCAAATCCGGGATGGCGTTGTGATTTTAAGAAAGGGCGGAATGAGAGCACTAATCAAATGCTCAAGTATTAATTTCGCACTAAAATCTCAAGACGAACAAGACGCGATAATATATCAGTATCAAAATTTTCTGAATTCTCTTGATTTTTACATTCAGATCGTGATAGATTCCCGATTTTTAAACATTGATGACTACCTTGAAATGCTAAAACAGAAGCAGGCCGAACAACAAAACGACCTGCTGAGAATACAAACGCAAGAATACATAAACTTTATCAGGGATTTTGTGGAAACCACAAATATTATTTCTACTGATTTTTACGTGGTAGTGCCGCTTGAAATAATAGAAGTTTCTGGGACGGCAGAGGGCGCAAGCTCGGCGGGCAGCCTCTTGTCCCGGATCGGATTTGGCAAGAAAGCCGCGAGCATGGAGAAAAAACAATTCCAGCATTACAAAAACCAGCTCATGCAGAGGGTGGAGTTTATAAAAGCGGGGCTTCATAGATTTGGCGTCGCGACAAAGGACCTTCCATCGGAAGAACTCATTATGCTTTTTTGGAACTTATACAATCCCCAGAACCTGCAAAAAAGAACCCTTATGAAAAGCGTATTCGAAGTATACCAATGAAAAACGAGATCACCGAATCACAACTAGATACACTTCGCGATATAATCGCTCCCTCTGCGGTTGAGGTGACTTCTAATTACATAAAAATAGGGTCTAAATACGCAAAAACGATTTTTGTTTTTACGTATCCGAAGTATCTTGGCTCAAATTGGCTTTCACCCATTATTAA
>CAYVZN010000084.1:0-3259 GCA_964456125.1 uncultured Candidatus Saccharibacteria bacterium
ATCTACTCTCTCTTTATTAAACCCCACGACTATTTCTCCGTCAAAATCTGCCACCGGCACGCCCATTTGGCCGCTTTTTTCGACCATCTCTTCCCTTGCCTTGAGGTCTTCGGCGACATTCACATCAACATATTCAAATCCTTTTTCCTCTAAATACTCCTTGAGCATATGACAATATGGGCAAGTCGGGGTACTGTAAATTTTTATATTCATTTTTTTAATTTATTAACGAGTTAACATTGAATTATATTTTGAAGCGCAACACTTGCTGGTGGAGACCCTCGATATTGCTTTCGAGCGGATTTGAGCTCCGACTATAGTCGGAGCGAGCCTCGCAGGTCCGACTGCAGTCGGACCGAGAATGAGCGACAAAGCAATATCGAGGGTCTCTTGGTGGTGCACTTGAAGATATAATGCAGGAACTCGTTAATAAAATTATTATACAACATTACTTACCGCAAATCCTATCCCATAAGCGACTATGGCCGCGATGCCTCCGACAAAAAGCATTTCAAAACCTGCTTTAAACCAAGAGCTCTCCATATATATAGATCTAGCCGCGCCTACAGAAAACAGCGCAATGCCGGTAAAGATAGACGCGTATAGAAATGTATTTCCCGCGCCAGCGAAAAATATGTACGGCACAAGAGGCACGAGACCCGCTATCATAAACGCCACGAGCGTAACAAAAGCTCCCTTGATAGGCCTTGCGCTCCCCTGCTCCACAAGGCCCATTTCTTCATGCATTATGAAATCCAGCGCGAACTTTTTATTGTGCGTAATGAGTTCCGCGAGCCCGCCAACATCTTGCTCGCCGTAGCCCTTATCGCTTAAAAACTTTGCCACACGTTTTTTGTATGCTTCTTTATCTTCTTCAAGCAACCTCTGATTGCGCGATCTCTCCTTGCTATATAAATCTTTTTCTGACTTTGTGCCAAGATAATTCCCGCTTGCCATAGAGATGCCATCAGCAAACAAATTCGCGAATCCTAAAATTAAAATAACCAACGGCTCAAGCGATGCCCCCGCGACACCCGCCACAACAGCAAATGTGGTAATAGCCCCGTCATTTGCCGCGTAAACAGCATCCCTTAGATATTCGCCAATTTTTTTGTAAAGCCAAGACATTATATTTCTTGAAGCGTGAAACCTGAAACCTGAAGCTTAAAGCCTCATGCTTCACGTTTCACGCTTCAGGATTAATGCTTCATGCTTCAGGAAGTAGGTACTTCCCGGTCCAACTCTTCTTACTTTTTATTATATCACGCACAGTGCCCTCGGCAACAAGATACCCGCCCTCGTCGCCGCCATCTTGGCCAAGGTCTATTATCCAATCAGCGCGTTTAATAACATCCAGATTATGCTCTACCACAAGCACTGAATTCCCAAGAGAGACTAGCTCGAATAAAACTTTTAATAAATTGCTAACATCTTCAAAGTGCAATCCTGTCGTTGGCTCGTCTAAAATATATAACGTTTTTCCGGTCGCCTTGCGGGATAATTCAGAGGCAAGCTTGATTCTCTGTGCTTCGCCCCCGGATAAAGACGGCGCTGGCTGACCGAGCTCAACATACGAAAGGCCGACTTTGTTTAAAACCGAAAGTTTATTATTGAGTGCCGGAATATTTTCAAAAAATTTCAATGCTTCTTCAGTGGTCATCGCAAGGACCTCGGCAATGTTCTTTCCTTTATATCCGATATCCAGGGCTTCTTTGTTATAACGAGTACCTTTGCACTCGTCGCATTCTATATACACATCCGGCAAAAAGTGCATTTCCACTTTTTTCATGCCCTGCCCCTCGCAGGCCTCGCACCTGCCGCCTTTTACATTAAAACTGAATCTTCCCGAAGAATAACCCCGCGACTTTGCCTCGCGCGTTGAGGCGAATAAATCCCGAATGACAGTAAAAGCGCCGGTATAAGTCGCGGGATTAGACCGAGGAGTTCTGCCTATGGGGCTCTGGTCTATAATCAATGCTTTGTCGAGATACTTTAGGCCTTCTATTTTTTTATGAGCTCCCGGGATTGTGTGCGCGCCGTGAAAATGCCGCCGCAGCGCTTTTGCAAGAATATCATTTACTAAACTGCTCTTGCCGGATCCTGAAACTCCGGTAACGCAGACAAATTTACCAAGCGGTATTTTAACATCAATATTTTTAAGATTGTTTTCAGAGGCGCCCCTCACGACAAGGTTTTGAATTTTGAATTTTGAATTTTGAATTTGTTTCGAATTTAGAATTTCGGATTTAGAAACTTTCCGTCTCCTCGACAAATACTCCCCCGTCAGGGTCTTCGCTTTTTTGAGTCCTGCCGGAGTACCTTCATACACGACCCTTCCTCCGTGCTTGCCTGCTCCCGGGCCTATATCAATTATCCAATCGGCCTCAAGTATGGTCTGGCGATCATGCTCAACTACTATTACGCTGTTCCCTAAATCGCGCAGTTCTTTTAGGGTTTTAATGAGCCGAGCCTGATCTCTTGAGTGCAGTCCTATGGAGGGCTCGTCTAAGATATAGATAACTCCGGAAAGTTTAGACCCGATTTGAGTCGCAAGGCGCAATCTTTGGGCTTCTCCTCCCGATAGTGTATCTGCGGATCTTGAAAGACTAAGATAATGAAGTCCCACATCCAAAAGAAACTTTGATCTCTCCAGAATTTCTTTGGTTATAGGCTGGGTTATCTTGGTAGGCCCGCCCTTGGTTTCTCCAAAAAAATCTATAAGCGCTGAAATATTCATGTTCACTACTTCATCAATATTCTTCCCCAGAAATTTTACCGAAAGTGCTTCCGGCTTTAATCTTCTGCCGAGGCATTCTGTGCATGGCTTAATAATCATGTACTTCGCTATCTCGGCCCGAGTAAAATCGGAGTCAGTTTCTTTGTAACGCCTGACCAAAGATGGCATAACACCCTCATGCTCATTATCGCCGTATAAAATAACGTCTAAATTTTTTTCCGACAGGTTTTTTACTGGAGTATTAATCGAGAAATTATATTTATCCGCAATCTCGCGCAAAACATACCAGAAATATCCCTGCCTGCCGACTCTGTGCGAGGCGTTTATCCATGGCTTTATCGCGCCTTCCGCGATGCTTAAATTTTTATTTGGAATTACAAGTTCGGGATCGGCGTGCATCTGGGTGCCAAGGCCCGAGCAAGTCGGGCAGGCTCCATAGGGGCTATTAAACGAAAATGTCCTCGGCTGAATTTCCGCCATGCTGAATCCGCACTTCGGACACGCAAAATTCTCTGAAAAAAT
>CAYVZN010000085.1:0-3256 GCA_964456125.1 uncultured Candidatus Saccharibacteria bacterium
AACACTCGGCATAAACCATTTCGGTATTCCCCATTTCCTCAATAAGCGATGCTTTCTGGGACTTAAATTTATTGTTGCAAATAGGACAATTACCCAAGAATTTCATAATAGTGATGATAGCAAATTATTAGATAAATATCAAGGTATTAATTTTCAATTTTCGAATTTTTCCCCCTACGGGGGATCCCACGTAGGGGGAAAATTTTCAATCAATGCCTAAATGACCAAATTTT
Source organism: uncultured Candidatus Saccharibacteria bacterium (assembly GCA_964456125.1). GTDB lineage: Bacteria > Patescibacteriota > Minisyncoccia > Spechtbacterales > HO2-43-30 > CAYVZN01. The sequence continues at coordinate 234 of CAYVZN010000085.1, forward strand.
CAATTGAAAATTAAAACATTGAAAATTGCTTGAAAATTTGTAAATTGAAAATTGAAAATTCAAACTATGTTCACTGCTCCAAACAATCTCAACTTCCCCTCCGCCACTTTCTGCGCCGCAGCCACCGCCGTATCCACATATTTATACGGCGTAGTCTCATCCGGCTTCTCATCAAGTCTTGCGCGCAGAGCACTGGTATATGCCATTCGTATCTCCGTATTTACGTGAATATTGCTCATCCCGTGCGGCAAAGTTGCCCTGATGTCTTGATCGTTGATTCCGGATCCGCCATGAAGAGTCAATGGCATATCCGGAATTGCCCTGTGTATTTCTTTTAATCTATTTATATCTAATCTTGGATTTCCGGCCAACGAAACTCCATGAACATTGCCAAATACTATCGCAAGGCGATCTACTCCTGTTTTTTCTACAAATCTCTTTGCTTCTTCCGGGGTTGTCATGTCTTCCGGCTTTACTTCTATTTTTTCTTTATGCACTTCTGAAGAACCGCGAATATACCCAAGCCCTCCTTCTATAGATATATCAGGATTTACACTTTTCGCGTACTCAACAACGCGCTTGCTCATTTCCATATTTTCCTCAAGAGACAACGACATCTCGTCTATTTGCACGGAGTCATAGCCCGCGTCTATCGCTGTCTTCGCGCTCTCAAAAGTTTTATGATGATCCGCGTTTAGAAAAACAGGCAAACCGGTCTCTTCCCGCCAGGCTCTTACAAGATATACTGCCTGCTTATATCCCACAAACCTTGCTTCCCCCTCTGAAGTTCCCGCGAATACCGGCGACTTTAGATTCTGACATGCCAAAACTATGGCTTTTAATATCTCAAGCGTTGAAAAATTAAAATGCCCAAGAGCGTAGTCTGATTCAGATGCTTTTTGTAGCAAGTTTTTTAGCTTATATTTCATGTGTTACTCGAAAATTTCTTTTTTAAGTTTTCTTGCTTCTTCTACGAAAAATTCCTTCCACTCGTTATGATCTATAGGTTTTATCATGCGGGGATAGTCTGATGCTTCGGATGCCGCAAGCAGTCGCGAACCAAGCTGCATTGCGGTAATGTCCCAGTCAAATTTCGCCTTTGCTTGCATTAGTAAATCATGAAAATTATAGCTATACTCTTTTATGAGAAAGTAAATATCAATAAAATCTCGGGCGCGCGGCTTCATTGCAATAGTATGCACCTTGTTTACGGCCATATCATATGTGCTATCTATAGCCATTTTCTGAAAAATTTTTCCTTTCTCAATGCGCGGAAATGGATAAAAATTAAAATCTACTTTCAAGTCACTACCGTCTTTGAAATTAAAAAAGAAGGTCCATAGGCCATATACATTTCTCGTATCAAATTTTTTTACTCCCCATGCTTCTCTCTGGCGCTCAATGTATCTCGTCACTTCGTTAATATTCACTTCCTCTTCCCCGCTGAAAAAATCCAAATCTTCTGAAAAACGGTGTTGTAAATAAAATTCAGCGAGCGCAGTGCCGCCGGTAAAATAAAACTTTTTCGCGAAATAATCTTCGCTTGCGATATCTTCTAAAACAAGCTGCTGATGTTCCGTTAGAATTGTTTCTTTTTCGGCCACAGAAGAAATGCTAAATAATCCCTATAATATGGGTCTATAGAAATTTTTTCCCAATACCTTCTAATCATGTTCTCGGATAGTTTCTCTCCCGGCTCTCCGTAATTTATCATCTGCTCCAACTTCCAAATCTCATACCTTTCAGGATCCGCTTTTTTGAATGCTTTTTCATCTACGGACCAGTTGTACATAGGCGTATTATAGCACAATTTTAGGTTCGCGAACATCAAAATTTGACTCTATTAAGCCGTTGGGGTTCACATCTGTGGCTTACTTACAGCAGATCGCGCAACTCTCGTTTGCTATGGCGGTGACCTTATTACTTTCGCTTATCGCAACAAAGCCGACAAAAGTAGCGGGAGAGGTAATATGTGGAGGAGAGCATACCACGCCCCCAGCACCAGAAATAGACTCATAATATAAGGTGGCAACCCCATCCACTACCCTCGTGAACCCTGTAGCGCAAGTATTTGACCCAAATAACTCGTAGCAGCCCCCTCCTCCGGCCGCCATCAAATCCGCGGCGTGGAGGTCGTCTACGCGGTCGGCGTTGAGATTATCTACTTTGCCTGTTTTGGTCGCGTCAACCTGAAACGGCACGGTGCCGGCTGACGGATTAAAGAAAAACAGGCCCTCTATATTCGTGCCCAATGCTTGAAAGGCGAAGAACAATAAAGACAATAATAACAGCGTGTATAAGGCGAGATTTGATTTTGAAACAGATATTCGCATATATTTTAGCTTCCCGCTCTGCCACCAACCGCCTATTGCAGAGGGAGGCAAAACCGCGGAGCTATACACAAGTTAACCCATTGAGGTTTGGCTCAATGGGTTTTAAGCACCAACCCTTTGAAGTGATCTCTATCTATAAAGCCATACCGGCGAGAGTCAAAGGCGTTTTCGCCCGCGTCATCGCTCAACACCAGATAACGCGTTTCATTCGCCAATATTCGATGTGATCGCTCAAAAAATTTATAAACTTCGCCGGCGGGGTTTTTTAAAACTTCACCGTTCAGCTCGGCATATCCCTCCTTAAATTCTATCATATCCCCCGGAATGGCAACAAGGCGCTTTATGAATGATTCCTCGCGCGTGGCAAATTCAATAATCACTATCTGGCCACTTTCCGGCTTGTTGCAATCAAAATAATTGGCAAGCGTGTTGACCACTTCGCCGTTCTCAAACGTACGTTGCATGGAAACGCCCCTGATGGTACGCCTCTCTTCTATGACGCAAGAGGCGTCGTAAGAGATAGCTTTTGCTTTTTCCTCATGCGGCGATTGATAGCCGATCGCGAACCCCAGCAGTAAAATAATCGCGGTAATTAAAAATACCTTTTTTTTCATGGCAAGTTGATATACCCGCGCAGTAAATTCTCCGTAATAAGCTTCTCAAGTTTATCGCCATCACCCATATATCCTT
>CAYVZN010000086.1:0-3249 GCA_964456125.1 uncultured Candidatus Saccharibacteria bacterium
TTTAGACTATGTTTTAGGTGTGCTACCGGAAGTTGTCGAATGGCTGCGCAAAGTTTCCCCTGTTAAAATCGACATGAATGCCAAAAGCATGTCGCACCCCGAAGCCTTCGCCGGCGAAAATTTAAGAGTTAAGGCAAAGAGTAAAAGTTATAAGTGATGAGTTATGAGTGATCAGACAAAACAAGATATAGACGTTATCAACCAGTATTCTGGTGAGAAGTGGTATTATTCGGATATTGTAAAAGACCATTTTTTTCATCCGCGGAATTTGCTGATGGAAAAGCCGGAAAATGAAGATGAATTTGACGCGCGGGGAATGGTTGGGAGCCCGGCGTGCATTTTACCGTCGACGCTTATTCAAAAAAATCCAGAAATTGTAGAAATTCAGGAAGCGAAAATCGGCGAAAGGGTTTTGAGCCATGATGGAAAATTTCATGTCATCAAAAGAATATTTCGTCCTAAATACGAAGACGTATTGATTAAAATCTATAACCCTTGGGGAACGCTTACTGCCACCAAAGACCATCTTATTTTCGCCATTCAAGTTCCGCGCACAAAATCTTTTTATCTTCAGACAAAATATAAAAAACAGATTCAACCAACATGGGCGCACGCGGGAAATTTAAAGCGCGGCGACGTGGTTTTATATCCGATTCCTAAAATTATTAACTCGCTTCCAGAAATTGTATTGCCAATATTCCCAAAAAATAAATTTGATTTTAAATCCAAGGCTTTGCCAAAACGCTTGCCGATAAACGAAGAAGTGTTAGAACTTTTTGGATATTTTGTTGCGGAGGGGCATACAAGAACAACGGGAGGGGAGCTAGGATTTACTTTCGGCATAAAAGAAAAAGAATATGTAGAGAGAGTGCGTCAGCTTATAAAAAAATATTTCGGGTTAGATGCAAGTGTGCGTGAACGACCTGCCAATAACCGAATAGATATAATTGTTTATAACATTTATTTGACGCAATTATTCCGTTCATGGTTTGGAGATAATGCAAAATTTAAGAAAGCGCCGGAATTTGTATTATTTTTAGAGCCGGAAATCCAGCGCGGATTCATACGCGGGTTATGGCGCGGCGACGGTTATTTTAGCGGAGAGCGAAGTCAGCCTCGGGCAGGATTTGCAAGTATATCAAAGACACTTTTACATCAGCTTAAATGGCTTTTAGCGCGCCAGTACATTATCCCATCAATTTATCGTGAGAAGGAAAGAGTTATAAATGGAATTCGGCATCAAAAATCATATAGAATTCATGTTGGAGATATTGCTTCGCTTGAACGCTTGGCTTTTATTCTTGACTTGCCTTTCGTAAGAAATAGCAATAAGCGCCACGCTGAAGAAGTGTGGCATGATGACCATTACATTTATTTGCCTGTCAGACGGACTGAAAATATATTATTCAACGGCCAATTGTTTAATTTTGAAATAAATGATACGCATACATATGCCACAGACGCCTTTTTGGTTCATAATTGCGGAGATATGATGGAAATGTGGATGAAGGTTGAGACGAAAAATTTGCCGACAGCAGAGGTTTTTCAAGACTTTTCGCAGCGCGACGGCGCGAGACTTAGCAATTCGCCAGCAGGCGAATATGCTGGTCTTGAAAAATCTGCTGCTGAGGCAAAAAATGGAGCAAGATCTGACAGGGAAGAAAGGATCAAAGAACTAAAGTGGAAGACGTTTGGGTGCGCATCGGCAATCGCCGCGACCTCAATGTACTCGGTGATGTTAACGGAAAACGGCGGGATGACGCTTGCGGAAGCCTTAAAAGTCCGTCCACAGGATGTGATGAAGCGCTTGGGTGGACTTCCAAATCGCAAGATACATTGCTCTGTTTTAGCGGATAAAGCTTTCCAAAAAACAGCCAACGACTACTTTCGTAAAACCGGACAAAATAGTAGAATAGTTGTAGAAGGCGCGCGGGTGATTGATGCGCGCCTCAATATTACCGACAAAGATATTGAGGAGGCGGTGCTTGAGGGCGCACAAACATTGGAAGATGTACAAAAAAAGCTCAAGGTCGGCGTTGGCGGCACCCCTGAGCTTATTACCGAGATCGAACAGCTTATTAGATTTTACGCAGAGAAGTATTATGGGTGAGTTAAGTATCATATTCAGCAGTCACGCTAGGCGACAATTGGAAGAACGGAAATTAGATGTTAAGCTAGTTAGACTAACTGTTTTACACCCGAACAAATTGATTTTTTATGAAAATAAATATTATGCTTATAAAAAATTTGGCAAGCTTTATCTTAAAGCGGTTTTCGGGAAGGTCGCCGAAAACATGGTTATAATTATTACACAGCATTTTGTCAGAAAACTTCCATGAAATATACATACGATCCATTAGCAGATGCTTTACTTATCACTTTTAAAAAGGGGAAATATAATGAAACGCGGGAGGTCACCCCATATATGAATGTCGATGTAGATTCTAAAGGCAATGTTCTTTCGGTTGAGATATTAGATGCTAAAAAGCACGCAGGACCAACTATAAGTAAAATGAATAGCAGGTTTCCAAAATTCGAACTTGCGCCTTATTCAAAAAAGCAAGTTCTTGAACTTGTTGCTAAATAAAAAAAAGCTCACAGGTCAGCTTATCAAATTTTACGCGGAGAAGTATTATGGCTGAAACAAAAAAATAGCTAAAATATACGTGGATAGAGACCTCTGCATCGGGGCGGCGAGTTGTGTTGTAATTTTAAATAATATTATGTAATATATAATTATGACGCTTAAAACTCAACAATTTATAGAAAAAATGCTTTTGCGCGCTGAATATAATTTCGATGAAAGCGTTGGAGAATGGGTTGGGTGGGTCAAAAATTTTCCAGGTGTTTATGCGCAGGGGCAAGACGTAGAAAGCGTGAGGCAGGAATTAGCAGAAATGATCGAAGAATATCTTTTTGTGAGTTTCCAAGAAAAAAAACAAGTTCCGGGATTTTCACTCAAACTTCATTCTCATGCCAAAGCCTATTAGTCGCAGAGAGCTTATTAAAAAGTTGCGGCGTTTAGGTTTTATTGGCCCGTTTTCTGGCGGGAAACATCAATTTTTGGAAAAAGGCAATTTCAAAATTTTCATTCCCAACCCGCATGGCAAAGACATAGGGCATAACTTACTAAACAGAATTATTGATGATCTGGGTATTTCAGAAGACAAGTTTTTAGAGTTATAATTTTTTGAGAAGCACTATGGATAAAAAAATAGCGAAAATTTATGTAGATCGAGACCTTTGCAT
>CAYVZN010000087.1:0-3235 GCA_964456125.1 uncultured Candidatus Saccharibacteria bacterium
GAAGCCAAAAACTTCGGCGCAAAAATAGTGCTTATAGAAATAATAAAAGAAATCTAATGCTCGAGGTGGGACTCGAACCCACAAGCCTTGCGGCACGACATTTTAAGTGTCGCGTGTATACCAATTCCACCACTCGAGCACTTTTATTTCCAACCAATCGCTTGCGCTCTTGAGGAAATAAAGTGAGGCGCGGGGGGGAGTCGAACCCCCGAATGGCGGTTTTGCAAACCGCAGCGTTAACCACTTCGCCACCGCGCCACCATTTAATTAATACTACAACACTACACACTTCCAGCTACTTCTTTAACATATTTTAGCACATTTTCCAATGTTTCGCCGCTTCTTTCAAATCCCGCCGCGTATTTATGGCCTCCGCCTCCCAAGGCCCTTGCTATATTTGATACATCCACTCCTTGAAATGGCTCGCTTCTTAGACTGCCTTTTATAACTCCATGTTTGTGCTCTATGAGCAACAATGAAAATCTGATGTCCGGAGGCGTATTTATTATATTTACAATGCCCTCAAAATCATCAAGATATGAGCCGAGCTCTCGAAATCTATCGAGAGAAATTGCCACGTATGTCATTCCTACATCGCTGTCCCATAAAATATCTTTTAAAACGTATCCCCATACCCTCAAGGTTTCCGGGGATTTTCTGGAAAAAGTATGCCTATGAAGATTTTGCATTGATACTCCGTATCTTAAAAGATCACCCGCGGCTCTAAGTGTTCTAACCGAAGTATTAACGTGCGTAAATCCTCCAGTATCTGTAAATATACCCGTAAGAAGCGCCGTTGCCATCCTTGGAGAAATCTCATAACCTGTTTCTTGAATAAAATTATAAACAATTTCGCATGTTGAAGACGCGGAAGTGTCTATTATAAGCACATCTCCCCTTTGTCTAAAGGGCGGATGATGATCAAATGTCACGATTACCGAACCGCCCAAAGAGTTATAGTCTACACCAAGCCGCAAAAAATCGCCGTAATCAAAACCCAAAAATAGATCGGGAATAAATTCGCTTCTTTGGGAAGTAATACGCTCACTATAGGGGAGAAAGGCAAGGTGAGGAGGCACCGGATCTTTAGAAAACATGACTACTTTCTTGTCCCTAAATTTATGCAGCAGCGAAAACATCGCAATCATAGAACCTAGCGCGTCGCCATCGGGATGTTCATGAACCGCAAGCAATATGTTATTTTTTTCTTTTATAAATTGAGCGACTTTGCTAAATTCTTGTGAGTATTTCATCTATCTTTGAAGCTTCTTGTTCTTGCTTGTCTATTAAAAATCTGATTCTGGGAACCGGGCGCATGCGCAATCGTTTATTCAGAGCCTGCTGAATAGAAAAAATATTTTTTTTAAGTTTTTTATGAACTTCTTCGGCCCTATCGTCCGGAATAGTCAAAAAATAAATATTGGCGCTTTGAATATCTACCGACACCTCTATTCGCGTGAATGTTATTATAGCGCCGGAAATTTCAATCTCTCTTGAAATTATCCCAGCAACTTCTTTTCTTATAAGTTCGGTTACTCGTTCTTTGCGTCTCCCCCCTCGCTCTCCTTTGGGGTCGAGCTTCGGAGGGACGAGTAGCTCAGTTCCACGGGTACGCTTGCCCTGCGAAGCTTTGCCGTGAGACAAAGCGAAGTATGGGTCTTTTCTTCTCCCCCTTCGCTCTCCTTTGGGGTCGAGCTTCGGGGGGACGAGTAGCTCAGTTCCACGGGTACGCTTGCCCTGCGAAGCTTTGCCGTGAGACAAAGCGAAGTATGGGTCTTTTCTTCTAGATATGAACATAGCATTGTAAGATATCTCCGACTTGCACGCGAACCGGGCCATCGTATAAGATTCCACACTCGTTGTCTTTATCAATCTTATCGATCTCTTTATCTTTTATTTTAAGTTGCGCGACCCTTCCCTCTCCGATCAACCCGTCATTCCTTAACACGCGAAGTTTAGCGCCCCTTTTTATTTCTCCGCTTAAGACCTTCCCTCCCAAAATCATTCTGGATTTCTCTGTCCTAAAAATAGCAAGAACTTTGAAAGACCCCAATTCCACATCGCGCTTCTCTGTAACTATAAGTTCGTCTATTTTTGCCCGAACCTTTTCTACCAATTCATAAATAATGTCGCTTAGTACAACGTCTACTTTCATCTGGCGGGCAAAGTTTTCCGACCCCTGATTTATTTTTGTGCGAAACCCCGCTATAAAAGCGTTCGCGGCAGAAGCAAGCTTAATATCAGACTCCATAATCTCGCCAACGCTTTTTTTGAGAATTCTTAACGACATGTTATCGTTTTCATTTTTTATTCCACGCAAAATCTCATGAAGCGCTTCGAGAGTTCCCTGAACATCTGCTTTTAAAATTATATTTATTACTTTCATATCTTCTCGAACTTCAACAACCTCTACTTCTTCGGAGTATTTTTTTTGTTCCTCTTTCAGTAACTTTTCAGCGACTTCTGTGGATTCCACAACTTTAAATTTTTCGCCGACAAGGGGCACATGCTCAACCCCAACCACAATAACCGGAGTTCCTGGACTTGCTTCCGTAATTTCTCTGCCCATGAAATCCTCCATGTTTTGAATTCTTCCATGAGTGGAAGAAAAAACTAAAATATCATTTATTTTTAAAGTGCCCTCCCTCACAAGCAAAGTTGCAGTTGGCCCTCTTTTGTGATTAAGCTCCGATTCAACGACTACACCCTTCGCTTTCCCCTGTGTTACAGATTTTATTTCTTCTACTTCCGCTACAAGATTTATAATTTCAAGCAAGCTATCAATCCCTTTGCCGGTTTTTGCCGACACCTCGACGCTCGGCACTTTCCCTTTTAAATCCTCCACAATAATTTGTTCTTCAAGAAGTTGGTTTTTTACACGCATAGAATCAGCTCCGGACTTATCCATCTTATTAATCGCGATAATCATGGGAATGCCCGCGTGCTTTATATGGCTTATAGCTTCCCGAGTTTGGGCCATTATGCCGTCGTCTGCCGCGACAACCAGAATCGCGATATCAGCGACTTTCGCGCCTCGTGAACGCATAGCGTAAAACGCCTCGTGGCCCGGAGTATCTATAAAAGTAATCAATTTTCCCTGATGTAAAACTTGATAAGCGCCAACATGTTGAGTGATTCCCCCTGCTTCTTTTTCGACAACTTTCGTCTTCCTGATATAGTCAAGAATACTGGTTTTTCCATGATCAACATGCCCCATTATTACTACTATGGGAGG
>CAYVZN010000088.1:0-1639 GCA_964456125.1 uncultured Candidatus Saccharibacteria bacterium
GAAACCCCTTTCTTCATGACTCCCGAAAATTAGCTAAAGCAATAATGGAGTTATCATGAAAATTATCTTAGATTTTGACTATACTATTTTTGATACGGATAAGTTTCGCGGGGCTGTTCAGGCGATGTTCGCAAAGCACGGAGTAGGCACAGAGCTTTTTAAGCGCAGTATTGAAGAGTCGCGTGGCGAAGCAGGCGAGTGGCATCCGGTCAAGCAGTTTGAGATTTTAAAAAAAGAGGGCATAGATAAAATAAACTCTATACGCGAGACGTTGAATCGCCTCACCGACAACAGCCAGCAATATTTATACGAGGATACGATGCCGTTTCTGGAAAAAGCGAGCAAAAATAATGAATTTTCGGTCGTAAGCTATGGGGAGGATAAATTTCAGGGATCAAAGATTAGAGGATGCTACGAGGCATGCAAATATTTTAATAAAATTTTAGTAACTCAAAATTTAAATAAAGACAAAGAAGCTGGCGAAGTTGCACGAGGGGATAGAGCCGTATTTATAGAGGATAACCCGATGGCCCTTGCGGCCGTTAAGAAACTTTCTCCTAATATAATTACGGTGAGAATGAACAGAGGAGAAGGGCGGCACGCGACTTTGCCATCCGGGGAGGGAATAGATTATCATGTTAGAAATTTGCTTGAAGTAGAAACAGTGCTTGCAAATTTCTAATTTCTAATTTTAAATTTTTAAACAATTTTCAATTTCTAAATGTCTAAAACACGCAGGGTTTAAAAAATTAAGTCATTATAATATTGATTAGAAATTAAAAATTAAAAATTAAAAATTAGAAATTTATGAAAGTTGTTTCCCTAACTCAAGCTAACAAAACAGATATAATCTATGAGGCAACACAGATGTTGAGTAAAGGAGGTTCGGTGGTTTATCCCACCGACACTGTCTACGGCCTCGGCGTTAATCCATTTGACGACTTTGCCGTAAGGCGGCTTTTTAGAATAAAAAAAAGAGACGCTTCAAAGCCGGTGCCTTTGATTGTAAAAAGCATTACTATGGCAAAAAAACTTGCTTTCATAGGTTTTAAAAAAGAAAAAATTTTGCGAGCTGTATGGCCGGGAGCCGTAACCGTTGTATTATATAAGAGAGCGATTATTTCCAGTTTTATTTCCGCGAACACTAATACCGTGGCGTTGCGTATTCCGGATAATGATTTTTGTGTTAATCTTATTAAAGCGTTTAACAGTCCAATTACGTCCACCTCGGCAAATATATCCGGAGAAAATTCCCTTGTTGATCCCAAAGATATAGTGAACAGATTTAAAAGTGAGCTGTATAAACCCGATTTAATTATTGACGCTGGAGTACTAAAATCAACACGGGCTTCCACTGTGCTGGATTTAACAAAAGACAAGCCGAAAATAACTAGAGTGGGTCCTGTCAGCCCCAAAGAACTTTCCGAATTACTTGGTCAGTAGGCATAATAAGTTTTTGTATATGGTATGTTGTATATCGTATGTTGGCCCCAACATACAGCATACAATATACAATATACACGGCCTTGCTTTTCAATCACTTTAATCTTCACTATACTCTAAGCCGCGAGCTCACAGAGCTTTACGCTTCTGTTGCCTTGCGGAATTTTACCTTAGGGCTTATTTCTATTTTTGAGCC
>CAYVZN010000088.1:1739-3152 GCA_964456125.1 uncultured Candidatus Saccharibacteria bacterium
TTATTTTATTGGACTGCTTTTCACATAGATTTTGCCCGTTTTTCCGAAAAAGGAAAAAGGGGAAAGCAATTGAGCTACTTGCATACTGTATCTGCCGTTGCCGCCGCGCTATCTCCGTTTGTTGGCGGTATTGTGCTTATAAAAGCGGGATACCCAGTTCTCTTCGGAATTGTGCTTATCCTGTTGTTTTTTTCGATAGTTCCGCTTTTTCTTTCAAGGGAAGTGCATGAGCGTTATACCGACAGTTACGAAAAGGCTTTTGGAGAGGTTTTTCATAAAAAATATCGGACTAAAGCAATCTCTTTTTTGGCCGAAGGTAGCGAATATAGCATACTTGTATTTATCTGGCCTGTCTTTCTGTATATGCTAGCGATAAGCTATTCTTATATTGGGCTTATTTCTTCTATTTCGCTTTTTGCGGGTCTTCTTTTCGCGTTATACTTAGGAAAACTAATAGATAGGATGGGTCATGCCCGCATTCTTGTGATTGGTTCGTGGATGAACGCGCTAACCTGGCCGGTGAGAATGTTTGTAGTAACTCCCCTCGATGTCATTTTGATAAATACTTTAAATTCAATTACACGCGTTACAGCTCATATGCCCTTTGGAGTTTTGTTTTATGACTGGGCGGGAAGAGAAGACGTAAACAGGGACAGATTTGTAATTTTTCGCGAGATGACGCATAATGTCGGCCGGGGAATAATCCTTGCTATTTTCGCTGTAATATTTTTATATATAGATAACATAGCGATTGCCTTTCCAATAGCAGGAGTATTTTCGCTAATGTTGATGTTTTTTGTGCGAGGTGTAGGAAATGCAAAATAAAACTCTTATCGCTCTTTTAATAGGCAAGGGGAGCAGGGTGCCTGGAATACTGCAGTGTGTCAGTAAAATAAAAAATGCTAAGGTGGTTTTTGTGTTGAGTTCTGTAGGCGAAGATATCGGAACTATATCCGCGAGGCAGCGTAAAATAAAAAGCAGTGTCCTGAAATGGGAGGATTATAAAAGCAGAGATAATGGGCGAAACGAATTTTCTATCAGGGTTAGAAATTTACTGAAAAGCTATAAAGCAGATTTGGTAATAATGGCCGGGTGGCGCGTTCTTATGCCCGAAAGTTTTATTAAAGAGTTCAAGGGCAGAATTGTGAATATTCATCCATCTGTACTGCCGTTATATCGCGGAGACGGCGAGAGGGCGATAAAAGCGCAATGGGAGGCCCGATGGGCGAGAGACGCTCCACCTTGCGGATGTACTCTGCATTATGTGGACGAAGGAATGGATACCGGTGAGCCAATACTGCGCGGCATGGTGTATCCTCGAGATTATCTTACACTCGAAGAGTTTTCCGAGGCAATTCACAAAAAAGAAGACGAAGTTCTTTGTGAAGGATTAAAAAAGCTTTTGAAAAATTA
>CAYVZN010000089.1:0-3069 GCA_964456125.1 uncultured Candidatus Saccharibacteria bacterium
GAAGAGCCTCGTGTAGGGGGTCCGATTCCCTCCCGCGGCACACAAATAAAAGAACGGTCCGACTATAGTCGGACCGTTTGATTTTTTATTTATTCCCTAATTCTTGTTCAAACTTATTGATCGCTTCTGCTGTCTTTTTGTACTGGCCAAGCGAACCCGAAGTAATAGTGATGCTATCTATGCCGCATTCAACAAGGAACTTGGTGAATGGCATTAGATACGACGGCGCTTCGCCGCAGATACCGATCTTTTTACCTTTTTTATGGAATGCTTCAATCGCGTATTTAAGCAAACGCCTTACGGCTAGGTGATTTTCATCATAACGGCCAGCTAACCATGGCACTCCGCGCACATCCGCGCTAAATACGCCAAGAACAAAGTCATTACTTCCTATGCTTCCTCCGTCGAAAATATCGGCGAATTGGTCGGCAAGAACCGCATTCGAAGTTATCTCCACCATTACATATATTTTGAGGTCATCTTTACCTTGTTCAAGTCCGCATTCTTTCATTATCGCAAGCACTTCCAGCCCTTCTTCCGGAGTGCGGCAAAACGGGATCATCGGTATTATATTTGTAAATCCAAATACTTCCCTCGCTTTCTTAACTGCGGCGCACTCTAGCCTAAATGCCGGCATGTAGTTTGGGTGAAGATAACGAACAGCTCCTCTAATGCCTATCATTGGGTTTGGTTCGTCTTTTGATTCGAATTCGTCTCCGCCGATAAGATCCGCGTATTCATCGGATTTAAAATCAGAGAAACGCATAATTACCGGCTTTGGGTAGAAAGTCGCGGCAATCCTCCCCCACGCTTCAGCGAGTTTATCCACGAAATATTGAGTTTTATCCGCGTAATGCGAGGCGCGCTTGTCTATTTCTTCGCGCACCACTTTCGAAACGTCTGGGTATCTCACCCAAGCCATAGGATGAATGTTATTTAAAATTTCGGTAACAACAAACTCTGTTCTTGCCAGCCCAACACCTTCGCTCGGAACAAGAGATTTTCCAAAAACTCCAAGGGGCTTGTCCACAAAAAGCATTAGATCCGTTTTGGGCATTTCAAAATCGCTAAATGAAACCTTTTGCGTATGGTATGAAATCGCGCCATCGTACACTAATCCAACCTCTCCCTGCGAACAGTCCACTGTCACGATCTGACCAGTGCAAAGTACCTTCGTGGCATTGCCTGTGCCGACAATACACGGTATTCCCTCGTTGCTCGCAATAATCCCGGCATGACATTTCCGCGCGCCCTCATCGGTAATGATTGCGAGGGTCTTGCCTTTATGCATAATCGGCTGCCAAGAAGGAGCGGTCATCTTAGTTACAAGAATCTCTCCATCTTTAAACTCATGAATCCTGTCCACGCTTGTAATAACACGCACTTTGCCCGTGACAATCTGATCACAAACGCGGGATCCCGAAAGAATCTTTCTGGGATTTTTTTCATCAAGGATGTATTCGTCAAATTCAAGCTTTTTCTCTCTCACCCGCTTCATTGCTTCGGTTTCTTTCACGGGCCTTGCCTGCACTATATACAACTCGCCGTCTAAGCCATCTTTTGCAAATTCTATATCCCTGGAGTTGCCATAGTGCTCTTCAATTAAAACCGCGCACCTTGCCACATTGAGTATTTCGTCAAACGTTAACGCCGGCATCAACTGCTCATCCTTGGCAACTGGCACATCTTGAGTAGTCCTATCCTCGACAAACGCGTAAATCCGCTTTGTTTCTTTGGCAACAACCGTATGTCCGATGACTGGATAAAATCCCGCTTTCAGCATTCGCTTTGAAACAATGTATTCATCTGAATTTATTTCACCTTCGACAATTGGCGAACCCAAACCAAAACCGGCATTGATTATAATAGCATCGTTAAATCCTGTATCTGTATCAAGAGTAAAAGCCATGCCGGCGGACCCCTTGTCGGAGCGCGCCATTTTCTGTACGCCCACGCTCATCGACTCTATGAGGTCATAGCCATGCTCGTGCCGATAATCGATAACCCGCGCCGTAAAATTAGAAGCAAAACAATGAGATATCGCGTCGAGCACCTCGTCTTCGCCGCGTATGTTCGGAAATGACTCAAGTTGCCCGGCAAATGGATCATCTTTATCTTCCGAAAGTGCCGATGATCTCACCATCACATCCAGTTTTGAACCGGATTTCCTCTCCACGCCGTATTCTTTATCGAGACGTATGTAGGCCGCAACGATTTCCCGCCGCAGATCTTCCGGGAAAGGTGTTTTTAATATCAGGCGCCGTATCCTTGAAGAAACATTCTCGAGAATTACCGTATCCCAATTTTCCTCGAGGTCTTTTAAAATTTCGCTGATGGCCGCTTCAATTCCCCCGTGCGCAATAAAATGATTGTAAGCATGCGTAGTTATCGCAAAGCCCGGAGGAACCTTCACGCCCAAACCTTCAAGATTGTTATACATCTCCCCAAGTGAAGAGTTTTTTCCGCCGACGAGTGCCACATCTTCTTTACCGATTTCTCGAAACCATAAAATAAACTTTTCTTCTTTTTTAACTGCGGTAGTCATATCGTTATAATACCTCCCCATTGTAAAGGTACAAGTAATATTATAATATCATAATACAGCATAATCGCGGGTATCGTATAGTGGCTATTATACTACCTTGCCAAGGTAGAGATAGGGGTTCGACTCCCCTTACCCGCTCCAGTTGATATTTTAACCAGTATTTGTTATAAAAGGACGTGGAAACTTTTAGAATAGGAGGGGTTGATGGAAAACATCAAAGGCGATGCGTACAAGATTTCAGCGGAACGTGCTCTAGGTAGAGGATGCATACTAGAACCTTGGGAAAAAAATATCACGTTTGAAGAATTTAACAAAAAACAAATCGTTTGTTGTTGGTTAACCCCAAGTTACGATTCGATTGGTTACTACTTCTTCATTGAAGCTGATATCCTACAAGAAGGTTCGATGACTGCGCCAGAAACATTTGGCGTGTTCATACCAAAGGGAGTGGACAAAAAAGCAGTAGCCGATGCCCTACGAAAATTCTGGGGCCCTGGAACCAAACTACTGAAAAAATAAAGCGC
>CAYVZN010000090.1:0-3042 GCA_964456125.1 uncultured Candidatus Saccharibacteria bacterium
TACTTTAATTTACCTAGAAATTCATCTATTGGCAAGGTATTTAAAACATCACTGGCTTCTGCCCAGCCGCGGCGGGCTTGAGCAATGCCGAATTCAAGATATTTCAAATGCTCATAGTTATGCGCGTCAGAATCTATAACAAATTTCGCTCCCAGGCCGACCCCCATGCGAATATGTTCGTCTTTTAAATCTAATCTTTCCGGATGCGCGTTTATCTCCAATATAGTATTTGTCTTTACAGCCATATTTATAATTTGTTCCATATCAACATCATACGGATCTCTTTTTTTAAGCAATCTGCCTGTGGGGTGAAACAGTATATCAACATTGGGATTTTTAATGGCTCTCAAAATTCTTTCTGTCATATCTTTTTTGGACATCTTGAGTGAAGTATGTACTGACACGCCAACCACATCAAGCTTTGCCAATACTTCATCTTCGATATCCAGAGAACCATCTTTTAGAATATTTACTTCCGCGCCCTTGAGAATTTTTATGCCGGATATTTTTTTGTTTAGCTTATCTATCTCTACCATCTGACGCATCAATTTTTTTTCATCGGAGCCTCCTGTCATCGCTAGGGCTTTAGTATGATCAGTGATCGCGATGTATTTTCTGCCAAGCCTTTTTGCTTCCTTTGCCATCTCTTCTATAGAATGATCACCGTCTGTCCAGTTCGTCTGCACCTGTAAATCGCCTTGTAAAGAGTCATACTCAATCACTTTTGGCAGTGAACATATGTGCGGTGTCCGACACCGCACATGTCTATGTGCGGTGTCGGACACCGCACATAGCATAGCTTCTATCTCGCCCGTATCTTCTCTAAGCTCCGGCTCTATATAATCTAATCCAAGAGCTTTATAGACTTCGTCTTCTGTTTTGCCTGCTATTTTTTTATTTCCTCGAAAAAGGCCATACTCATTTAGCTTTAATTTTTTATCTATCGCGATTTGCCTTAATTTAATATTATGCGATTTGCTGCCCGTAAAATACTGCAACGCGGCGCCCCAGCTTTCTTTAGGCACAACGCGCAGGTCTATGTCAAAATTACCTTTTACTCGTATTGATGCTTTGGTGGGGCCCCTACCCCACACTTTTTCTACGCCTTTCATACTGACAAATTTATCAAGAATCAGTTCTGCCCCCGCCTCCGCGGGGGCAGAGGAATTTTCAACTGCAACTAGAATATCTATATCACCCACTGTCTCGCATCTGCGGCGAAGCGAACCGGCTGTGGAAACTTCCGTGACTTCTTTCATGCCGCGAAATTCTTCTATGAGATGTTGCGCTCTCGGCCAGGCGTATCCGAGCAGCATTCTACCGCGATTTTTTTTAACAAACTCAATGCCTTCTAAAATATTTTTCTCTGTTTTTTCGCCGAAACCAGTAAGGTTCCTGATTTTTCCCGCTCTTGCCGCCCTTTCTAAATCTTTTAAATTTTTTACGCTTAATTCTTTATAAAGTACTTTTACGCCCTTAGGACCTAATCCTTCTATGGCCGTTAGTTCTTCCATATCAACTGGCATTTTCTTTTTTAATGCCTCGTATTCTTTTATGTGGCCTGTTTTTATATATTCTTCTATTTTTTCTGCCATTCCCCTGCCAATACCCTGAAGATCCACAAGGCCTTTCACGCCTTCAGTTTTATATATATCACTAACGTCCCTGCTTAAATTATCTAAAATAAGAGCTCCTTTCTCATATGCCCTGTATCTAAACACATCATCCTGCATATTAAAAAACAAAGCCATTTCGCTGAAAATTTTTGAAATTTCGGGATTCATTTATTTCTTGAATCTTTTATATATCTTACTACGATGCTCTACTCCGTAAAGAATTATTTCTCTATTTCGAAAATTTACCCAAAATAAAACTCGCCAATCACCTATTCTGTATTTTTGGAGATTAGCGAGATCTTTGGGGAGGTACTTAATGATATTTCCTAAAAGTTGCGGTTTTGTTGCAAGCTCTTCAATTTTTACAATTACTCTTTTTGCAATCTGCTTATTGAGCTTCTTTATATCCGCATCAAAAGTTGGAGTGCTTCTAACTTGAAACATGCTATTATTTATAATTCTTCCTTCAGCTCTGAAAGGCTTCGTGTTCTACCTGAAAGATGTTCCTTTTTTGCTTTTCTCATTTTTTTGATAAACTCGCGATCAATTGAAAAAGAAAAATCTTCAAATTCATCGTGGAATTTTTCCCATTTTTGATAAGCCTGCGCCATATAGTCTACTATCCTTTCCGGTACTTCTAATAATTTTGTTCCACTTACTTTGCTCACATTATTATAATAGCATATTCAAACGTAGATGCAAGGGTAAAAACATTTGACAATATTTAAAAACTATGCTAGCCTAGAATTACACTGAATTTTTGGAAGGGGTTGATAAAATGCCGGCAGTCGAAGCACTCGAAAAGCACTTTGATAAAATATGTAATGATCACGGTCCTTATCTTAGATATAGGGTTGGAATGATATATCCCAATGGCGAGGCGCCATCTGACCCGCGAGGTACTATAGAGCATAAGCTGACTAAGCCCTCCACGGCTATGGTCAAAAAGTTTTATCTGCCCGCTAGAAATGTACAGCTTGGATCGCTAATTCCGGATGAATCCAGCAATGAACAGCTCACCCTCTGCGAAGCAGAATATTCTGTGCCTCCAGGCGTACGCAACGCGCTGTACGGAGAATTGCTCCTCGCGATGATGCATGCCGTAGAAGGAAAAACTCGGCCTAGCATATATTTTGGCCGATTCGGAGAAGACAAGCCTTTTACGTTCAACGTTGGTGAAGGTAAATACATGATCCTCTTACGGATTTACAGAAGCGCGCAGAACAAATTCAATCCGATTTATATACGGGTTGAACATGAAGATGAAGTTAAATATTCTGTGATTGATCTTGAATGGAAGAATAACATAATTACAGTGAGTCTTCTCCCTATGGAGAAAAGTGATGTTCCAGAATTTCTAGTAAATTAAATTAAGTTAAATAGAAGAACCCTCTCCGACTATAGTCGGAGAGGGTTATTTTTATCC
>CAYVZN010000091.1:0-2927 GCA_964456125.1 uncultured Candidatus Saccharibacteria bacterium
GCGGATGATTTGCGGTTGAAAGAGTTGTCGGTTTTCGAAAACATTTGAGAAAACGAACTATAATAGATATTTTAAGCATACTATTAACGTCCTCCTCGTGCCGCCTTTTTGAATTTTTGAGTCTTTATCTATGTATTTCACTATTTATTAAAAATGTGCCAGCACACGCTCAACAATTTCCTGGAGTTTGAGCTGTGACTTTATGAGATAATCAACAGCTCCTAGTTTCTTTGCTTTTGCTTTCGCTTCCTCTTCCGTCAAAATCGTAAGTACCACTACCTTGATATCTTTAGTTTGCGCGTCCTTTTTCAATCTTTGTAAAACTTCGAACCCATCAATACCCGGCATTAAGAGATCCAATACAATAACGTCTGGGCGCTCATTTTGCGCAAGCGCGATTCCTGATTCCCCATCATGGGCAAGCAAAACCTCAACGCTTTTTTTCTCAAAAGCGGTTTTGTATATCCCCGTAAGCAGGGGGTTATCTTCGATTAAAAGTAAAATCTTTTTTTTCATAGTTATTTTTACTGTTATAATGGCAACGAAAAAGCAAAAGTAGTTCCCTCGTTCTCGCGAGATGTAAACATTACCTTACCTCCCATTTTCTCCACAAGCATCCTCGTAATAAAAAGACCAAGCCCGGTACCCATGACATCTCGCGTCCCTCTGGCGCGCACTCGGAAAAATTTCTTAAAAATCTTCTCATGCTCCTGCTTTGGAATGCCGAATCCAGTATCTCGAATTTCAGTTATTAGATATGGCTCTTGCGTAAATACTTGTATCTCCACGCCGCCGCCCTCTTTATTGTATTTAATGGCATTACTCAAAAGATTTACAATTACCTCTTTTATTTTTTTCGTGTCTCCCCGAACCATCGGAGTGGATTTGGCAACCCTCACGTTAACTTTAATGTGTTTTTTCTCGATATCCGGGGAAAACTCTTTTACTATGGAGTTAATCAAAGTAACAATATCAACATCCTCAACCTCAATCCTGATGGTTCCCGATTCGGAACGCGCAACCTCCAGTAAGTCGTCCACCAATTGATTCAGGTGTTCGCTTGCGGCCGAGATAGCTTCGAGGTTTTCCCGCACATCTTTTGGAAAATTATCAGTTGCCTCTTTCACTAACTCAAGGAAGCCCCGTATCGCGCCTACCGGAGCGCGCAACTCATGCGCCGCGACAAATATAAACTCATCCTTCAGCCGGACAATTTTTTCCGCTTGTTCAATTTGTCGCTTCGTGGATTCTTCAAGTTTCGCGCTACGCTCCCATACTTTTTTCTCAATCCTATTCTTTTCCACTTTTATATGTAAAAGTTCTGCCTCTAATTGAGCGATTCTTTTCAGGAGATGCACCTTGCTGCTTGTATGGGTCGTTGCCACCGTCCTATAATCGCATCTTTGAATTAAACTTTTTATAAAAATATATTAAAGTTTGATTAACCGATTGGCAGTGTAACTATAAATGTACTGCCTTTTCCCAATTCGCTTTCCGTCGTAATTGTTCCGCCATGGGCCTCAACTATCCATTTACAAATCGCGAGCCCCAGGCCCGTCCCTTTGTTGTTTGGATCTGCGCTACTTTCAACCCGATAAAATCTCTCAAAAATATGTGCCAGATCTCTTTTTGATATCCCGATCCCCGTATCGCTTATTTCTATAATGGCATGGCTATTTTTCTTATATGATATTATCTTTATCTTTCCGCCCTTCTCGGTGTACTTCGCCGCATTGCTAATCAGATTTAAAAACGCATCTTTCAATTTCTTTTCGTCGCCTAAAATAGTAAGCTTACCTCTTTTTTCGAAAACAAACTCCAAGTCCTTGTCGTTCATTATAATGCTATATTGCTCGTGCAGATCTTCTAAAAGCGCGTTGAGGTCAACGGGCTTCTTTTCTATTTTTTGTTGTCCAAAATCTGCTTTTGCTAGCGTTAAAAGATCGTTCACCATTCGAGATAGCCCATCAACGGTCTTATCGGTGCTATCCAACAAATCGAGATACTTTTCACCCTTAATTTCACTTCTAATTAACCCTACATTGCCCCTTACAATCGCCAGTGGGGTTTGCAGCTGATGAGAAATGTCAGCAGTAAATCGAGATTGGGCATCGTAGAGACGCCTCAACTCGCGGGTTCTATCTTTCACTTTTTGCTCTAAGTTTTTACTATAACCTTTAATCTCCTCGTATAACCGAGCGTTTTCTATCGCAACTCCTGCTTGGTGGGAAAGTATGTTTAAAAATTCAATATCTTTCTGCGCGAAAGCGTCTTGGGATAATTTTCCTTTTAGAATTAAAACCGCGCTCATCTTTTCTTTTGAAAAAATCGGTACCAGGACCTCTGATTCCAGCCTCTGTAATGTCCTTTCTATTATCTCGTATGCCGCTCTCCTTTTAGTGTCCGGGGGCGTATTTTGAATTTGGTGGCGCAACTCCTGAAAAACTATTACCCCATTATTTTTCGCCTCTTCTATGACTCTCGCCATGAACACTTGAAATTCTTTAGAAGAAACTTCTTTATCAATTTTCGGATTTGCGTTTCTTATCGCCTGAAAATTATTATCCGCGGTTTGCAGCAAGAAAATGGTTTTTTTTACTTTTAATGTCTTTTGTATTATCTCATCAACAGACGCCATCAACTTCTCAAGCTCAAGGGTTGAGCTTAGAATTCTGCTTAAATCCCGCACGGCTTCATAGTAATCATAAGATCCTCTGAAAAATAATTTATCAGTGATTTTTTGAAATATATCTTTAAAATAAGGAAAGCCCACAACAACTATTGTAGCCGAAATAATCGCGCTGATGAGCGGAGTGACTTCCGCAGCTTCTCGAAATATATCACCAATAAGAAATATCAATGCAAAATAAAGCCCAGTGACTATTCCTATAGTAATGGAATATAAAAGTCCTCTCTGAATAACGACC
>CAYVZN010000092.1:0-2850 GCA_964456125.1 uncultured Candidatus Saccharibacteria bacterium
GCTTGGCTTTTTTAGAAGTTCACACAACGGTTTCAATTGATCTTTTAACCACTGCGGGTCAACATCATTTTGATATGGCTTGTATGTTCTTACCCAGGAAATGTCAGAATAAAGGCCTGACATATTGAATCGTTTCTTAAACTCTTGTTCTATTAAGTTATCCAGTTCCTCATCAGTGAGAGTTCTTAGAAGACGGCACTTTGTATAACCTGCTTTTTCTTCACTCTCTCCA
Organism: uncultured Candidatus Saccharibacteria bacterium; assembly: GCA_964456125.1. Lineage (GTDB taxonomy): Bacteria > Patescibacteriota > Minisyncoccia > Spechtbacterales > HO2-43-30 > CAYVZN01. Next base: position 233 of record CAYVZN010000092.1, read on the forward strand.
ACAAGCACTCCACCCGGTTCAGCTTCATTGCATATATATGGCCATGGAGCATATGTAGGGAAAGGAATCTTCATTAAATGCAACCTTCCGGGGCCGCAGTCCTTTCCATCGGCTACATCTAGAGCATTTGGAGCTTCTATCCAATCTCCCGGTTCGCTGTTATTGTTCTTTGGCAACGAATACTGAAATATATGGCCGTAATACTCTGTAGTTCCATCTGGTTTTGTGAATTTGTAAAAGGACATAAGGATTTACCTCCTTTTGATGCGGTATAGTTCAGGATGTTTCTGTGATACACCTACTTGTTTAATATGTCAAGGGTTTTACAATATTTTTACACCGCCGACTATCCCTCCGATTGACTTGTGGTCTTGTAGTGCAGACTTGTACTTGCAAGATATTATTTTATTTGATAAACTATTCTGTATGAAACTAAATATCCATCCAAAATATTATCCAAAAGCTAAAGTAAAGTGTTCCTGCGGTAATGAATTCACTGTCGGAGCCACCAAGGAAACTATAGAGGTGGAAATTTGCAGCGCCTGCCATCCTTTTTACACCGGTGATGATAAGGGTAAAATGCGCGGAAGCCGAGTAGAAAAATTTAGAGAACGGCTTTCAAAGAAGAAAAAATAATGCCGGAAATCGATTTGAACAATCTGCGGCAGGAGCTTGAAGAACTGTCGCTCAAATTATCTGACCCGAATTATTTATCAAACCCGGCAGAGTATCAGCGCATTGTGAAAAGATACGGGGAGCTCAAAAAAATTATCAGATCTAACTCTTCCCCATCACTTGAAGGAAAAAAGAATGACGCTATAATAGAGATACGACCGGGAGCAGGAGGAGATGAATCCGCGCTCTTCGCGCAGCAAATATATCGAATGTACGCAAGATTCGCCGAAAAGCAGGGTTGGAAAATAAAGGTTCTTAATTCCCAAAGAACTAATCTTGGAGGAATTAAAGAAATTACTTTTGAAATTTCGGGTGCAAACGCGGCAAGCGAGTTTAAACACGAAAGCGGGGTACATAGGGTCCAAAGAATACCCGAAACCGAAAAGGCCGGAAGAATTCACACTTCCACTGTGTCGGTAGCGGTTCTGCCCAAAGCCAATCCGGTTGACATTGAAATAAAGTCGGAAGATATACGAGTGGATACGTACCGATCTTCAGGGCCCGGAGGACAGAATGTGAATAAAACTTCTTCGGCCGTGCGAATAACCCACCTGCCGAGCGGACTTATAGTATCATCACAGGAAGGGCGGCTTCAGCAGGACAACAGGGAGCTTGCAATGACTATTCTGCGCGCTCGCCTGCTCCAGAAAAAACAAGACGAAGAAGCAAAAACAAGAGGCGATTTGCGAAAACAACAGATTGGAACCGGGGACCGCAGCGAAAAGATCCGCACATATAATTTTCCGCAGGACAGAGTTACCGACCACCGTATCAAAAAAAGCTGGGGCGGCATAGCTCGTATCATGGATGGAGATATAGACGCGATACTTAGTTCATTAAAAATATAGAGGTCATCTGTTGACCTCACAATATACTACAGGAGGGAAAGGTCTTGTTAGTATAATTAGTAGATAAGTTGTAAGTAAATAAGTTGTAAGTTACTCACTTACTCACTTACTCACTTACTCACTTGTTTTTTTATGACTTTTTTCGAAGACGAAACTAAAGACAGCTTTCAGGTTAATAACTTTTCGCAAGGTGCGCCTTCAATAGGTCTCGACTCCGATCATGATTCGAAGAACTACGGCCAAGGCCAATTCCCTCAATTCGACAGAAACTTGAAAAGTTTTGACGATATACAGCAGCAAATTGAATCCGCCAAGTCAAATGGATGGGGAGCGCAACTAGCAGGGTTTATTTCAAGAAACAAGAAAAGAATATTCGTGCTTTCTGCTATAATTCTTATGTTCGCCGGCGGATCATACCTTTCTGACAATAGCAATTCGGAAATCGAACCGGGTCCTAGTAACACCGCGAGTGTCGTAGAGAATACAAATTATGACAATGAGTCCGACGAACAAATTTTAGCTGATCAAGGTTCGGAATCTAAATATCCAGTAAATATACTGGATATAAAACTTAGCGATGATGGACAGGTATTGCTCGCACAAGAAGAAATAGAAGAATTATCTCTCAATGATGGAGCGGTTATAACAAAAACCGCGAGCGCCGGGGACGGTATCACGCATCTTGCAAGGCAAGCTCTTGAAGAGTATCTTGCGAGTTCCGGAAAAACCTTGAGTGCGGAGCAAAAAGTATATGCCGAAGATTATGTGCAAAACAGAACGGGGTCGGAACTATTGGAAATCGGGCAAAAATTATCTTTCTCCACGAATCTCTTGGAAGAAGCAGTTTTAGCCGCCGAACTCCTTACGGATTGGCAAATAGAAAACCTGAAGCAGTATACATCGTAATACTTCTCTCCTGTAGACTAAATTCTCTTACTTCACACTTTTAAACAGTAGAGAAAATAAATTAAACAAATATACCAAAAGCCCTCCGATTATATTCGGAGGGCTTTTGGTATTGTTATCCCCCCATTATGTTGATTTCCGCCTGTATTGCCGCCGCGAGTTCCATTACGCTATCTCCATAAAAAGAGT
>CAYVZN010000093.1:0-2686 GCA_964456125.1 uncultured Candidatus Saccharibacteria bacterium
ATAAGAGACAGATGTTCATGGCTGCGTGCTGTTTTCCGGTATTCAAAAGTCGCCAGGTCGATAGCATAATGCGTAATGCGTAAAACGTAAAACATGAAACGTGAAAATCGGATTCGCTCACTTGCCCCCATCCGGCAACCAGCCCATTGGCAGTTTATTTGCTCATTTGCTCATTTGCAAATTTGCAGGCTTCTCAACCAGTTCAACAGGCTCTCCACAGCAGACGCAATTCCCCGGCGCAACGGCTCGGATGGCGCAGGTTTCGCAGTAGTAGTACAGGTCATGGACAATACCGTTATGGACGGAACGCAGGCTGATGGCTTCAAGAATCTGGGTATGAGGAAAGGTTCGTCCCTTGATAATGAGCTCTTTTTCTCGCAGGCGTTTATCGACAAACAATGCCTCCGACAACGCTGTGCGGAGAAGTGTGTAAAACGTCCCATCTTCCATTTTGAAGCCGTACAGATGTTGATGTTCTGACGGTAAATCTGCGCGATAAAGGGTGTGCATCTCCTCTGCAAGGCAAACGACCCTCCCACGAAGTTGAATCTCCTGCGCGGCTTGGGGATTTAGCGGTTCATTGATTTTAGCGTTTTGACGCCCTGTATCGGTTGTGGTGCTGATGGCTTCAAGAATCTGTGTTTTTGGAAAGGTTCGTCCCTTGATAATCAACTCTTCGTGCAAGCGTTTATCGGCGAACAACGCTTCCGACATGTTCGTGCGAAGGAGCGTGTAAAACGTCCCGTCTTCCGCTTTGAAGCCGTACAGATGTTGATGTTCTGACGGCACATCCGCATGATATAACTCGTGCATCTCTTCAGCGAGGCAAACGACGCTCCCGTGCAACTGAACCTCTTGCGCTTCCTGAACGCTTTGGGAACTCTCAGTTTCGGCATTTCGACTGCGCGTTTCTGCTGTGCCAATTACCGGAAGAATCAAGATGAGCGCACCCATCCATAAAATAAGGCGATTGTATTTATGAAACATCGTTGCTGCTCCTTTCGCATCCATGTCTTGTCTATCTCGTGAGATTGTGTTATACTTTTGGCTCGTATGGTTTGAATACCTCTTTTCGGCTGTTTAGATATTACCTGAGCGTAAGTTTTTGTAGAGTCCTAGAAACCCGGTTTCTGGCCGTTCTCGGTTTCTGATTCACGTTTGCACCAATCTGCGGAAATTGGTGTCCCAATTCTTACTTTATGGAGGTGAATAAAAAACGAATGAAGATTGACTGGATGTACTTTAGAAATGGCTGAACTTCTTGTCGCAGCGCGCAAGAGGTTCTTGACGCAAACCATATTCAGGTCGCAAGTCGCACAGATGCCCGCAAGGAGAAATTGGATCACACAGCCGTGGAACCTCCTCCAGAACGCGAAAAAAATCAGGACCGCTAAAGGGAAGAAAATCGAAATGTGGGACCCTCGCGAAGATTCACGCGAGTTAGTTCTCAAAGCAGCGATGGGGCCCAGCGGTAACTTACGCGCCCCGACTGTGCGAATCGGAGATGAATTTTTTATCGGGTTTAATCCTGATCTTTACGCGGAGATTTGTAAGCGGATGTAACGACTTTTCAATCGTATTATGATACGCTTGTTAAAATCTTGTGTCAACAGAAAAATCCTGGGATTTTGGGGATTTCCGCTTGACGACACCCATCCGCTATGCTATACTTGGCATGAATAGGTGCCCAAAATAAGCGAACGACCTGTTGGAACGGAAAATTTACTAATCGATGTATCTGCCACATCTGCAAAGGAAGGACTTATGGAAACGATTCAATTCAAGACGACTATCGCCAAGGAACAGGTTATTCGACCACCAGAAGGGGTCGTGCTACCGAAGGGGAATATCGAAGTTACAATACGGCCGCTCTCGCCATCAGAAACCGCCGATACCGACCCGCTGTCTGAAACACGGGGTTGGTTGCTTGCGCTAGCCGAAGAGGCGGAACGGGAAGGGCCGGATTTGCCAGGTGATCTGGCGGAACATCATGACCACTATGCCCACGGAAAACCGCTGCCATGACCGAAGTCTTTGCCGACGTTCCGAAGCGTCGTGAACGTTCACGACGCTTCGGAACGCTTTTTACTACATTGCGTTGCTCAATCCGGCTGATCAGTTTCATGCTGCTGCTGTCCAAGCCACCCAAAAATTAGACCGCCGTTTAGTCACAACCATCTGGATTTTGATAGAAGTTGCTGACGCTCTGTGTGCACCATCCGTGCGGAAACGTACCCATCAGTTTCTTGAAGGTGTCACAAAGGACATGAACACACGGATTATTACTGACCTGCATCCATGGTATACGCGTGGCGTACAACTTTACGGTGCCCGATTGGATAAATCGTGGTCGCTCACCGATTGCATTAGCTTTGAAGTCATGACCGAGCGGGGGATAACCGATGCCCTTACCGGAGATCGGCACTTCGTCCAAGCTGGCTTTCAGGCACTGCTGCTTCCGTAATGTGTGATGTTGCAAACAAAAAACCCCGTGCGGCAGTTGTCACACGGGGTTGAGAGGCGTCAGTAGCGGTAGGTCAATTGTCCGCTTTGACTTCGCCCCATGTCGTTGGGAGTTTGTCTTGGGGGGAGACATTCTGGGCGTCTCTGAATCCGGTATCATATTCCTCTACCAGCGAAAGTCCCCAGTTATTACCGTCTGAACCGCCTATGGCATAGATGCGTC
>CAYVZN010000094.1:0-2669 GCA_964456125.1 uncultured Candidatus Saccharibacteria bacterium
TATTCAAATAGTTCGCTGACGGATTGGTCTCTATAAATGCGCATTACGGCATCCGCAAACAGCGGAGCAAGCGAGATAATTTCTATTTTACCCTTTCCTGCGGCTGCCAATTTTCTGGGATCCTGGTAAATTGTGTCTGTTACAAATACTTTTTTAATACTAGACTTTCGTATGCGCTCTATTGCAGGACCCGAAAGTACTCCATGCGTACAAAAGGCATACGAATCTATCGCGCCGCGTTCAAAAACCGCTTTTACGCCCCCCTCAATCGTACCGGCAGTGTCCAGCATATCGTCCCAAAATAGAACTACCTTTCCGCTTGGATCGCCAATTACCTCTACAACTTCCGATTCGTTTTCTCTGGGACGACGTTTATCTATGATAATAAGAGGGCATCCAAGACGCTCGGCAACTTCCCTGGCACGTTTTGTCGCATTAGTGTCGGGTGCTGCTATCGCAAGATTGTCAAGGGAAAGATGTTCTTTGAAGTAATTCACGGCCACCGGCATCGCCTGCAGGGGCGTGATTGACTCAAAATACCCCTCTTGCTGCTCCGAGTGCATATCAGCGGTTATAACATGGTAAGGCACCTTGCCGGCCGCGCAATCTATAAGATCTGCTACAAGGCGGGCGGTCAAGGGCTCTCTTGACTTCTCCTTCTTGTCCTGCCGCATGCCCACAAGATACGGAATTACTATGTACATTCTGTGTACGGAGGCGCGCTTAGCAGCATCGATCATAAGGAGAAGCTCGAAAAAATTTTCCATAGGAGGATTGGTCGATTGGATTATGAACAACTCTTCCTGCCCCCGTATACTTTCCTCAAATCTTATCTTGAATTCTCCATCAGAGAATTTGTGAAAATGCATTGGGCCAAGCTTATGAGACGCGATGCATCCGACAACATTTCTCGCAAAGGGCTCGTTCGCCTCTCCGCTGAATATTTTAAGATCCATCGATTAACCTCCTATCAGAGTACAGATTGATTTCAGCTTCAGCACTATTCCGAAGCTTAATCAAAATGTAGCATTATCCAGTAAAAAAGTCGAGACATAGTGGGTAGATATTTATAATTCGACGTACAAATGCTATGCTCAAATCATGGAATTATTTGCTTACATTTTTATATTCTCGCTAATCGGCGGGGTGGGTTCGCTCGTTGGAGGTTTTGTGCTGATTGCCAAGGAGAACATAGCTCGAGGCATATTTATTCATCTTATCAGCTTTGCCGCAGGCGCGTTGCTTGGGACTGCGTTTTTAGATTTATTGCCAGAATCAGTTGAATCAGGGATTGAAGCCGAAAGGGTATTCTTGTGGGCATTGATGGGTTTTGTCGTCCTATTTTTGGTGGAAGGTGTTCTTTTGAGGTTTCACCGCCACGACGAGCATCATTTTGAAGGCCCGCCTGAAAACGAAAAACCGAAAGCCCACCCCCACTCTACTCCCTGGATGCTCGTTATCGGCGACTCCATGCATAATTTGTTGGATGGAATTGCGATCACTGCGGCATTTTTGGTTGATGTGCCTCTGGGTATTGTTACGTCATTCGCTGTCGCGGCCCACGAAATTCCTCAAGAAATAGGAGATTTTTCTGTAATGCTTCACTCCGGATGGAAAAGGAGGAAAGTTTTGTATTTAAACATTTGCGCGGCGCTTATGACAACCGTTGGAGCTGTTCTTGCCTTTGCGTTTCGCGGCGCCATAGAGCCTATGGTCGGCTATCTTCTTGCTTTAACATCGGGCTTCTTTATTTATATCGCCGCGTCGGACCTTATTCCCGACCTTTACCGCACTTCGCGAAAAGATAAACTAGCCCATGTCATGAGCTTGTTTATTGTGGGCATTATTGTTGTTATGACGATAGTAAATGTGGCAGAGTAGCGAGTCTACGGCGCAGACGCTTGTAGACGTTTGTAGACGAGACGTTTGTAGACGTTTAACGTCTACAACTAGCCGTTTATGCCGGACGGACAAGACGCTTAATAAGGCCGCTTAATTGCCATGGAATAAGTACGACTCCACTTAAAATCATAATTATAGTGATTATCCGCCCCCATTGTGTAATTGGCGCGATATCGCCGAACCCCACGGTGGTCAACGCAACAATCGAAAAATAAAAAGCGTCAAAAAATGTTCTGAATTCCGCGCCGTTCAGCGGGTGTTCCGCGTAGAATAAAAATCCCGATGAGATAAAAATAATGCAGAAAAAAGTGAAGAAAAGACGCACCGCGAGAAAAATATCTTCTCCCGTATGTTTGGCAAAAAGGTGCACTGTCTGGAAATATCGTACAAGACGCAAAATTCTGAAAATCCGAAACACCTGCAGAACCTGCAAATGAAATGACACAAAGAGAAACGGTAAAATAGTCAAAAGATCAATCAATGAGTAGATGTTGAAAAAATGACGTTTTTTCTTATCGGAAACCCATAAACGCAAAAAATATTCTGCCACAAAAATAGACATAATGACAGTTTCCGCGAATTCCAAAGTCTGGCGTGCAAAAGCAGGAGTCTCGTATGTCTCAAATACAAAAATAACCGAAGCAATAATGACTAGCGCGATGATAAAAAAATCAACAGCCCTGCCTAAGGGTGTTTCGATATCCTCAAAATAAAAATGTACTCTTTTTCTAATATTGAATTTCTGATTTGATGAAATCATATTGGTG
>CAYVZN010000095.1:0-2667 GCA_964456125.1 uncultured Candidatus Saccharibacteria bacterium
AGCCGATGGGCAGAATCGAACTGCCGTCCATGGTTTACGAAACCATTGCTTTGCCGCTAAGCTACATCGGCATATTCATAGCTAATAAGCCACCTTCTTGAGCTCTTTTGCTGCGAGCTCTATTCGCTCGCCCATTTCCTTTATTGAGCGCAGCAAATGTAGGGCTTAATGAATCGCAATTTGGACAAATTAAGCGCAGATTCTCCTCGGTATTGTTTTTCCAATTGCCATCAATGTGATCGGCAACCAAAGGAACTTTCTCGGTTGTAGTATTAACTTTTGACCATCCACACAAACAGCATTTATCCCCATACTTTCTGCGCAAGTATCTTTTTATATATGGCGAAACCAATCCAATAGTGTTTAAACCTTGCTTATCGCCACTTTTCCATCTTCCAATGTACACCCTGTATTGATACTCTTGCTGACAAGCATTACTGCAATATTTATAGTAAGCACGCTCTGGCTCCTTACCACAAATGGGGCACTTTGATCTCAATTTCTTGGGATTAGGCATCTTTTATAGTATAATACCACATCTGCAGACCAAGGCAAAATTAAAAAGTGGACGAAAATTAAATCCGTGAGCTGGTAACGGGAGTCGCTCAGTCATCCGATCAGGTGACAAGTCATATGATTACCGCATAAATTCGTAAATAAGTGCAACACTTCTGGTGGGGGGTCTGTTTTGTTGGTTGCTGACTGTCTGTGGTCGGCTGTAATAGAAATAGCTGAGCTAGGGTGGCATGGAAGACTTGGGCTTATCTTAGCATAAATAAACTAAAAAGCCAGAAAAACGCGATGCTACGAGTTTGAAATACCGTATTTTTGTGCTATACTGTGAGTATGAAAAATGTAGATAATCAGATTCAAGAACCAATATACAACAGCGCGCTTTCAGCCGGTGGGCCTTATATTCATGTGGATTATGTCGCAAGCCGAATAGCCTTTTTATACGAAAAGGTTCGACAAGTCATTGATTATCAGGAAGAACATCTTCTGCGCGAGAACGCGATTGAGAGGATTCTACGCCGTCGCCTTTTTCACATGGAACAGAAGGAGCCATTCGCGCTTTCTCTTATCCAAGAATTGATACGAGCAGGATATTTCCCAAACGATTCCATCCCCGAATCTCGAATTGACGGGGTGCAAACAATTTTAGATAAGTATATTACTATATTGAAGGATTTGCGAAAGACAAAGCGTCATACGAAGGATATTCTTGATTTCCTTTATGGAATCGCCGCGTGTGAAATAGAAGAATTTATTGACCCCCAAATAAATGAGTTAACTCTTTTGGAGTTTGAATATGAAACGTTGCGGAGCAAACTTCAGATTTTGGGATCCGAAATTTCTCATGATAAAAAAGACGCCCTTCTTTTTACAGCTGTAAATCAAACACTTCTACGAGCTGACAATCGAAGGATATATTTCCGGCTTATGCAGAAGATCTATCCATGGTGGTTTGAGGATCATGGTTCACCCGTGGCAGAATTTTCTTCCCCGCCAGAGGCGGGTCCGCCTTCGGCGGAAAAAATAGAAGAAATGAAAGCGAGCCTTGATGAGATTATTGAACATGCGGCATTGAAACACCTTCGAAGCGTTACTCGACAGTTTGACGTTGTTTTCCATATAATCTCCGATGTTACAAACAACGATCCTTCAAAGCTTATGACGCTCATGGCCGATAATGCGCTCCTGACGCAGGAGGTAAAAAGAGCTTACGAAAAGCGCTTTAATGTTCTTAAAACAAAACTCCGACGCGCAGGTTTTGGATCCGTAGTATCGATATTTTTAAGCAAGGTACTTATAGCTATAAGCTTTGAAATTCCGTTTGAACTTCTCATTATGAAACAACCCCTTGAGTATTCATTCTTTGTAACTATTCTGCTCCTCCCGCTTTTGATGTTTTTTATTGTCGCGACGATCCGTCTTCCTAAGAAAAAAAATCTTGAAACGCTGGTCAATCAAATAGGAAGTATTATTAGCGAAACTTTCGATTTTCAACCGATAAAACTTCACGCAAGAAAGAGAAAGTTAGTTACATCATTGCTTCTTCTCGGTGTTCAGATCTTAATATTGGGAATTATTTTTTCGATAGTTATATTTATCTTGACGCTTTTTCATTTGAGTTTCTTAGGTATCGTCGTGTTTATTGCTTTCTTATCGCTTATCATTTTTTCAGGTATGCGCATCAAACAATGGTCGTATGAATTAACCGTGGGGACAAGAAAGGAGGGAGTGGGAGGATTCCTAATTGATGTGCTGTCTATTCCAATTGTGATTTTCGGAAAAGCCCTTGCCGGAAAATTTTATAAATTCAATATCTTCATTCTTCTTACAAATCTTGTCTTTGAGGCGCCTTTCCAAAGCTTTATTAATTTTATTGAGGAGTGGAGAAAATTTGTCGGAGAAAAAAAAGAAGAACTCTAATTATATCTAAAATAAAGAGTCCATTCAAAGCGGGTAAGGGGAGTCGAACCCCTGTCTCGACCTTGGGAAGGTCATATAATACCGTTATACGATACCCGCCTTCGTAACCATAATCTAATAGCCTGTGATATACCTCCACCACTTCAAAACATTAGACTGGGAAGCATCTTGCTCGATTAGTTTCGCCTCGAAAGAATCAATTTCATCTTGCTGAACTATATTTTGCGGCTCATC
>CAYVZN010000096.1:0-2596 GCA_964456125.1 uncultured Candidatus Saccharibacteria bacterium
GTTTAGATGTGACTGGGCAGGATTGAGCAATTCGGAAAAAAGTGTAATCCAGACTTCCGAAGTTTCAAAAACTTCGGAAGTCTTCAACACGTCTTTGACCATTATAAAATCGGAAAAAAGGAAATGAGATTTTTCTTGTGGATTGGACTTTTAGCAATAGCGACGATGGTTGGGACTTCGCGTTTAAGTGCAGAGACGCGCACGCCCCCTTTCGAGTTGAGGGTACAGACGGAGCAACTCAGGAATCCTTACTGGTACGCTGAACACGGTCAACAGGGAGAGGCTGATAATTTCTGGGATAAGGATTATTGGGAGCGGATACTCAGCGGATTTGCTCGGGAAGGATACAACGCGGTGCTTTACCTGGTTGAACCGTGGCAAGGGCATGCGTGGCAGACCTTCCTCATTCGGCACAACGAGTTTCCAGAGGCGCGAGAGCTCACGGAGGAACAATCGAATCGGATTATTGAGCAAGTGAACTGGATTTTCCGCAGGGGGCATGAACTCGGCTTGAAGAACTTTCTGTGGACCTACTTTGTTGTCACGACGCCCGCTTTCGCCAAAGCCCACGGCATGGATAAAGAGATGCCTCTATCCGCGTCTGTAGACCACCGACACAACATGAAAGAGATGGGATTTCATTTTGGTGTCCGAAATGAGTTGACGCGGGCGTTCACCGAGGCGGCGATTGCTGAACTTTTCCAGACTTATGAACATCTGGATGGATTATGCGGTGGTATGGGGGAAGCGTTGCCGGGGAAGCGGAGTACCTGGTACAAGGAAGCTGTCGTTCCGGGACTGAAACGTTCAGGTCGCAACCCGATCTTTATCGTGGACGACTGGATGCTGCCGCTGGAGGACTTCCTGGAGGACATTGCCCCCCAAGAGGTCTATGACAATACATGGCTCTCAATTAAAGCAAACGGAGAAATATTCACCGATGCCAAACCGTATCCGACATCGGTGAAGTGGGCTGAACAAGCGGGGGTGCCAACCCTCATACAGATTATGAACCTGAACATTGAGGCCAATTTTCCCTTTAACTCACCCAGACTCGCCTACGACATCCTCAAAGAGTTCAAGAAAGTGGAAAACTGCGTGGGGTATGTGTCATGGTTTCTCGGGTCGAATCCCAACACCTTATTTAGAAGTGCTTTGGGATACTATGGCAAGAACGCTGTTCCCTATTCGGATGCGCCGTGGGTGGATGTGCTTGAAGCGCGTTTCGGTGACCGGGAGGCGGCGACACACTTCTTGAAAGCCTTAGACGCTTCTGCCCGCATTGCCCCGGAGGTGGACGCGATTGCGTGGTTGCCGCAGGACATCGGGCATTCCCATCAACTCCTGCTCCCCTACTGGCATTGGACCAACGAGGACCCACGGTGGAACTACTTGACATCGCCGGCGCGAGGTGCCGATTTGCTTCCCGTCCGGTATTATGCGCGGGTGGTTGCCAAATTCGGCGAGATGTTCAGGGATAACAGCGGGGCTGATGGCTCGAAGAACACAGACCATCCGGGCGCTCAAGAGTTAATCTGGGGGCTGACACGTTATCCAACAACTCCCGAAGCCCAGATGAGACATATCCGACAGCTCGGCGAAACATGTTTGAAGGAAGCCGAAGCCGCCATGAAAACCGTGAAAACGAACTTGGACGAGGCGACGACCCTGTACAACTACATGAAAGCCTACAAGCTCCTGACCGACTATTACGAACGAAAGGTTATGGCGGCGATATCCGCCCTGATATACAGTTTTGGCGGAGCTCGGGAGAATAAGGCAGATGCCGAGCGGCTAGCAGATGAGGCCGTCGAACGTTATGAAACGGCGATAAATTTTATCTGGGAACATATTGACAAGAGAACCGGTCACATCAAAGGCAGGTGGGGCAAATCCTTTACCCTCCTTGAGCTCATCGAAAATGAAAGGAAGGAAAGGGAAAAGCTCCCTACATTGTTCAATTGGCCGTCAGATTGACTTTTCCTCTACCTGAAGGTGAGAGAATTTTCGGTAATCTGTGAAAAAACGTGACCGTTCAGGAGGGTATTGTAGTAACGACTTCAGGCGTTCCGGCGGTTATGAACGACTGAAGTCGTTACTACGAGCCCAAAATGTCTATGATGGCTGAACGGTTACGAAAAAACTTACGCATTACGCATTACGCATTACGTTTTACGCATCACGTTTCACTCATCACACAAGGAGGTTTCAATGGAAAGTATAAATCGTTTTTTTCGTTTGAGCATTGTATTAACGTTTTGGGCCTGGCATTTAAGCGGTGGCATGTTAAGCGTTGAGGCAGGTAATAGCGTCAACGCGGAGTGGTCTCAATGGCGAGGTCCCAATCGAGATGGGATTTCCCGTGAAACGGGGCTTCTCAAAAGCTGGCCAGCGGGCGGCCCCAAAGTCTTATGGCGAATCCCGCTTGGGGATGGCTATTCGGGAATCTCCATTTCACAGGGACGCGCCTACACGATGTATGCCCCAGGCGATGATGAGTTTGTCGTTTGCCTGGACGCATCTAATGGGAAAGAGATCTGGCGTTTCCGCACCGATTCCAAATTCACCAACGACCAGGGCGATGGTCCGCGTTCGA
>CAYVZN010000097.1:0-2564 GCA_964456125.1 uncultured Candidatus Saccharibacteria bacterium
CATAACATCTATATATATTTCGAAAACTCCTTATCCTTCTCTCTAATTCTCTCCACCCAATCAAGATTATGCTGGTACCATTGAATTGTCTTGAATATTCCCTCCTCAAATATTTGGCGGGGTTTCCAGCCGAGTTCGGATCTGATTTTTGCCGTATCTATAGAGTAGCGAAGGTCGTTGCCCGGCCTGTCCGGGACTTGGGTTATTAGCGACTCTGGTTTGCCAAGAATTTTTAATATTATTTTTGCAATCTCAAGGGTGGATTTTTCATTATCGCTGCCAATATTATACACCTCGCCCGGTTGGCCTCTGTGCAATATAAGATCAACGGCCTCGCAGTGGTCTTGCACATATATCCAGTCGCGAACGTGCTGGCCTCCGCCGTGGAGCATTATGGGCTGGTTTCGAAGAGCCCTGAACATGGAATTTGGGATTAATTTTTCAGGATGCTGATACGGGCCGTAATTATTAGAACAGTGGGTTACGATGACAGGCACGTTATATGAGCGATTATAAGCTCTGCACAGTAAATCTCCGCCGCCCTTTGCCGCGGCATAAGGCACATTCGGGGCAAAGCCCGTATCTTCCGTGAATTTTTGGGTATCAGTAAGCGACAGGGTGCCATAAGTTTCGTCCGTGCTTATCTGTATGTATATTTTTATTTTATGAGGGTTTCGCTTTGCCGCCTCAAGCAGAGAGTGAACTCCAAGAACATTGGTGCGCACGAATTCCTCTGCCCCATACATCACGCTCCTTCCCACGTGGCTTTCCGCAGCAAAGTTTATAATCGCCTCTATATCGTGCTCCTGTATTACCTTTTCTATATTTTTTGAATCTGAAATGTCCCCCTGAATAAAAATATATCGCGGGTCTTTTTCTACATTTCTTAAATTATCAAGATTACCTGCGTAAGTAAGCTTATCATAGTTTACTATTTTATAATGAGGATATTTTTCCAATATATGGCGAATAAAATTGCTGCCGATAAAACCAGCGCCTCCCGCGACAAGCAGTGTTCTTGTCTTGATAAAGCCCTCACGCAGAAATAAATCCCGCAGTTCGTTTTTTGGAACTCCGATTATTTCGGAAATTTCTTCCAGACTAATTTTATTTTCCTGAAATAAACGGGCTAAGATTTTTAATTTTTTATCTTCCATAATTCTTGTTAGATTAGCATTAAAGAATAGCCTTGTCCACGAATATTTTAGTAGATGAATGGGCAAGCGCCATTTCTCTCACCTCACCCCCAGCCCCTCTCCTCCTCTGTCCCACCTCACCCCCGACCCCTCCTCCGACTATAGTCGGAGGAGGGGTTGGGGGTGAGGTAGGAGCCTCAAGCTACGGTTGACTTTGGCTTTGCACGGTCGATTTTACATGATATCATTTTGATATGAAAATAGTAATACTTGGCGCAAAAGGCATGCTTGGCAGTGATTTGGCTAAAGTTTTTGCCGATTTTAAGCCGCATCTTTTTGATAAAGACGAGATAGATATTACTAATAAAAATGCCTTGATTGGTCTTCTTAAAAAAATAAAGCCCGATATAGTAATAAATGCCGCGGCATATACCGATGTTGATGGATGCGAAGAAAATAGAGATTTAGCTATGAAAGTTAACGCAGATGCGCCCGGATACTTGGCGGAAGTCTCAGAAAGTATAGGCGCAATTTTTGTGCATTATTCTACGGATTATGTATTCAGCGGTAACAACGAGAACGGTTATAGCGAAGATGATGATCCGGGTGATCCTGTAAATTTTTACGGCGAAAGCAAGCTGGCCGGAGAAATTGCGGTAAGAAAATCAGGCGGAAACTACTATATTATAAGGACATCATGGCTTTTTGGAAGCGGCGGCCCCAAAATAAATGGCAGGCCGCGTAATTTTGTGGAAACTATTCTTAGACTCGCGGAAGAAAAATCGGAGCTTAGAGTAGTTAATGACCAGCATGGCAAGCCGACTTTTAGTCTTGATTTGGGACAGAGAACACGGTATATTATAGAAAGAAAGAAAGACTTTGGAATATATCATGTTACTAATGAACCCGCGACTACATGGTATGAGTTTGCAAAGGAGATTGCGGGTATCCCTATAATAGTTCCTTGTAAATCTTCGGAGTTTCCGAGGTCGGCAAAACGTCCGGGATTTTCTATTTTGTTAAATACTAAACTTCCGCCCATGCGAAGCTGGCAAGAAGCGCTCGAAGATTATCTTAAGAGGAGGAGAGATGCCTGAAATAGATTTTGAAGCTGAAAAGTGCAAGCATTTTTGGGAAATACAACCCGCGAATGGGCAAACTAGCAAAGGTGTTTGTAAATATTGTAAGGAAGTAAAAGAATTTCGAAATTACATTGAAAGCGATAATTTTTCTTGGGGAGATGATTGGTCGCGCTTGCAAGGCATTCCAAAAGAGAAAAAATATTTCTATTCGTAAAAGGGGCTAAATTAGTCCCTTATTTTTTTTAAAAAAATTTGCTATAATAAACTCATGCCGATAAAGAGATTAAAAAAAGAAATTAAAAGACATACGCCTTTTGATTGGTTCGCAATGCTGGTTTTGGCATCT
>CAYVZN010000098.1:0-2541 GCA_964456125.1 uncultured Candidatus Saccharibacteria bacterium
GGTACAGGCACTCCCCAGCTTAAATCTTTGCTTGGGCGGGAAAAACTTACATCTTCAAAGCCCTTTTCCGCGAGTTTCAAAATTTCATTTTTAGCAGATTCCGGGACAATCTTAAATTCTCCCGACTTTATTTTTTGTTTTATTTTTTCTGTGTATTTTGACAGCCTGAAAAAATAATTCTCTTCATCTACTATCTCCGGCTGTGTTTTATGGATATCACATTTATTATCCACCAGATCTTTTTCTGTAATAAAAGCTTCGTGGCCCACGCAATATAACCCCTTATATATTTTTTTATATATATCGCCGCTTTTCTCGAGTTCTCGCCACATTTTCTCAACCGCTGGCCAGTGTATCTCCCTATCACTGGTTCGTACAAAATAGTCGTTTGATATGTTTAATACTCTTGTTAATTCTTGAAATTTTTTTGAATTTAAATCTACAAATTCTTTAACGGGAACACCTGCCCTTTCTGCGGATCTCACAATCTTTGCCCCGTGTTCATCTGTTCCTGTCAGAAAAAAAACATCATTGCCCAAAGCGCGATTATACCGCGCCAAAACATCCGCCTGCACCTTTTCAAATGCATGGCCAATGTGGGGAGGGCCGTTCACATAATCTATTGCGGTTGTAATATAAAATTTCTTTGGCATATTACAATAGATATTTCTTAAGTTCTTTTTTTGTCATATCGGCGCTTTTCATGATACTCATTAGTGTGCCGCGCGGTAAATCTTTCGCGTGTCGCGGAACAACCGCCCTTCTTCTATTTATGGGGTGATAAAATACAAAATGACTTCCAGTGGAATGATCCAGTTGGAAGCCGAGTTTTTCTAAAATTTTTATAAGTTTTCCCGGAGTTAAGACTGGTAGTTTAGGCATGCGTTAAACTATGCTGCTGCTTTATCTCAATTGCAGAAAATAAAAAGCTTTCCTCGTCTGTTGGGATTGCTTCGTGGTGTTTTTCCAGACTAGCAATATAAGCCCCTATGGCATCACTTGCCATTTTCTTTGCTTCATCAATAGTTTCTCCGTAAGTAACACATCCCGGCAAGCTAGGAACCATGACAGTAAACCCGCCTTCGGGTTCTTGCCTGAAAATTATATTGTAACGCAAAGATTTTTGCATGTTTCCAATATATCAGTAAAAAATATGGAGGTCAATCGTTTTTTGTGCTATAAATATACAATACGCTATGCTACTCGCTCCACACATATTAGTCGGCGCGGCTGTTGCTTCGCAATTTCAAAATCCAATATTGGGGCTGATTTTAGCATTTCTATCGCACTTTATTTTAGATAAAACTCCTCACTGGGAATACTCTGTTGAGGCATTAAAACAAATAAAAATACGCGGGATAAAATACTGCAGACCTATATTGCTGCGAGTTTTTTTAGATATAATAACCGGCTTTGCAGTATTAATTTTTGCGATTCTTATAAGCACGAACCGTATAGATTTTGCTTACTTGGCGCTGGGGGGATTCTTTGGCATTTTACCGGACGGCTTAACATTTCTTTTATTTACAAAAAAAAAGAGTAAGGGACGGATTATTTCATTTTTAAAAATCTTCTATGCATTACATAGAAAAATACATTTTAACAAAGAAAGGGGGCTCCCGCCCCTGCGAATCGGCCTGTCTACTCAAGTCATAGCTGTCTTAGTAGCTTTATACTTTATTATACTTTAATCACCCTCCTTCCCTTCTTCGCTAAAGCTACGAAGGGCGCGGCGCTAAAGTTTCGAAAGGGTTTCACTTCCGGAAATCTTTTAGAAACTCAAGTAAGGTTACCGAAATAGGAAGGGCAAGAACGATTCCCCAAAAACCCATGAGTTGAGCTCCCACGAGAAGAGCAATAATAATCAAAACTGGATTAAGCCCGATTGCTTTTGATAAAAAATTCGGCACCAATAAATTTTGCTGGATCTGCTCAATTCCAAAATATATCGCTATCGCTCCAAGCGCCAATAACGGAGACTGGGAAGAAACCAAAATAAAAGTAATAAGTCCCGCAACTATCGGCCCTATTACCGGTATGATTTCCAAAACCCCTGCCAAAAAAGCTATAGTGAGGGCATACTTTACGCCCAATAGCCACAACGCCAAAAACATAAATGTCCCGACAAAGACGCCCAAAAGAAGCTGCACTTGAAACCATCGCCCAAGTCTTGATTGCACTCGCTCCCATAAATCTACCGCGTACTCCTTGTGCTGATCCGGCACAAAAGATTCCAGAAAGCGCTCTATGCCATTTTTTTGAATCACAAGGTAAAAGGAGATGATAAGTACAAGCATAAAAGACATGACGTTCCCAAAAAGGTCGGATATAAAGCCGAAGATATTAGACGCCTCACCCGATATTCGAGCTTGAATGTCGTTGAAAAAATTTCCGAACTGATCTTGCGTATTTGCCGGCGAGGGAGATTTTCCGAAAAACTGCTCTATCCCCGCAATAAGTTCTGTATATTTTCCTGGAACATCTGAAGAAAGTTGTTTAATTTCGGTAATCAGTGAGGGCAAAACCATGTAAAAGACTGAT
>CAYVZN010000099.1:0-1317 GCA_964456125.1 uncultured Candidatus Saccharibacteria bacterium
TTTCGCTTTTTTTGTTTTCGTCCAACATAAGAATAGGCCCATGCGTGATGCACCGCGTCTTTCGCCAGGCGATAGACGTTTTTTCTGCGCCATCTAAACCCCTTGGCATGCTTTAATATTCTTTTTCGTTTTCTGGCGCGTACTGTGCCGCGCTTTACTCTAGACATAAGGCAGTAATTTTTTAATTGCTTTCGCTTCCGCTCCGGTAAGTTCAAGCCAGCGCCGTTTAGCGCGTGTTTTCTTACCGCTTTCTTTCGCGTTAAAATGATCCTGGCCCATGGGGCGATGTAATATTTTGCCGGTAGCCGTTATCTTGAATCGTTTTGAAACTGCCTTTTTGGTCTTTAGTTTCATGCCTTACTTATCACCATAAATATTCCCATTGGAAAGCTTTTTGGTTCCTGTTCTATTTTATATGATTCTTTAATCAAGGATAAAAAATTTTTGAGACGCCCGTTAGCGAAATCTCTCAATGCTTTCTCGCGGCCTTTTAATGTCATTTGAATTCTAACCTTATAACGCTTTTTAAGAAATTTGTCTACCTGATTCGCTCTAAGCTCAAGGTCAGCTCCTGAAGTGCGCACGCTAAAGCGTACCATCTTTAGTTCGCTCTTTTGCCCCCGTCGGCCTTCTTTTTGTTTTTTCCGTTCTCTGTAAAGATATTTTCCGTATTCCATTATCTTTGCTACCGGAGGTTTTGCGGTCGGGGCAATTTCTATAAGATCTTGCTCTTTTTCTCTCGCCATTTTTAACGCCTCTTCGGTCTTCAAAACTCCAAGGTTGTTTCCGGCATCGTCAATAACGCGAAGTTCGGGAGCGTTTATTTGATTGTTTATTCTAAGTCTTTTTATGATTAGTAATGAAGTGGGTTAATTACAGCAAATGTTTATTTGTAAAGGCATATCCAGAGCTAGACTTTAAATATTTTTCAAATCTGTATGCTTTAAGTTTGTTTGCGAAAGCACAGTACCAAACGGGTATATATGGTCGTTTTGTGTTTGAATACTTTGCTAAGCCAGAGTTATGTTCTTGGATTCTTCGTTTTAATTCTGTAGTAATACCGATATATTTAGAATTATCCTTTTTGCTTTGCAGAATATAGACGTAATACATAATATAGCCCCACTTCGTGCCACTCCGTTTCGCTTGCCAGCGAAACTCCGCGGCACTTCGCGGGGCACCACTTCGCCTCTTATATGCTTGGCACATTTCTTTAAAACTACGCGTGCCGCGCACCGCGAAGCTCTAGCTTTAGCTAGAGCGAAGTGGTGGAGATGAAGGGAATCGAACCCTTGTCTGGATGAAATTTATAAGTAC
>CAYVZN010000099.1:1417-2519 GCA_964456125.1 uncultured Candidatus Saccharibacteria bacterium
GCGGATAAATATTCTATCTCGATTTATGACGCCTATTCCAGCTATCAAGATTCGCTAGATAGACGGCTTACGCGATTTAGGCGTAAACTGGTGCAGGAGTTAAAGCGCCCGCGAAGGCGTTTCTTACCTTGCTGAATAAGTTTGCACTTATTTTTGTTGGTGCTTGCGTAAATATAAATAATTATCCATCGAAACCTGAACATCCCCGAATTTCGCCCGCGAGAATAAGCCGTAGGCGAAATTCGAGTGGCTGCTAAATTCAGGGCCCCTCCGAAGCCCAAAGGGCGAAGGGGGGCTTCCGCCTAGCCGTAGCAGACTACACCTATTTCAGCGACCTGCCTATTTCTCTTTCCGTATCTCTTTTTTTAACTTTTTCTCTCTTCTCGTATTTTTTCTTTCCTCTTCCTACTCCAATGCTTACCTTAATTTTTCCTTTTTTAGTATACACGCTAATGGGCACTAAAGTCAACCCCTGGGCCTTAGATTTGCCTATAAGCGTGTTTATTTCGGAGCGATTTAAGAGAAGTTTTCTGGATCGTGTTGGGTCGTAACTCTTTGGCGTATTCGCCGCCTGGTACGCGGAGATATGCGCGTTTAAAAGATACGCCTCGCTATCTTTTATAATGACATAAGAACCCTTTAAGCTTATGTGCCCTAATTTTATTGATTTTACTTCGTATCCATGTAAAACAACGCCTGCCTCGTATTTTTCAACGATATCATAGTCAAAATATACTTTTTTATTTTTAGCCAGTATTGACACGGTGGTTACTTTTAGTGTAGTTTAAGAGCAGATCTTAGACAAGCGTAAGTCACGAGGTAATTATCATGAAGACGCGGCAAGGGATAGTTAGAAAGTATCGGCAGTTTATGCCGGAGATAAAAGACGAGCATATCATAACTCTAGGCGAAGGCAATACTCCCCTGGTATTTGCACCTAGAATCGCGAAAGAAATTGGATTTAACGGCAAGCTACATCTCAAGTATGAGGGCGCAAATCCTACCGGTTCATTCAAGGACAGGGGAATGACTGTTGCTGTATCAAAGGCCGTTGAAGACGGAGCCGAAATGCTCGTATGCGCATCTACCGGAAATACGGCCG
>CAYVZN010000100.1:0-2491 GCA_964456125.1 uncultured Candidatus Saccharibacteria bacterium
CAAGAACTCGCGAATCTTTCCGATAAATCCAGTATAAAAATTACGGTCGCAAAATGGCTTACGCCCAACGGAATTTCCATTGAGGACAATGGACTTGAGCCCGATGTTATAATTGAAATGACGTCGAAAATTTACGAAGAACATGGCGACGTGCAAATAGAAAAAGCTATTGAAGTAGTAAATTTATTGTGATATATTAAAGACATAAGAGTCATTGCGAGGACTCCGACCGCAGTCGGAGGCCGCGGCAATCTTTCAAAGATTGCTTCCCTGTCTGCCGGCAGGCAGAGCTTCGCTCGCAATGACATTGGTCACATGAAAGTAATTCTTCTACAAAACGTAGAAAATCTCGGTAAAAAATGGGATATCAAAAAAGTATCTGATGGATATGCCAGAAATTTTTTAATACCCCAAAATTTAGTAAAACCGGCAACTGAAAGCGAAATAGAGCAGGCAGAAAAACTAAGAGCCGAAGCCGAGGCCAAGGCAAAGAAAGAGCTTGAGTCGGTCGAGAGTCTGGTTGCGAAACTTGATGGATATGAGGTAAAAATACGCGTATCGGTTGGCGATGAAGGCCAGCTCTACGCGGCGGTTAATGCGGAAGTTATATCTTCCGCACTTGAGGCGGAGGGTTTCAAAATATCTCCGAAGCAAATAAATATAAAAGAGCCCATTAAGGAATTAGGCGAGTTTCCCGTTGTAATAGAATTTGACCATAGATTAGAAGCTGAAATAAGGGTTATAGTCGAGGCAGAAAATTAGCTTCTTAGGCATTAGCTTTCTAGGCGTTGGTATTTTCCGCAGGGCTAGGAAGTTAGGAAGCTAGGAAGCTAGGAAGCTAGTTATGGCTAAATACATTTTTGTTGCCGGTGGCGTGATGAGCGGCATTGGAAAGGGTGTGGCCACCTCCTCTATAGGCGCCATACTTCAAGCGCGCGGATACTTAGTCACAGCAATAAAAATAGATCCATATATAAATGTGGACGCGGGAACGATGAACCCCATTGAACACGGGGAAGTTTTTGTTACAGAAGATGGCGTAGAATGCGATCAAGACATCGGCAATTATGAGAGATTCCTCGACAGAAATATATACTCCATAAACTATATGACTACGGGCCGCGTTTATCAGGCCGTAATTAATCGCGAGAGAAACCTTGGGTATAAGGGGAAATGCGTGGAAGTTGTGCCGGATATTCCGGAAGAAGTTATTCGAAGAATAAAGCGAGTTGCCGTACAGAGCAAGGCTGATTTTGTGTTAATTGAGATTGGGGGTACTGTGGGCGAGTATCAGAATATGCTTTTTCTGGAGGCCGCGAGAATGATGAGATTGCGCCGAGTGAAGGATGTTTTATTCGCGCTGGTGACTTATCTTCCGATTCCTAAAATGGTAGGTGAGATGAAAACCAAGCCAACGCAGTACGCGGTACGCACTTTAAATTCCGCCGGAATTCAGCCGGATATTATACTCGCGCGATCAGAGGTTGCGATTGACAAACCGCGAAAGCGAAAAATTTCTATAGCATGCAATATTCTAGAAGAAGATGTAATTTCCGCGCCCGACATAGAAAGCATTTATGAAGTGCCACTTAATTTTGAAAAGGAAAATCTTGGAAAGCGCATTCTAAATAAATTCGAATTGCGGGCTGTCAAGGCATGCGATTTAAGAGCGTGGGAGAATCTAGTAAGTACTATTAAAAATCCCCAAATGCCCGTAAAAATAGGCATAGTAGGAAAATACTTTGCGACAGGGGACTTCGTTTTGCCAGATTCTTATTTATCGGTTATAGAAGCGGTAAAACATGCCGCGTGGTTTCAAAAACGAAAACCGGAAATTAGCTGGCTGAACTCGGATCACTATGAAAAATTTCCCGAGTCCACAGCTGAATTAAAAAGTTATGATGGCGTTATTGTTCCTGGAGGATTTGGGGCGCGCGGGGTTGAGGGCAAGATTTTGGCAGCTGAATATTGCCGCAGAAATAATATTCCGTATTTTGGGCTTTGCTACGGCATGCAGATTGCCGCTATAGAGTTTGCTCGCAACGTATGCAACCTCAAAGGCGCCCACACCACCGAGATAGATAAAAAAACCCCGCATACTATTATAGATGTTATGCCGGATCAGAAAATAAATATCAAGAAAAAAGATTTTGGAGCTACTATGCGACTCGGCGCTTATTCCTGCGAACTTCAGAAGGGATCGAAAGCGTTTGCCGCTTATAAAAATTCCAGTTTTGAACAGGAGGCATTAAAAAATGGCGATATACTGATTTCAGAAAGACATCGCCATAGATATGAGCTAAACAATGAATATAGAAAAGCCCTTGAAGACAAGGGCTTGGTGATGTCGGGTATTAACCCCGATCGCGATCTCGTAGAAATTATTGAGTTGCCGAAACATAAATTTTATCTTGGGACCCAATTTCATCCGGAATTTAAATCTCGCCCCTTGCGTCCGCATCCGTTATTTTTGGCTTTTGTGAAAGCGGCG
>CAYVZN010000101.1:0-2420 GCA_964456125.1 uncultured Candidatus Saccharibacteria bacterium
CTCATCTATGTTTAACATCGAATGTTAAACAAGAGGTTCATCATTTTAATTTCGTGACTCAAGGACATCTATGTTCAAAAAACAGGCAACAATAGCTATTAATATCAGTGATTCTTCTATAGAAGCCCTTCAGCTTAACGACAAAAAGGAGGCTCTGGCTTTTGGCCGCGTTGCGTTAGGTCGAGGTATTGTAGAAAACGGGGAAATAATCGATAAAGAAAAACTTGCGCAAAATATAATCAGTTTATTAAAAAATACTAAACCTAATTCTTTAGATCCCGAACGCTATAATCTAAAAGCTCTAGTAAATTTACCGGAATCGCAGGTTTTTGTAAATGAATCTAAAGAAAATATTCCTTTTGATCCTGAGAATATCTATGTTGATTCAATAGAAATAAATTTCAAGCCCGTATTGTATATAGCCGTTTTAAAACAAGTTGTAGATCGCTATGTCAGTGTAATTAAAATGGCTGGTGTTGACCCGGTTGTTTTAGGCATTCAATCTTCGAGCCTGGGAAGGGCGCTGTTGGGCGAAAGATATAATCTAAAAACGAAAGTGGCCGCGGCGATTTTTTATATAAATTCACTGGCCGGGAGTTTAAGTTTTTTTAACGGTGAAAATGTATTAAGCATGTCAGTAAGCATATCTATTGAAGGGAACAAGCTTGCCATTAAAGAAATCATAGATGCTATTTTGTACTATGAAGATAAAACAGGAGAAGTTGTAGGAGAAATTATTTTAGTCGCAAACTCGGAGCTTTTACCCAAAGTTAAAGAATACATTTCATCAAATCTTGGAAAAACAGTAATTACGGCAAACCCGTTGGAAAATATTAAAAGTGACGAAATATTAAGAAAAGAAAAAGACCAATCTCTTCTCGCAAGTGTTATTGGGCTTGCGTTATGCGCGAATGAAGATTTATCTTTGGGTATAAATCTTTTGCCGGAAGCCATAAATGTAGAAGAAAGATACAAATATATAAGGGGTTTGGTTGTTCGAATTTCCGATATTGTTAAAGAGCTTCGAAGAAGTATGTTGTTCGGGGTATCGTTTGTAACCGTCGCCTTTATTTTCTTGGGACTAGTTGTATATTTTTATATCTTAAAATCTCCGGAAAAGACGATACAACACAATATGCCAAGAGCGGAGCCTGAACTTAAAATTATTGTTCCGCAAGACGAAATAATTTTAGATGCTTCGTCCACTGAATATAGAGGATTTAGAGAACTGCTTCAAGAAGAAGAGGAATAAAAGATCATGTCTACGCCCACCCACATTTGTCATTACGAGCGATTTGTCATTGCGAGCGAAGCCCGTAGGCGAAGCAATCTTAAAACATGTAAAGCCGAAAGATTGCCGCGTCGCTCGCGGCGGCTCGCTCCTCGCAATGACAGATGGAAGGATGAATAAAAAAGTTATCCACATATATTTTTTTTATAAAATATATGAATAGTGTAATATAGATATATGCCCCGTAAAGGTTTTACTCTTATAGAAATCCTAATAGTTATCGGTATCATAGCAATACTTTCAAGCATTGTTATAATTGCCGTTAATCCGGCGCGTCAATTCGCTCAAGCTCGGGATACCAAGAGGCAGAGCGATGTAAACGCGATACTAAATGCCGTATATCAGTATGCCGTAGGAAATAACGGTGCGTTGCCGAGCGCCATAACCCTCGCGCCGACGGAAATATGCAAAGATGATGTTTCGTGCACTGGCTTGATTAATCTACACACTTCCCTCGTAGGAGCTACGCAAATTTATCTTGTCTCTATACCAATGGATCCCTCCTGTCCAACCGCGTGCGCCACTAACGGAGCGGGGTATACTATAGTAAGAAACGCCAATGGGCGAATTACGGTGTCTGCACCGGATGCCGAAATAGCGGCATCTATAAGTGTTACGAGATAAAAAATAATTTTTGTATTAGAACATAATCAGGTCATTATAAAATGACCTGATTATTTGTGAAACGAATCGGGGTTTTAAACTATACAAAATAAACGCGGCCGCGTTTATTTTGTATAACTTTCTGATTTTTACTTTATACAAATGCAACACGGCCGTGTTGCATTTGTATAAGTGTCAGAATTTATTTTAGAACCTTGTGCGTTTTAGTCCACCCCCATCCTTGATAAGGAGAAGGGGGAAGGGGGTGAGGTGTGGAATGCGCACGTGAATAAAAATTGTAAAAAGATATCCACAGGTGGGTATCTTTTAATATAATGTATTATATATAGTAAAGACGAATAATTATTTTATTTATTTTTTTATTTTATAATTAATTAAATATTAACTATGTCTAAAAGTAATTTTTATATTTTATCCGCTATATTTATCGCTGCTGTTTTTATTTCAGCGGCATTTATTTTTACGGGAGGAATACCGACAGGATCGGCTACCCATTGTTCTGGTT
>CAYVZN010000102.1:0-2035 GCA_964456125.1 uncultured Candidatus Saccharibacteria bacterium
GATCATGCCTAGTCTCGTGGGCTCGGAGATGTGTATAAGAGACAGCGTATATACTCCCCTTTGACTCTGACTGGCAGAGAGGTTACAGACGAGGGTAGTATCCAGCAACATCTCTTACACTGCCATGTGTAGCCAGTTCAGAACTAACTGTCTAGTCAACTGTTTTGTCCTGTTTAACCCACTTGGCATGCAGGTATCACAAGCCCCGACCAATTATCTTTTCAATTGGTCGGGGTAATTGACGGTTGACTCCTTGATGTTTTTCCTATACGTTGTCCCAGTCCACCCACACGCTGTCGATTAGGTGCCTTGGTCAGTGGATTTCCCTTATTTTACCATTGTTCTTCGGGGGAGTCAAAACTTTTGCTGTGATGTAAGAAATATGCAAATGAGCAAATGAGCAAATCTGCAAATGCCCTGCCTCTGTGTAAGTTCATCTCGGGCGGGTGAGTCTTCGACTCCGTTCCGTGAGTGTTCCACTCCGTCCCGTGAGTCTTCGACCTGCGAATCTGCTTTCTCGATCTGAAGAGGTTTCCGTTTTGATGGTGTTGACCTATTCTCAAATCTCATTGTTAAATTTCTACTGTGATGTAAGATGAGAGGGCCGGGGTGACGAATTTTAGTTCCGTATGCTGTCAGTCCTTGAAACGATGGATGTTTTGTATCCTTCCACTTTATGTTAAAAAGTGCTTGACAATATAAAAATCCTGATGTATACTAATTACATGTACCCTAACCGTTCACCTCGACCCAGTCGCGCAGAAACCCCAGCGTTGCATGAGCACGCCATGGAAAACCTCCGTTTCATCCGCGACACCATGGAACGAGCTGCGTACTTTACCGCCGTTCCGGGGTGGGGGATGGTTCTCATGGGTATCACCGCTTTCTTCGCAACGCTTACAGCGTCGTATCAGTCTAGTACCGACGCCTGGCTTGTGATATGGCTGGCAGAAGCGTTGCTTGCAAGCGTTATCGGTGTATGGACCATGAGCCACAAAGCCCATAAGGCCAAGCTTTCCCTCCTTTCAGGGACGGGCAGAAAGTTTGTCCTTAGCCTTTGTCCGCCTATGCTTGCGGGGGTGGTGTTGACTGTGATTTTTTATCGTAGCGGATTGATGAATGCTCTCCCCGGCTTGTGGCTCTTGCTGTACGGCACAGGCATTGTCACAGGAGGTGCCTTCTCGGTCCGAATCGTTCCCGTGATGGGACTATGCTTTATGCTTTTCGGTACGGCTGCTTTCTTCGCACCGCCGTCCTGGGGAGATGGCTTTATGGGAGCCGGGTTTGGTGGATTGCATGTCATTTTTGGGTCTATTATCGCGAGGTGGTACGGTGGCTAATCAAAACTCCCTTCAGAAAGAGATTCCAACAAACGCCTCTGCGAAATCGCGCACATTACGTGTGGTGCGGGGTTTGGCAGCCAGGAGCGGCTCACCCCAACTGGACCGCCTCATTCATGAGCGCATGCGGCTTGCTATCGTCAGTGCGCTTGCCGTCAACGAATCTTTAAGCTTCAACGATCTGAAGAAATTGCTGGATACAACAGACGGCAACTTGAGTGTGCACGCTCGCAAGCTGGAGGAAGCGGGGTACATCGAATGCACCAAATCCTTTGACGGGCGCATCCCCAAAACGGAGTACCGCCTGACTGCGGAAGGACGCGCTGCGCTCGAACGCTATCTGGGCCACATGGAAACCTTGATTCAAGCGATGCGCGATTGTTAGAAGTTTTTTTGGTAATTTAACTTTGTATTACAAAGAGCTTTATAATCATTGAAGGAGGAAAATCCGTAATGAAGAAATACTGGTTTCAGCCTTGGGGGTGGATATATCGCCCCGTCTCTGTTACCGGCTGGTTTGCCGTGCTATTGGCTTTGATCTTTTGCGTTCAAGTTTTCTTGGCTGTTGACCGTCATTCTCATTCTGCCAGCGACACGCTTTACGGAATTTTTCCGTATGTCGTGCCGTGTATCATGCTGTTGAATTGGCTGGCCTCAAAAACGAGCCCTCGGCGTGAGTAATTTTATGCCTAACC
>CAYVZN010000102.1:2045-2327 GCA_964456125.1 uncultured Candidatus Saccharibacteria bacterium
AACCCGGCCATGAGTCTCGGGCGGCCGTTGAAGCTGGGCGTTAGGTGGCTATTGCTTCAGATGATAAAGGTTGTACACCCAAACTCAGGAGGATAAATTATGAGTATCTCATCAGGAACGCTTTCTTACAATAAGGTGGCAGGTATCGGTTTTGCCCTGATCCTACCCCCCTTATTCTTTGTATCGGCAGCAGTTTTGAAGTACGGGTTGGGGATAGGGTATTTATTTGACATTCTCGAGCCCTTCTATGCTAACCCGAATCGGCTACGGGTCTTTAATATC
>CAYVZN010000103.1:0-2308 GCA_964456125.1 uncultured Candidatus Saccharibacteria bacterium
GGCAAGGGCTCAAACGAACGCTGGGCCGGAATATATATAAAAAATAATTTTATAGATAGAAAAAATATCCCTTACGAAAACATAATAGTTTCTACGCTTGATGCGGACACCGTAATTTACCCGCATTATTTTAGTTGTCTTGCTTATAATTATTTAACATGCGAAAAGCCCTTAAGATCCAGCTTTCAGCCTATTCCGCTTTTTATAAATAATATCTGGCAGGCTCCCGCGTTATCGCGCGTTGTGGCGTTTTCGTCCACATTTTGGCACACCATGAATCAGGAGAGGCCGGAAAAGCATCTGACTTTCTCTTCGCACGCGATGTCGTTTAAGGCGCTTGTGGATGTTGGGTTCTGGCATCCCGATGTTGTATCAGAAGACTCCAGAATTTTCTGGCAGTGTTTTTTGCATTATAACGGAGATTACAGAGTAATTTCACTTTATTATCCAGTTTCAATGGACGCGAATGTCGCGGGTTCTCATTGGAGAACGATCAAGAACATTTACAAACAGCAGAGGCGATGGGCTTATGGCGCGGCAGACATCGCGTATTTTCTCTTTGGATTTTTGTCCCGCTACTCGCCTCGCTGGAGATCCGGCGAAGCGGGCGCGGGATCTCCCGTAGGGAGAGAAAATAAAAAAATCCCCAAAAGGCTTATGTGGCAGTATGGCTTTTATACTATAGAAGGATTTTTCTCATGGGCCACGTATGCCGTGTTAATTTTTGTTCTCGGTTGGCTGCCGCTTGTTCTGGGCGGGGAGAGCTTCAACACAACTATTCTGTCTTATAATCTGCCTCGAGTAACGCGGTTTTTTTTAACTATTGCTATGCTTGGTCTGATGTCCTCCGTGTTTTTGAGTATTTTAATGCTTCCTCCCAAGCCCCCAAATTACGGAAAATTTAAATATATTTTTATGATGTTACAGTGGCTGTTGGTTCCTGTCAGTTTGATTATTTTCGGCTCATTTCCGGCTATAGAGGCTCAAACCCGCCTGATGCTCGGCAAGCATTTGTCTTTTTGGCCGACTGAGAAATACCGTAAATAAATTGTCAATTTTCAATTCCCAATTTTCAATCAATATTAAATTTTTTAATTATCAATTACTTTACGACTTGTTGCTCTTTGAAGATCTAACTAATTGATCGACAATTCTTCTATTCACCGCATCTAGTTTTATTGCGCGCACAAAATCAATGACTCGTTCGGCGAATTTCGCCGTACGCTCTTCGAGATCGTATTTGCTGTTATTGTTTGAAAATTTAATCATTTAGTAATTGATTGAAAATTGGGAATTGAAAATTGAAAATTTACTCAAAATGTATCTCTCTACGAAATGTATCGTATTTCTGGCGCAGCATAGGATTTGTTTCAAGCTCTGGATCGTGAGCTAGCAAATCTTCGACTTCTTTGCGGACTTTTTTTACAAATTCAAGATCCGTAAGCGAGGCCATGGCAAGATCTGGTATGCCGGATTGTCGGGAGCCGATAAAGTCGCCGGGGCCGCGAATTTTTAAATCTTCTTCTGCAAGTTCAAAACTATTTTTTGCGCTGATTAGCGCCTTTAATCTTTGGTGCGTTGTTTTTGAGGTTGAATCCGTGAAAAGAAAACAGTAAGATTGATGCTCGCCTCGGCCTACTCGGCCCCTGAACTGGTAGAGCTGGGCAAGGCCGAATCGATCGGCGCCTTCTATCAGCATTACGGTGGCGTTGGATATGTCTATGCCAACTTCAACGACCGAGGTTGAAACTAGAATATCAGGTCTTTTATCTTTTCCGCTAGAGGCGGATCCGCCTTTGGCGGAGAATTCTTGCATTATTTTTTCTTTTTCTTTGCCCGTCATCTTTCCGTGAAGAAGGGAAATTTTTAAATCAGGAAATATGTTATTTTGCAGTTTTTCGTATTCCTTTGTTGCCGCTTTGGCTTCAAGTTTTTCGGACTCTTCTATCAGGGGGCAAATTACAAATGCCTGGCGCCCTTGTTTAATCTGATCATAAATAAATCTATACGCCTGGCTTCGTCCGGCAGGGGCTACTATTTTTGTTATAATATGCTTTCTGCCTTTTGGCATTTGCGTAATTAACGAAAGATCTAGATCGCCATACGCGGCAAGAGAAAGAGTACGGGGAATCGGTGTCGCTGTCATTGAGAGTAAATGCGGCACCGGGCTACCGCGCTTGCAGAGTTTAGCTCTCTGTTCTACTCCGAATCTATGCTGTTCGTCTATTATGATCAGCCCCAGATTTTTAAAACGGACAGTTTCTTGAATAAGTGCGTGCGTGCCGATTATTATATCTATTTTGCCCTC
>CAYVZN010000104.1:0-2202 GCA_964456125.1 uncultured Candidatus Saccharibacteria bacterium
AGAGGGGGGTACCCCCATAAGACGTGTAACGAGAGTTCCCCTCCTCCGACTATAGTCGGAGGAGGGGTTGAGGGTGAGGTGAGACGATAGCGTTTGCCCTCCTTTTCCTTCTGTTGAATTTTTTTATTTTACTATATAATGCAGTTTATGAAAAAATCCACACGCACCCGTCTTTTTCTTTTGTTTCTGGGCGCATTTCTGATCGCAGCCCCTTGCGTTATCTTATATTCGCAAGGATATCGGCTGGACCTTGAAGCTAGATCCGTTGTAAAAACGGGCGCTATTTTTGTAGAACCTCGCCCGGCGCCGGTTGAGCTTTACATAAATAAAAATCTTATTAAACGAAGTAATTTTGTATTTCAAAATATATATACCGGAAATTTAATACCTAGGGTGTATTCCGTTGAAGTAAAAAAGCAGAACTACTTAAGCTGGGAAAAGCAGCTTCTAGTCTTACCAAAGCTTGTAACAGAAGCAAAAAACATATACTTATTTCCCGATAACGCTGTCGTGAAAAAAATAACGGACAGTGCGCGGGATTTTTACTTTTCGCCATCGCGGGAGAAATTTGCCTTTATTAGTGCTAGTCCTATTCCCGAAATAAGTATTCATTCTTCGCAAAATGTTAATGACGGAATTATTATCAAAGCCCCTATTGAATTTAGCGGTTATAAAATATCTGATGTTGTATGGAGCAATGATTCAAAAAAAATACTTTTTTCTGTTTCGATGGGACGACAAAAAAAATGGATTGCGACCGATATTACGGCAAACCCTTTAAAATCCGTTGATTTCTCCAGGCAATTATCGGGATTAAAAATAAGGAAAATCATCTGGAGCGACAATAGTGACGGGATATTTTTTTCAGCGAGCGACCCCGATCGAGGCGATCTGCTTTTTAGTTATAATTTTTTGGATCAAATGCTTTCCGCGCCGCTTGCGTCTGACGTGCTTAGTTATGTTATACGAGACAATAAGGCGATATACATCTCGTCGAAACTCGGCACTATCAATTCCGTGGATCTTGTAACGCGTGAAATTCAGCAATTATCGTCTACCGCGATACCGTATATCGAAAAGGCTATAAATGCCGAAATGCTTGAATACCCAAGGGATTCATACTCGATTGTTTTAGCGGATAAGAATGTCTATATTTTTAACAAACGGACTGCGGCGTTGAATAAAATCGCGGGTGATGTAGAAAGCGCGGTTGCGTCTTCGGATGGGAAAAAGCTGCTTCTTATAGGTAAAAACATGTTAAGCGTTTATTGGCTTGAAGATATTCATATACAACCCTTTCACGACGCGCAAGATCTGGAAATAATACTCGCGCAAGAGCAAGATATAATAGATGCGGTTTGGTTTACAAAAAATAATGAATATATACTTTATGCAACAAAAAATTCTATTATGGCAATAGAATTGGATGGAAGAGACGCGCGAAACATTTATGAATTGCGCGATGCCGGCGCGCGCAAACTCTATTATGAGGAAGGCAGTAATACGCTTTATTTTCTATCAGAAGATGAGTTTTACTCTATGTCACTAGAATAGTTGTCGAGAGACTTAATCATCACAGGGCTGTGAGCCAGAGGCGAGAAGCGAGAGTTTTGCCTCTAACTCATCAGCCCTATAATGATTGGAGGAAGCGATTGCAGAGTTCGACTCGCAATCGCTTCCTCGGGTCGCCCCCCTTCGGCAAAGGGCTACTCGGGGGGGGTTATCCTCGCTGAACCGTGGCCCTTTTTAGGTTGGCCGAGTGGATTTTGGCACTCGCAAACCACTGCGAAAATTACCGTAACCGCGACGACAAGTACGATTAAAAGCATTGTGACCCCCCTAAAACTAACTCGCTGTGAATTTCTTCAGAGCGGCGAAATGAACACTAATTCTGTTTTGCATTCCTAGATAATTACTTTCTAAATGTTTCTGACTAATGTTCATTTCGCCGCTGAGAAAAACGTTTCACGGCGCCGGGTGGGGTTATTCCCCCCATCGAAATCTGCAACTCTTTACAAACTTAGATGGAAGAAAATACAAGAAATTGACTTTTGCATGATATAAACTATAATTAAAATATGAAACTGAGTAAGGAACAAATAGATGTTCTTTCTAAATACTTTTCTGATATTTCAAAGATTCTTGTCGCCTCTACGGTTGTCGGATTTTTTGTTCCGTCTCAAGAAATGCTGATTACATTTC
>CAYVZN010000105.1:0-2200 GCA_964456125.1 uncultured Candidatus Saccharibacteria bacterium
GGTAGTGCGTCGTTTTTTTGTTACCAGTTAAGGTTCAATTAGTTCTTACTTTTTCTTAACCGGCTTTCCCTTGTTTTTAATATACCCGATTGGCCTTTGATTTTTCAAGGCCGCATGACGTCGGTGATAGTTGTAGTAGCGGATCCGATCGGCTGCCACCGCCAGCAGCTCCTCGAATGACTCGCACTCCCAGAACAAACTGCGGTTCTCCTGTTTGAAGTGGCTGTTAAAGGATTCCATTTCCGGGTTGTCCCGCGCCCCGCGCAACGCCCAGGAGACACGAACTTTGTCGCGAGAGAGCAGGTGCCTAAGCCACGACCAACTGGTGTAGGTTGCTCCCAAATCATGGTGCATGATTACTCCCGCATTGTTTAATCCCCAGCGGTGGCGCCTCTTCTTCGTTTTGGCCCAAGCTTTTAAGGCAGCCGCCGCTGTGCAGGTATTAGCCAGGCTCCAGCCCCAACACACTTTTTCGACGTACCCGATGATGGGTGCCAGCTGCGCTGTCTTTTGGCCGTGATCATAGATGATCTCGGTAAAGTCAGTTACCATCGCTTCGCCAAGCTGGAAGCGGTGGCCCCTGTCTGCTAGCTGTCGGATTAAGTTGGCTTTGTCGCCGAGTCTGGTAACCGCTTTCAAGATTATGGGCGGCTTAGGTTTGAGCCGTTTTCTGGCGACAATGAGCTCTAATTGGCTCATCAGCTTACGGGTGACGTGGTAACCGATGGTGATGCCGTATTCATCGTGAAGTTCCGGCTTGGTTTTGCGGTAGCCGTAACCAGGATCACTCTCGGAAATTTTCAGGAGCGCCTTTTTGGCGGCGGCGTACTTATCCATCACCGCGTCTTTCGCCTGGTGGTAATACCAGGCCCGCTTCGTAAGACCGGCAATGTCCAGGGATCGGTTAAGGCTATGCCCTGCGGTTTGCAGCTGCCGGACGGTCTCGATCCGCTGCGCCGTGGTCAGTAGTTCACATCCAGAACGTTTTTTAAAAAGGCAATCTCCACCTCCTTTTTACCGAGCAACGTTTCCAGCTGCTGAATCTTTTTCTCCAACTGTTTGACGGAGGTCTTCGTGGAAAACAGCTCCACGCCGTGGCTTAAGACGTGGTTTTTCCAAACCGTGATCGACGTCGGGTGGATGCCAAACGCTTTACCGACTTGACCGGGTTCCTTGCCTTGAATTGTTTCCAGCGCCGCTTGCCACTTCACCTGCGGGGTGTAGCGGCGGGCAGTCCTGGCTTTTTCATTGGTGCTCATGTGGTCAGTATCACCTCCCTCCCTTCGTTAGGAGGGAAAGACCGGTCTTAGGTGAGAACTGTTAGTGGTAACAATTTAGTGGAGCACCACCGACAACGCTGCACACCTTGTTTCTGAGATGCGTAAGCAAGAGGCGTACGTTTATAAATACTGGCGTGCATTTGACCGGGAGAAGCTGGGCAACGGGCCCGTCTACCGCGAGCTAGGAGAGAATATCGCTCGTGCTCGCCGCCGCCTTGACCGGCTCCGCCGTGAGTCTCAGGCAGTTGGATTCATTGTGAGGGCTAAGGCCACAGACTACGCCCCTTACAAGCAACCTCAACTCGCCTGGATAGGAATGTAGGTCCTAATACTAGGGGCCCGCATATCTTCCTCCGCCGATCCTCGAGGTCGGCGGTTATTTTTTTCCCCTGACTTCCCCCTCGATACTACATAGTATCGAAGGTCACGTTTATATAATTCACAGCCACTCCGCACCGACAAACCTAAAACCGGACCGCCACCTCAGTGGTTTGATGCCAGCGGCGATCTGCGAGATACTGGCGGCATGCCTCCTTCAGCGAGACGCTGGCAGCGCCTGATCCTGATTGTCATCACCGCGCTGACGGCGCTCGGCATGGTTTCTCTTGGCTTTTTCTGAACCAAGTCGGCATCGCTTTAGCGGCACGCTTTGCACATCCGGTGAAGATTACCTAGCGGCCATTCGCGCTATGCCAGACCGAACACACAGACGCTGGGCGGCAATAGTCGGTGCGGTAGTGCTGGCTGCGGCCGCGGTGTTGGCGCCCTATCTGGCGTCTGCCGAAACCATTGACGAGCTGCGCGCCCGGCTGGACGCCAAGCGCAAAGATCTAAAAACCACCGAGGAGAAGATTACCAAGCTGCGGGCCGATATTCAGGCCAAGCGGGCGCAAGCTAAGACCCTTGGCGACCAGATAGAG
>CAYVZN010000106.1:0-2120 GCA_964456125.1 uncultured Candidatus Saccharibacteria bacterium
TAAATAAATTTGATATGCTGCTTATAGTACAAAGCACAAAAACGGCAAAGGGGGTGAAGTATGCCAATGACCTTTCGGCAATTACTAACGGAGGCGTTAGGAAATACGCAATTCAAACGTCTATATGACGCGCTTGAATATGAGTTTCAGGCGAAGAAACTAGAACTTTTGGAAAATTTTCTCCGTGAAGGCCTCACCGAAGAAAAAGATGAAGAGTGGGACTGTCAGCCCTAAACCCTGCCACGCAATGCGTGGCTTTTTTAATTTTAGTAAACGCCCTGGCGATGGCCAACGCGAAATATCACGATAATCCGCTTTTCCTTGTATGGATAATAGAGAATCCTATATGGCCAAACGCGAATGCAGTAATATTTTTTATATTCCCCGTCAAGCTTTTTACCACTATAAGGATCTAGGGCAAGCAGATTAATCGCCGTAAAAATCCGTTTGCGTTTCCTATCGGGAATTCTTTCTAGCTCTTTTTCTGTTCCTGGTTTGAATATTACCCGATATTTCATATTCAGACATTAATTCTTGTAGTGTTTTATAACTTTTGTATTTACCAGACTTCAGGTCTTTCTCCATTTCCTTTACGTACTTGTCTAAATCAGGAAAATCGCGCAACACTTCGATTGTTTCTTGTAAGGATTCGAACTCTTCGGCAGACATCATTACTGTCTTTGGTTTCCCTTTTTCAGTAAACGTATAGTACAATCCTGGTTTTTGCACCTCGTCAGAAATCTCAAAAATCCTCTTCCGAGCTTCGGTTATAGGTATGGTTGTTTTTGTGTCCATGATAGAATAGTTTAATTATAATCAAGGTATATGTACATAATAATGTACATATAGGCGCCCTGTCAATGTTGATAATTTATTAATTTATGATATTCTTGAGGAGATGAATCTTAATACTCCAATAACCCAAGTTCAAAAAATCGGGCCGATATACGCAAGGCGGCTTCATGGAATGGGAATTAAGGAGGTGAAAGACCTTCTTTTTCATTTTCCCTCAAGATACCAGGATTTTTCTAAAATTACTCCTATCGGAGACGTTGGCATAGGCGAGACTGTGACGGTTATGGGCAAAATAATTGATATTCAAAATTCCCGCACATACAGAAAAAAAATGAACATAACAGAAGCTATCGTGGAAGACGCCTCCGGGGTTATAAAATCAGTCTGGTTTAACCAGCCATATCTTGTACAAAATTTAAGGCCCGAGTTCAACGTAGTTCTCTCCGGAAAAACTGCTTTTTCAAACGACGGCCTTTCTTTATCCAGTCCCTCTTATGAAGTAGTCGGAAGAGAGTTTGAAAATTGCCTGCCCTCCGTAGCCTCGGCGAAGGAGGGGAAATTGAAAATTGAAAATTTGCGCCATGTGGGGCGCATCGTGCCAGTATATCCTGAAACTGCGGGAATTACCTCGCGCTGGTTTAGATATGTTATAAAGCCCCTGCTTTATTTAACAGAAAAAATTCCGGAGTATTTTCCGGAAGAAATACTGCGAAGACACAATATGCCTTCGCTCTCTCAAGCGCTCAATGATATTCATTTTCCTAAAAATTTGGACGGCGCCGAAAGCGCGAAAAAAAGAATCGCGTTTGGGGAGCTATTTTTAATCCAGACAGTTGCCTTAAAAGAAAAACTTAGTTTACAAAAACAAAACGCGCCAAAAATAAATCTGGACATAGACCTTGCGAAAAGTTTTGTCTCTTCCCTGCCCTTTAAGTTTACTGATTCTCAACGCGCTTGCGCATGGGAAATCTTGCAGGACCTTGAAAAACCCCATCCCATGAATAGATTGCTGGAAGGAGATGTGGGGTCTGGCAAAACTGTGGTCGCGGCAATGGCGGCGCTTCAGGCCATAAAATCCGGATACCAAGTTGCTTTGATGGCGCCTACTGAAATTCTTGCTCAGCAGCACTTTTCGGGTATAACTGAATTTCTTGACCCATATAAAATAACCGTTGCTATTCTCACTGGATCGGCTCATAAAAAAACTTCCCAGAAAATAAAATATTCCGCGTTTAAGATATCCAAATCGAAAGTTGCTAAAGAAACATCTGAGGGCAAAATAGATATAATAATCGGCACGCACGCACTTATTCAAGAAACTGTCC
>CAYVZN010000107.1:0-2108 GCA_964456125.1 uncultured Candidatus Saccharibacteria bacterium
TCTCGGGAGCGGCTGAGGAATCCACTGGTTTGCTGACTGCTGTGGCCCCCCGTCACTGCCCCGGAGGCGTTGATCAATTCCCCTTCCCGTGTGACGAGGCGTGCGTTTGGACGGAAACGCCTCGTCAACTGTATCGCTGTCTCGAGGTCTTCGATGACCACTGTATTCCCTAACAGTTGCTGGATGGCAACGTCGTATTTGGGGTCATAATCCAACAGGTCCGATGCCAAGCCAATCACGCCCTCTTGATTCAGCAGGTTGTGCTCCTGGAAGGGTCTGAAGCGCAGAATATCCAGCGGCAAGAATGTGACACGTCCGGCTCGGGTCTGCTTGAGAAAGACGATTCCTGTTTGGGCGTCCTCAGCGATTTCTGTGACGATATTTTGGATGGCACTCCCCAACGCGACTTCGATCGCCAACTCGTAGTCAGGGTCGGTTCTGATGAGCTCGGCAATCACGCAGCAAACGCCGCCAAATCGTTCTGGGTCCATCTCTCTAGCTTTCAGGATGGCTCGAACACCAGCAAAGTAACCTTCGTAAGCCTCTTGCAATTCCAGTAACGATTTATGGCGCGAAAGGCTCATGCCAAGGGCGTCTTGAATCCCGCGTATCTCAGATTCCAACTTGCGCAGCGCTGTCTGGCGGTCCTGGATTTCGTCTTCGGCACGCTGTTTTTGAGCGTCAAGGCGAATCGCATCCGCGGTCGCCAGTAGCTCATGTCTTTGCGCTTTTGCATAAGCCGCTTTTGCCGCTTCCAGTTCCGCTTGCAAAGCCTTCGCGTTCTCTTCAATTCGACTCAAGTTGTTCGCGGAATACTCAAGTTTGTTGTTGAGCCCCAACAACTGGGCTTCTAACTGCGACATCTGGTGGGTTGTTTCGATTACCTGTACGTTTATCGTATCCACAGAGCGTTGCGCATCACTGACCCGCGCGGTAAGCTCCGCCAAAACGCGCCGCCGCGCTGTCAGACGGCTCTCATCCAACTGGAGTGACACATTGACCTGCGTGCGTTCCTGCTCTCGCTCCCGCTTCTGCGTTTCGAGTTCGGCATACTGTTTTTCCAACGATTCAATCGCCTGAAGGGCGCGTTGGCGTTGCTGTTGGATATTTAACTGCCGTTCTTTATAAAGCGCTATTTGCCGTTCCGTCTGCTCGATTTCACCCGCGAATTGACGCACAACATCTTGACCCTCTCGGATGAGGGCATCTAACTCAGAACGACGTCCCGTCGCATCCTCAATCTGCTGTTCAGTCGCTTGGATTGTCTCGTTCGCCTCCGCCACCAGGCGTAGAATCTCATCTAAGCTCAGTTGCGTTTCGGTTAATTCCCTGGCAAACCGTTCGTACTCCCGACGGTTGAGCGTCAATTCCAGATTTCTCAGACGATTGTGCAGTTGCTGGTAACGCTCTGCCTGTTCGGCCTGCCGCTTGAGCGATTGGGTTTCACGTTGCAATTCGTGAATCACATCGTTGATGCGTACCAGGTTCTGCTCGGTTTCCTCCAGTTTTTTAATTGCCGCTTTTTTGCGGTGCTTATATTTGGTGATGCCCGCCACTTCGTCAAACAGGAAGCGACGCTCCTCCGGATGGGTGTTGAGGATGAGATCGATTTTGCTCTGCTCCATAATCGAGTAGGCATCGACACCGATTCCTGTGTCCATAAAAAGTTCCGTAATATCTCGCAGCAGGCAGGGCGTTTGATTGATGAAGTAACCGCTCTCGTTGCTTCGAGTCAATTGACGGCGAACCTCGATTTCCGGGGATTCGAGCGCGATTGGGAGGACGAGGCTCCTGCCGAATTGGGAGGACGAGGCTCCTGCCGAGTTGCCCCCAATATGGGTAAAACGGAGGGAAACTTGCGCCTTTTGCGCTGGCTGGAAATTCGCACCGCCGTTGAAAAGAATGTCTTGCATCTGAGAACAGCGTAGCGCACGCGCGCTCTGTTCCCCCAACACCCAGCGAATCGCGTCGGATACGTTGCTTTTGCCACAGCCATTCGGCCCAACAATGGCTGTGACCCCCGGCTCCAGGACCAATTCTACATCTTCGGCGAAGCTCTTAAAACCACTAATTTTGATTTGATGGAGATGCAACGGCTTTCCTCCTTC
>CAYVZN010000108.1:0-2063 GCA_964456125.1 uncultured Candidatus Saccharibacteria bacterium
TTCCCCTTCACGTGTTACGCGAGTTCCCCTCCTCCGACTATAGTCGGAGGAGGGGGTTAGGGGTGAGGTAAACGCACGCCGCCTTTGCGCATTAAGTTACTCCGACTTTCGCCTTACTTAACACTCCCGCCGCCAAGAAAAAACCAAAAACAACCCCAATTATTGTAAATGTGGAAAGATAACTAATAAACAGCGATTCAAAGATATTTCCAATCAGATTTCCCAAAATCGGCCCGAGTAAAGATGCTAGAGCAAATCCGCCCGCGCTATATAAAACTGATTTTAAAATTTTTGTTTTTTCTAAAAATGCGTAAATCAATCCGACAATCGCCCCTGTAATCAAAAATTCAAGCCAAAAATAAGCCACACCAATTGAGGGCTCGAGGGATAAAAAACTATCGACAGTATCTCCCCTCGCGAATAGCTCCGGTATTATGCCGATAATACTACCGAATAACCATAACTCATAAGCCCACACCGCCGGCAAAGCAAATGCCACTACCCACCCGATAAGGCCGAGTCCGATGATTTTCACGCCTTCACGCGCTCCCCCTCTCTTAGGGTAAGAGAGGCGGCTAGGGAGGAGAGTTAAAGATTTAATGTAAGCAAGAGCAATCCCGCCGCAAATAGCCAGCGCGACCGAGCCAAGTATATACGAGAACGGGTTCGTGAAAACTTCGTCGGAGCCAACAGTGCCCCTATACGCCTCAAGCCCCCAAAGCGCTCCGCCAACTCCAAACCCAAGCGCCACGATAAGTTTATTTTTATTAGCCATTGTTGCTATTCTACCCTCTGCGTATTTTACCCGTCAACTACTGACAGAGTTATATAATTATATAACAGGATGCATAATATATATATACTAAAATAATGTTGTTATACAAAATAAACGCGGCCGCGTTTATTTTGTATAACTTGTACCGACACTATATTATTACGATCACATCCAGCTACGCAATCGCTTTGGCTTGGCGCAGTTCCCTCCACGAAAGAAAGAAAAATACGCTCAAAATCACAGTAGTATTCAACGGCGCGATCCAAAACGGATAATCTTTGCCAAAACTTTCCAGCGTCATTAAAGCTCCCAAGGATCCCACCGAATACATCGCGCCATTTTTCAAATACGCGAATTTAGAGACCCAATTAATCCCCCGTATAGTCACTTCCCGCACGACAAACGCGCCTATTCCGTTGCCCAAAAGAATCAGAGGAATCGAAAGCGTAAAAGCGAACGCGCCTATCACGCCGTCAATTGAAAAGGAGGCGTCTAGCGCTTCGAGATAAAAAATCTTGCTCCATGCTCCCATATTCGGATTCATCAATTCTTGTTCCTTGCGCTCGGCATTGTGCTTAAAACCATCAGTGATAAAAAATGCTGTAGCGCCCACCGACGCGGAGAGCGCGAGCAACGGATTTTCATGCACCGCAAAATAGACAATTAGCGTGAGTAAAATCGAAGATATCGCATAAAACCATACGCTCTGGCGATGCACGAAATGCTCAACAAAGAACGCGTATTTTTTCTCCTCCAAAAAAAGCCAGCTTAAAAACACCATCACAAGGTACACGCCTCCTCCCAAGAGCAATAACGCCTTAGAATCATGCAGAGCCCGCTCAATATCGGCTTCTTCAGAAAATGCGAATTTCATCATCTCGGGAAAAGAAAAGCCAGGGTTTGCGATCCAAACAATTACAAAAGGCAGCGCTCCGCGTACCACAAATACCGCGAATAAAATCCCCCAAAACATAAAAATGCGCCTGAAACGCTCCGTCATGGTGCGCAAAACCTGCGCGTTGATAATCGCGTTGTCAACACTGCTTATAATCTCGAAAAGCGAGAGTCCAATAACAATAATGATAAGCTGTATAAAATCCATTATTTATGATGCGAATTATTTAAACTCTGCAGATAAACTATATCCGCCCGCAAACGCTCAGCTTCAATATCCATTTCTTTGCTAAATTCTTCAACCTCATTTGTAATCACGCTTGCTATAACAAAAACCGCAGATGCCAAAACCAGCATTGCGAACCAATCAAAAGGCGTATGTCTTTTAATTTCT
>CAYVZN010000109.1:0-2016 GCA_964456125.1 uncultured Candidatus Saccharibacteria bacterium
TTTTTCATAATGCTATAAAAACCTTACGAAGCCTCTACAATAAAGATAAAGGTCGAAATCATTAGTAACCTTAATTTATTGTACGAGACATGAATAGTTTAGTTTACATTGGAATGGATCTTCACAAGAATACGTCAACGTTTTCCGTTAAGGACGGAGACGGCGCCGTGCTTGATAACCGGAAGATCGAAACAGAGCCGTCAGCAATCAAAGGATACTTGCGGAAATTTCCGAATGCCTCTCTTGCGGTTGAACCGGTAAGCCAGTGGTACTTCTATGCAGACCTTATGCAGAAACTTGGCGTTGATGTCCACTTGGCAAATCCCTTGAAAGTAAAAGCGATCGCCTCAGCCCGAATTAAAACCGATAGCATCGATGCCGGAGTGCTCTGCGATCTTTTGCGAACGAATCTCTTGCCCGAAGCATACTTTTCTTCACCGGATGTCCGATTCTGGAAAGAGATGGTTCGCTTCCGCGCTTCCCTTGTTAATCTCCGAACGCAAGTGAAGAACAAAATCCACAGCATCCTTTTTAAGAATGCGCTGAGACATCCTTTCACCGATCTCTTCGGAGTATCGGGACGAAAATGGCTCGCCGCGCTCGAACTGGATGAGCACTTTGCCTTTAATCTAAACCGCTACCTCGAACTTCTTGATACCTGTATCCGGTTGGTGAAAGAAACAGACGAAAAGATTGAACAAACGGTGACTGACCAACCACAGGCACGGCTCCTCACTTCAATTCCGGGAATCAGTTACTGCTCCGCTCTTACGATCATGGCTGAAATTGGAACGATTGACCGATTCCCGTCAGCCAAGAAACTGATGGGATATGCGGGACTGGTGCCGTCAACCTATGCTTCAGGTGAAACGACCAGACACGGCAGAATCACGAAACAGGGATCGCGCTGGCTTCGGTGGACCATGATTGAAATCGCCCAGAGGCAACAGCTTTGCAAAAAGACTCCGGGATTCGGATGGTACTATGATCGGGTCAAGAAACGGAAAGGAACAGGCGCTGCCGCAGTAGCCACGGCAAGAAAATTGCTTGCGGTGGCGTGGAGGATCTTAAAAGACAATCGGCCTTTTGAGGTTATTCCTCCGCGGTTGGAAGTCCAGGAGGCTCATCGTAAAACTATCGTCTCCTCGTAAGAGGAAGGACGCATTTCATAATTATGAGGCCTGGTGTTTCCAACAGCTTTGGGTGTGCGATACGGCACGAATCGGTAAGTGATTAACCAGATCTTTTTCCTTCGTGCCGTGACTACTGCGGCAGTTTGGTTAGAATTGAAAGAACGTGACGAATTCCTGAAAAATTATCCAGATTGTTCTTTATTCACGGGGGCTCTTGCAGGTTTTTATCGGTAATCTTTTCTGTTATCAAAAAAATCATTAATGAAATTTTTATCTATTATTCCAGGAAACCTATTCTCCTCCACGTAAGAAGAAAAGCTAGACCAAGGATGAGCAAGTAAAATCTTCTTCGCCCGTTGAATATCAATAAGTCCATTTGTGCGCCAATCTGGCATTTCTTTATCTAGCGCATTTAACGGAATATAGGCTTGTATGTATCGCGCATAAGAATCTTTATCGACAAGTTTATTCTTGTATTTTCCTTGAAATAAAATGCCGCTCCGCTTTTGCATGAGATTGAAATAAGAAGTATACCCGGTACCGATTTTTTGCATAAACAGTGACAAGCCATTTTTAATAAGTGGACGCAATAACAGATGAAAGTGATTAGGCATTAATATAAACGCCCCTATATCTACCAATCGCTCCCCTTTATTAAACAGGGATCCGATCCCTGTATTTATATGGGGCATTTTTATAATATCGCGAAGCGTAATCTGTGCAGTCGTATTAAATAACCGTAAGGCTACGATAAAGCGCGAATAATATCGCTGTGATGGAAATATTATACGACCCTCAACACTTCGATTATATACATGGTATAACTCCCCAAGTATTATTTTTGGTCTGACAGTTGGCATTTCTTTCAATATACAGGGATCGG
>CAYVZN010000110.1:0-544 GCA_964456125.1 uncultured Candidatus Saccharibacteria bacterium
GTACATACCCTCGCTCGCTCCGGTGTCGGACAAGCCACTCCCAGCAATCGTTTAATGCCTCTCTCATCTTATCAGTGTTGTGCTGGGCATCAATCAATTTGAGGTAGGAGATCCAGAGCGCCGCCGTATTTTGGTGGCCCTCATGCTCGGTGAGCCACCAGCGAATCTGGCTTGCCACATCAGGAATCAACTCAGGTGCATGAGGGATCATCATATCAACATAGGCTTCCACGACATTCCAGTTCTCGTCTGGGTCCCTAAGCCACTGGGGAGGCTGGCTGAGGACCGTACGCAGCTTGGCGGGAAACTGGTTCGCCTTGTTCGCTAGAAGTGTAAGATATCTGACCTTTAAGGCCCTATTATCGGGATACCTGTCTTGCCATTGCTCCAGTAGCTCCAAAGCCTTAGCGGGATTTTCCCCTTCTAAAAGGTCACTCTGTACAAGCAAATCTGCCACATTCACCGGGGAGCGGGTTTTGGCCTCCATGAGACATCGAGTTGCCTCTTCTTCCATGTGGAGCGCTTGATAGGTCCTCTGCCAAAT
>CAYVZN010000110.1:554-1985 GCA_964456125.1 uncultured Candidatus Saccharibacteria bacterium
ATAAGCAGATGGTCGACTCCGATGGCACGCTGTAATTCCTGAATCCTCGACGAGAGTTCTGTGAGAACACCTTGCAGATTAAGGTGAGAGTCATCCAGACATATCCGAAAGAGATGCGCCACAAAGACCCCTTCGCGGGAGTCGGCAGGACGGGCCACACGGACGAGATCCCGTAGGACTTGGCTTGGATTGACCGATTGCAGGTAAATGTCCCAGTGCGCGCTGGCGAGAGCCCAGTGGACAGCTCCAAGGGTAGGAGACGGGTTCTGCACTTCAGATTCACAAATCCAAGCGCTGCGCCCCTCCAAATGAAGGATGTCGCTGAAGCGACCATTTTCTACGGTTTGGATCAGTGAGAGCGGAACCGCGACGTTCTGACGATAAACAAAGCAGAGGTACTTATAAGCCTCGTAGAGACGCGGTTGCTCAGTGCGGAGGCGCATAAGACGTTGTGCCTCCAGCGTCTCTGCGGGGATTGTCTCCAATGGTTGGAACGCCGCTCCTTCCATTAGCGCTCGCACCTGAGCGAGAAATCCATAGAACCGATTAATAGCCATGAGGCGCTCGAATGAACGGCGATCGGTCGCCAGCCGGTCTAACCCGACATTTCTAAGGATTCGACCCTTATCTCCGGCTGTTAGCTCCAGTTTTTTCCATAGAGTCGGCACCCCTTCTTTGCCCAGATCGCGTAGTCCCCGTTGAGCAGAAGGATGAAGAAGAGAAGTCCCAAGGACGGTTATACTGAGACCCCGGCCACTGTTGCCTTCGCCCGCCAACCTTTTCAGAGCATCAAAGGCTTCGCGGTTTTCAAAGACATCGTCAACAAGCACGTAGATTGGCTCATTCATCAGTGCATAGAACTCAGGTATGCGATTCCAGATGTCAGGATGGTTCTGGCGCTCTAGGACATGCAGTACGAGCTTGCCATCACAGGCTAGATCGTATCCTAGTCTCCGCATGAGGGTTGATTTTCCAGCTAAGGGCTCCCCCAAAATACAGACGAAACGCCATCCTTCTTTCTCCCTCTGAAGCTCAGGCCATATTT
Organism: uncultured Candidatus Saccharibacteria bacterium; assembly: GCA_964456125.1. Lineage (GTDB taxonomy): Bacteria > Patescibacteriota > Minisyncoccia > Spechtbacterales > HO2-43-30 > CAYVZN01. The sequence goes on from CAYVZN010000110.1 coordinate 1,600, forward strand.
CCTGGTAGAGATCTCTCTCTGAATCCGCTCTTGCTGCAATATAAGGCCATCGAAGAGGTACAATCTGGTGAAATTGCTTCCGATCAACGGGCTGCAGGGCTTCTGACTTTTTCAGGATTTCAAGGCGACTCTTTCCCTCTCCGAACGCATCCAAGGGCTCTCTGAGAGCTTCGTGAGTTTTGATGTACTGGCGGATAGCGGTCTGCAGAACATTAACCGATGGGTATCGAGCAGCAGGCTCCTTCTCCAGCATTCTAGCGACGATCGCTTCCGGGTCACCGCGGCACTCTGCATTGTAGCTGCCCAGCTTCGCCGGAACCGACGTCAGGATCACCTCGCGGACCACGGCGAACACCGACGCGAAATCGTTCAGATCGGCTTCGTGG
>CAYVZN010000111.1:0-1955 GCA_964456125.1 uncultured Candidatus Saccharibacteria bacterium
CCTCATCGTGGTATAATATTTACGATGAGAGCCATAAAAAAATATCTCTCTTTTAAACTTTCCTTAACCAAGACAGGCATTGCTTTATTTGCGGCGTTTTTGTTTTTGGGACTTTCTGCTCCTCTACATTTTACGGAGGCCGCCTGTACTTTGAAGATATATGATTGTCTGGTTGATATAGCCGATATTGTCCTAGGCATAGGTATTCTATTTTTTACCCCCATTGGCTGGATAGCAATAATATCTCTCTTAGTCTCGTTTATAGGCATGATTGCTGTGGCAGTTTCCGCCCTGATTTTAAATTTTGTAATAAGTGATCTCTTTATACAACTTCCTTACACGCACGGAGGTATTGTTGACGTGGGCTGGGCAATAACCCGGGATATCGCGAACTTGTTATTTATCGCAATCCTCATAGTAATCGCCTTGCGAACTATGCTCGGGAATACGCAGGGCGGCATACGCCTATTGCCGAAATTAATAGGAGTAATCCTTTTAGTAAACTTCACAAAAGTTATAGCCGGCATAGTGGTAGACTTCGCTAATATTATAACAAACTACTTTCTCGATCCAATTACAAACGTCGGATGGATCATCTTGGATGTTTTCATAAAAGGGCAACCCATAATACGAACCGCCATTTCCACGTTTAAATCTATGAGCGACGATCATAGCTTTTCAACATTCGTGGACGCAATACTTAATATTACACAAGGTATTATTGGCATAAGCGGAATACTCGAAACCATTGTCGCATCCGTTGCGCTGTCTTTTGTTGCTGTTGCCTTAACGTGCACACTGCTCGTCTTTTCCATTATTTTTTTGGTGAGATATGTTGCGATATGGCTGTTGGTAATTTTTTCTCCTCTTGCGTTTGCCGCCCTAGTACTCCCCGATACGGCGGGGCTCGCAAGAAAATGGTGGCAGGGTCTTATAAAATGGTCTTTTATGGGCGTTACCCCCGCGTTTATTCTTTTCTTAGCGGTTAAAATTATACAGCTTAGAACTTCAGAGCCTGGCGCCTTTAAGGGCCTAAGTAAAGAAAGTTTAGAGATAGAAGGAGACTTGGCGCAGAAAATCTTTTTACCACTAATTCTACCTATAAATGAATTCATCTTTTGGATTGTAATACTTGTGCTTCTGGGCATGGGGTTGGCCGCGGCGCTTCAACTGCAAGACAAGTCGGCAAGGGCCATAGTAAAATGGAGCAGAAAAGGCCTCAAATCAGCAGGGCGCTGGGGAGCCCAGAAGGTGGCCGAAAGGCAAGGCGATAAGTTCCAGGCGGTTGGAACAAAAATAAGCACTTCCAGAGCTGCCAGGATCCCCGTGCTTGGAGGGCTTGTAAGGGGCGCGGGCGATAAGGTTGCCGCGTTTAGATCATACGGAGAAAAAGAATGGGAGAAAGAAAAGAAACAAGCACTAAGCGTGAAGACCGGCCATAATCTCCAGACGGCGCATATTTCAGACGATCCTGACGAATTTAAAGGAAAAATTATGGCGGAACTTGAAAAAGATCCCGAAGAAGTACACGGCTGGCTTAATAGAGATGACGCCTACGCGACAAGCGCCGAAAAGAAAAAGAAATTCGGAAATATGATAAACTATATGTCGAAAACTGGCCGGCACAGAGAGTTTCTATGGTATTTCCCAGAATTTGCAGGCGAGGCAGACACAAAACCAGATCCGAACGATCCCCATGATATGAAAATAATGAATGATCCAACCATTCAAGCTGAGTATGACGCTAGATTTTCGTACATGCCCACGCAAACGCCCGAGCAACAAGCTGAGAAAGCCGCGGCCATAAAAAGGGCTAAGCTTACCAGGATCTATGCAAGCCACATTAAAAAAGAAAGAGAGAAGTACATAGTTTCGATAGTAAATCAGGACGTGCTACAGGGAATAGATGATAATCAATTTATTATTCTTGGCGAGACTATTAATTCGCCGACTAG
>CAYVZN010000112.1:0-1927 GCA_964456125.1 uncultured Candidatus Saccharibacteria bacterium
TGGAAACTGCGCGTTCCAGAATCCAAAAAGGCGAATCTATTTCCAAATCTTTTTTGGGCGCCGAAAACCTTTATCCTCCGCTTGTTGGAGAGATGATGGCAGTCGGGGAAGAAACGGGAGAGCTTTCGCAAATGCTTTTGCGGCTTGCGTCTTTTTATGAAAACGAGGTGGCAATCGCGACCAAGGATCTTTCCACGATCATTGAGCCGGTGCTCATGATTTTAATCGGCATCGTCGTCGGATTTTTCGCCATCGCCATGATTTCTCCAATGTATAATTTAGTAGGAGCATTATAATGAAAGGTTTTACTTTATTAGAAGTTTTAATAAGCGTTGCGATTTTGGCTATTGTCGGGACGATTTTGATATCTGCGTTCGGATCTTTCCGCGCAGCGGAGGATTTGAGAGAAGCCCATTCCAACATTATCGGGCTTTTAAAAGACGCCAGGGCCCGCACGCTTTCATCTGACTCTAACTCTGGCTACGGAGTGCATTTTGAAATCGCTAGAGCCGTGCTTTTTAAGGGGATCGCTTACAGTTCGTCTGATCCTTTAAACGAAACATACAATCTGCCCGGCTCCGTGCAAATTTCTACAATTTCTCTCGGCGGACCTGTGGACACGGTCTTCACAAGGCTTCTTGGCACAACCACCTCTTCCGGCACAGTTATATTGCAATCCCTCCGCAACTCTTCCACCAAATTAATAACTATCGAACCTACCGGCGTGGTAAAGTAAATTTTGCAACACTTGATTTAAACTACTTCTCGTTATCAACAAATCCTTCATATAGAGACAATATTGCAGTGCTACTCAGAATTATCCAGAACAATAGCTCTTCAAAAGGAAATTGCACTCCGGCAAGCTTTACAAAACCTATGTACTCGCCGGGGAAATACCATTGCCCAAGTTTAAGAGCCGTAATTTCATAAATTAAATAAAGTATAAAAAAGAAACCGCCAGCTTTTACAAATTTCACAAGCAAATACGGATCAATTTTTGCTACATATACAACTGGTATAATGGATGGCAATGCTAGAATAAAGTAAGCGTATGGCAAACGCAAAATATCTTGTTTAATAGCGAACAGCGTCAGAACAATAAAAAGAATTAGGAAGGTTGGAACTATAACGTATTTAAACCGTCCAGAAACATAATCAGATTTTTCTCGGTCATAAAAATGTTCATAAAATGTCAATATAAATAACACCCATAGTATAAACCAAATCGGCTCATCCATTGGCCAAAAACCGAAAATTCTATAGTTAAAAACAAGTTGTGATGATAATTCATCCCATGCTTTATTCGCTGAAAGGATTACGTTGAAAGTAAAACCTAAGCCAACTCCCAAAAGCAAAGTGCCAGCCCAAATCCTCTTTGTTGGCTTTGGTCTCTTAAAAAAAGATAGAGAGTAGGTAGAACAAAAAAGAAAAAAGCGGATGTTAGAGGGCGCACCTTAAATTGCAAAATAATTGGTATGGCGGCACCAATTATCATTAAAATAACCCAGTAATCAAAATTTCGCCGGTCTTTCATAATTATTATTATAACAAAAAATCCCATCGCGAGATGGGATTTTTTGTGGTGGACCCGACGGGACTTGCACCCGCTTCGTTACGTGTCAATGGTAACATGTTACTACATACACCACAGGCCCGAGTCCACCGCGCTTATCTTAAAATGAAAATAGCTCTTGTAGCAAGAGCTATTTTCACGACACGTAACTTTAGCCTACGATAAGCCATGTTACCTTTAGCTTAAGTATAGCAAGTGTATGCTACATGTCAATAGCCAGTGTGAATAATTATGTTAAAATAAACTTAATGCTTAAAAACAAAGGTTTTGGTTTGTTGGAAATTGTCATTGCGTCGGCAATTATTGCGGGGACGATATTTTCGCTCGCGTTTGTATTTTTGATTTCCCATAAAC
>CAYVZN010000113.1:0-1916 GCA_964456125.1 uncultured Candidatus Saccharibacteria bacterium
AATATATCAATCCAATACTGCTCATCGAACTTTTCATCCTTGTTGTTGAGATTGTCCAGTGACGTTGGAGTCGCCTTGTCATTATCGTCGTTTTCTTTCTTTAATCTCCTCGCCTGAAGACTATTGGTTACATTAGTAAGCAGGTTTTCCATCTTCATTAAACGCACCCTCATACGACGCGTCATCTTCTCAGTAAAACTAAAGAAGCGGCCGGATATATTACGCTTGTTTTCTTCTCCGCCTTTATCTTCAAAATCAGGATACACCAACTGTACCGCCTTCGCCTCTTTCGGATAATTTCTATATTTCCTGGCTAATATATTTATAATAAATGCTAAACTTACAGCAATTATTATTAAAGGAATTATGTAATACATGCCATTATTGCCCAATAGGGCGCAGCCCTATTGGCTGCGATAATGAGCACCCCGAGTCCGCCATCAGGCGGAAGAGGGGTAGCCATTTTTATAATTAGTCCCTCGCCGAAGGGTTATCTATATTTCGTATCTCACAAACCCACCCACCCGTATATTCTCGCCTAGTTTCGCTATATGTTCGTCTATTATATCTTTTACTTTCTTGTCCGGATCTTTCACGTACCCCTGCTCCAGAAGCGCCACCTCTGCCGCGTAATTTTGCATTTTGCCTTCGATGATCTTAGTTATTATTTCTTCCGGCTTACCGGAACCGGAAAATTGAACTTTGTATATTCTTCGCTCGTTTTCTTTAACTTCTTCGGGTATGTCTTCCGCGTTAACATACATAGGGCTCATCGCGGCAATGTGCATGGCTAAGTCATGCGCGAGATGTTTAAAAAGCTCATTTTTTGCCACGAAATCAGTTTCCGAATTTAGCTTCAATAAAACCCCAACTTTGCCGCCAGCGTGAATGTAGGATTCAATAATACCTTGCCCGGTAGATCTATCGGATTTCTTAACGGCTTTTGCCGCGCCCGTGGTGCGCAAAATTTCAGCCGCTTTATCAATGTTGCCCGCGGCCTCTTCGAGCGCTTTTTTGCATTCCATCATGCCGCAATTAGTCATTTGTCTCAATTGTTGGACTTGTTTGGCAGTAATCATGCAGTATGTAGTATGTAGTATGCAGTATGCAGTATGTAGTATGGGAGGCAGAGCCAGTAAACCCATTCTACATTCTACATGCTGCCTACATGCTACTTGCTACTTTCTTTGTTCTTTTTAATTATAGCGCTCTTCACCTTCTCTAAGATATATCTAACCGAACTTAGAGCGTCATCATTTGCAGGAATAGGATAATCGGCAAGCGTGGGATCTGCGTTTGTATCCGCGATTGCTATTACCGGGATGTTTTTTCTCCTCGCCTCTTTTATCGCAAGCGCGTTTTCTTTCATATCCACCACGAAAATAGCATCCGGAAGGCCTTTCATATTTTTGATTCCGCCCCACAGAACGTTTAGCTTGCGCGTTTCTTCTTCCATGTCATGACGCTCTTTTTTAGTGTATTTTTCCCATTCTTCGGATTTTGCTTTCGACTCCAAGTCTTTTAAGTGCTCGATGCGCTCTGATATAGTCTTCCAGTTTGTTATTGTGCCGCCAAACCAGCGCTCTACCACATACGGCATTCCGAGCTCTTCCGCGACAGCGCGAGTTTCGCCGCGGGTTGAAGGCCGCGTGTCTACAAAAAGTATGGTCTTTTTTTCCTCCGGCAAATTCTTTATGTATTCAAGCGCAACAGCGAGCTTTGCATGGCTTTGTTCCAGATCAATAATACTAACGTTATTGCGTATGCCAAAAACATAGGGTTTCATTTTGGGATTTTGCCTTGTTTTCCTATGCCCAAAATGCACTGCGCTCTCAAGCATTTCTTTTATATCTTTTTCTACTTCTATGGCTGTTTCTTTCATACTGTGTAATATATCAAAGAATATATAAAATGTC
>CAYVZN010000114.1:0-1811 GCA_964456125.1 uncultured Candidatus Saccharibacteria bacterium
GTTTGTTTTTGCTGTTCTTTTCGCTGGGCGAGTATGCGCTTGGCAATAATGTTTAATCTGGCGTTTTCTTCATTTATTTCTTCCTGCGCCGCCTCATTTGGGTAACGCCACGCGTAGTATTTTCTATAAAGACCCCATAAAATCATAGCAAGAGCAGCTGCCAAGGCCGTGAACGCGACATCGAACATATTATCCGCCGCGCCTTTTTGGGCTTTTGCCATCCACGAAGCGAAATTCGGTTGTATTTGCGAATCCCAAAGCAATTCAACGCCTATTTCCCAGAGAAAAATTTCCCCAATGATTACTTTAAAAATCACATCTCGCGCCGTTCGGAATTTGCTGTCAAAGACATAATTATCCGGCGAATAGAGCTTTGACCAATAAAGCACAATCCACGCCCAGCCAAACCCGGTGAGCGCGTGCCCATAGGCATCAAACCACCACCCCGGTTTGAATAATTCTACTTCTTCTCCCCAGCTAAAGCGCCACCAGATTAGCAAAAACAAAATATTAAACAGCGCTATGAGTGAATTTATTATTTTCCTTTTCGATTTTTGAGCAATCTCTGTTTGCTCGTCCATTTTTAACCCATTTCTGCTTTGGAGTATAGGCTAAAGTTTTAGATATCGCACTATTGACAAACTTTATACGTGTATGCTAGGAATATAGGTAGAGAAATTTTGAAAGAAAGGAGGACGAGAAGATGAATAACAAGGGAGGGGTTGGGTTTATGGTTGTTTTGGCTGTATTGCTGATTAGTGTTGTAGGCGCTTGCAATATCGGCGTTTACGGAGTTGGCAAGTATAACCAAATGACCAGGCTCGGCGAAGATGTAGGAGAAAAATGGTCGCAAGTGGAGAACCAATATCAGCGCAGGCTGGATTTAATTCCTAATGTGTCTCGAACCGTTGAGCGGTATATGAAGCACGAGAAAGGAACTTTGGAAGCGGTGATTAAGGCGCGCGCTGAAGCTACGAAAGTGAATATTGACGCAAGCAATTTGACGCCGGAAACGTTTGCCGTTTTTCAAAAAGCGCAAGACGGGCTTTCGAGTGCGTTATCCCGCCTTATGGTGACTGTTGAGAAATATCCCGATCTTAAGGCAGTCGGCCCTGTGCAGGAAATGATGACGCAGTTGGAAGGAACCGAAAATCGGATTGCGGTTGCGCGTAAAGATTATAACGAAATCGCGAATGAGTATAACAAAACCATAAAAGTTTTTCCAGCGAACATCGTTGCAAATTTCGGCGGTTTTCAACCGAAGCCGCTTTTCAAAGCCCAAGAAGGCGCGGAGCGCGCGCCGGAAGTTTTCAAGGAGGACAAATAAATGTCAGAAACGGAAGCAAGGTCGGGCAATAAAATGTCCGACTATTTTTCTGAAAGCGACTTGTTAAAAATTAAAGAGGCGGTAGCGGAAGCAGAGGCGAATACATCCGGCGAAATCCGCGTTGTAATCCGTTCTCGTTATAGCGAGGACTTGCAAGGCGATATTCATGCTCAAGCGAAGCACGAATTTGCAAAATACGGGCTTGGCAATACTCGCGATAAAACAGGCGTTTTAATTTTGCTTGTGATGTCAACGAGGGAATTTAGAATTATTGGCGACATAGGCATTTACGCCAAAGTCGGAAGGGATTACTGGGACTTGTTGGCCGGATGGCTGACTACTCATTTTAAAGAGGGCAATTATGTTTTGGGTATCTGCAAGGTAGTAGATGAAGTTGGGAAGGGACTAGCTGCGCATTTCCCAAAAAAATCAGATGATACTAACGAGCTTTCGGATGACGTGATTGTGGAGGACGAGAAATGAA
>CAYVZN010000115.1:0-1109 GCA_964456125.1 uncultured Candidatus Saccharibacteria bacterium
AGTATCTCCTGTGGTTCTTCCAGTAAGCGAATTTGATAGCAGAGTTCTTCGTTTATCAAATTGTGGTTTATCAATTCATCCACAGAATCACCCAACCCTTCTGTTTAACCTTCCGAAGGTTTGAAACCTTCGGAAGGTTTGTCAATACCTGACCCTACTCCAAATCAGGTTCTGGCTCAAAATATCGAGCGAGACTAAAATAACGCTCTCCCGTATCCGGCAAGATGGTGACAACAGTCTTATCTTTGCCGAGGTCTTTCGCAACTTCTAATGCCGCATGGACATTTGCACCCGATGACATACCGACAAGCAATCCTTCGGTTCGTGAAATCCGCCTCATCATCTGGTAAGCCTCCAGGTCGGATACAGTAATGACGCGATCAATAATATTGAGGTTCAACACCTCTGGAATCATTCCCGCGCCAATGCCATCAATGCGGGTCGGCCCGGGCTGTCCGCCCGACAAAACGGGGGAGACACTTGGCTCCACGGCGACAACCTGTATCTTGGGATGACGCGCTTTGAGGACCTCCCCAACACCGGTCAATGTTCCCCCTGTGCCGACACCTGTGACAAAAAAGTGGATGTCGCCATCCAGGACTTCCAAAATTTCACGAGCCGTTGTCTGTCGGTGAATTTCGGGATTCGCAGGGTTCCGAAATTGATTGGGCATGAAGTAGCTAGGATTGCGCTTCACGATTTCCTCGGCTTCCCAGATTGCGCCCGCCATTCCCGCATTTTCAGGCGTCAGTATAATTTCTGCGCCAAAAGCGGAAAGGAGCGTATACTTCTCTCGGCTGACGTTTTCTGGCATTGTCAAAATGACGCGGTAGCCTTTCGCAATGGCGACGATTGAAAGCCCGAGCCCCGTATTGCCAGCCGTTGGCTCGACGATGGTGTATCCGGGCTTGAGCAACCCACGCGCCTCGGCATCCGCAACCATCGCGTAGCAGATGCGGTCTTTGATGCTGCCGCCGGGGTTGTACGATTCTAATTTCGCAAAAATCGTTGCATCGTTCGGACCGGGCAGACAATTGAGGCGAACCAGGGGGGTGTTGCCAATCAGATCTATGATATTTGCGAGGCCGCCGGGATAAACTATAATGACG
>CAYVZN010000115.1:1119-1775 GCA_964456125.1 uncultured Candidatus Saccharibacteria bacterium
CTTCTGAAGTCTCAAAGACTACGGTGCAGACTTCCGAAGTCTCAAAGACTTCGGAAGTCTATTAAATCGAGAAAGAGTGAGTGTGAGACGGTTGAGAAAGTTGTTTGAATTCCCGCGCTTTGCAGCAGAGATCTTGCAATGTTTTTGAGTCCAGAACTTTACAAATTCCCTCTTCAATTTCTTGAAGAAGGGAGGCCATGCAATAATTGGTTGCTTCGCATTGAGAGGGTGAATCAAAGCAATCTGTGAAATCGACAGGGCCTTCCACAACCTGGAAAATATCTCCAATACGAATTTCATCGGGGGGGAGTGCCAGGCTATACCCACCATCGGGACCACGCCGACTGATTGCCAAACCTGCACGTTTGAGTTGAAGCAGAAGTTTTTCCAGAAATGGCTGTGAAATTCCTTGCTTTTCTGCCAGCTCTGTCACTGGGACAAATTTTCTGCGATATTGCAAAGCCAGCTCAAACATGGCTAAAACTGCATATTTGGATCGAGCCGATAACCGCATAGTTCTCCCCTCTCAAAATTGATTACCAATTTGGTCAGGTTTAATTATAATATATACGACTTTATAAGTCAAGTATATTTTACGTGAAACGTTTTGAAGCGACCCGATGGGGAAGAGTGGAAGAATGGAAGAAAGGGAAGGA
>CAYVZN010000116.1:0-1757 GCA_964456125.1 uncultured Candidatus Saccharibacteria bacterium
CAAAACAAAACATCTACCTTATCTTGCCTTGCCGCGCGAGGTAAATAAAAATGTTTGAAAAGCGCGTTGCTTTTGGTATCTAAAACATGTATCTGTACATAATTTTCGCGACCGCGGAAATTATGTAGAAGTTCATGAATATCTTTTGGAGTATCATTTTTGAAATATAAAAAAAAACTCGTTTGAAAATTGAAAATTGAAAATTGCCGCAGTAAATTCCAGACGTATCTTCCAACCCCCGTCCTCTGCCCTTCTAAATTGTGACAATCAATGCCTATGCGCATATTAAAATCGGCCTTTTACTACCTCACCCCCCCTCCTTATTTCCGCCTGAGGCGGATCCGCCTTTGGCGGAAAGGCATAGAGAGGGGGGCACCCGCATAAGACGTATCGCGTGAGTTCCCCTCCTCCGACTATAGTCGGAGGAGGGGCTAGGGGTGAGGTAAGCTTAGTATTTTCCGTATTTCCCCTTAAAAAAATCAATTACTCCTCTTGTCATCGCCTTTGCCCAAACTTTTTTTGATGGAAGGAAAAAGTATTTTATAACCTGCTTTAGTAAAATCCACAAACCGAGAATATATGCCGCAATTTTCTGCGCTATATTGCCGTTAAATTTGGCGAGCATTAAACTATTTCTCGCGTGGTAGTAAATATAGCTCGGCGAGCCCTCTTTATTAGTTGCAGAGACTTTATGCCATACATGGCTTTCTGGCACAACAACGCAATTATATCCTGCGCGTCTAGCCCTTATACACCAATCAACATCTTCATAATATAAAAAATACTCCTCGCGCATAAGGCCTATTTTTTCTATCACCTCTCGCTTTATTAACATCGCTGCCCCCGTAATATAGTCGACAGTTTGAAAATTGAAAATTGAAAATTGAAAATTCGCCGTGTGTTCGGCTTTATTTAGCCATTTACTCACCACTCCTCCGTCAAATACAATTTCGTTAGTGCTATACTTATAAATCCGTGACCCCAAAATCCCAAAACTCGAATCGCTTTCTGCTACTTTTACTAATTCTGTCAAAAAATCCGGCGATACTATGGCATCGTTATTTAAAAGAAAAACATAGTCCGCACCATGTTCCAGGGCGTATTTTATACCAACGTTATTACCGCCGGCAAATCCGAGATTTTCGGCATTCCATATAAGCCGAGTTTGAAAATTGAAAATTGAAAATTGAAAATTTCCAAACTCAGTTTTTTCTTCAACTCGTGAATTGTTGTCCACCACGACTATTTCGAAGTTAGAATATGTTACTCGATTCAACGATTCTAAACACTCCCGGGTCTCGTGCCAATTGTTCCAGTTTAAAAGAATTATAAAGACTTTTTTTACATTCATAGCTCCATAATAACAGTCTAGCGCGGAAAGTAAAAAGGTGTCGCATAGACACCTTACTTATTTTAGGGCTTGAGACGGAGAAAGTCGCGAAAGAGTTGCTGCCTTGTCCCTTCATTATCTTGGTCATCTCGCGAATCAAAGAAGTTCTGGCGGAACATCCCGCTTGCTATTGCCGCGCGAAGATCTTCGCTTGAAAACGCAGAGGCCGCGCGCAAATCATCTTGTTCAGAGGCCCGCGCGTGAAGCGTACTAAGAGAAATGCGCAACTTCTCGTTCGTTTCTTCTTCTGACGTTTCTGGAAGTTTCGGCCAAGGATCTATCCCTATCGCCAATGTTGCCATTCGCAAAAATTTTCCGATAGGAGCTTGAGAAAGGTGTATTTGGGGCTCAACAATCCTTACCCTTG
>CAYVZN010000117.1:0-1742 GCA_964456125.1 uncultured Candidatus Saccharibacteria bacterium
AATCATTTGTACTTGCCTTTCTATTCCCAATTATAATACAATAACCGCATCAATGAAACAATGGAGGGATGACGTATGCTGACCTCACAAACAGGCTTGACGTATGAAGCGTATCTTGCGTTGCCAGAGACGATGCAGCGATACGAAATTATTGATGGAGAATTGATTATGTCACCGTCCCCGGACTTTGAACATCAGTGGCGCTCCACGGCGATTTATGACCCGATGAAGCAGTATGTCCACACGAACCGCTTGGGAATTGTGCTATATGCCCCTCTTGACATCATGATTCGGCAATCGCCCTTACGGACTCGCCAACCGGATATTCTCTATATCAGTCTCGATAGAATACGACACTTTGGGCTCGACTCAATCAAGGGGGTTCCCTTCTTCAGTTTTCCACCGGACCTCGTCGTGGAACTTGTTTCGCCGAGCGAATCCAAACGTAGAATTGAAGATAAACTCATAGACTATTGCAAGATTGGTGTGCAAGAGTGCTGGTTAGTCCGTCCTAGGGATGAGACGGTTGAAGTCTTGCAGTTGAAAGCGGATTCTTCTCAACAGCTGGGGCTGTTCGGTTGCGGTGAAACCCTGAAATCAGCGGTTCTGCCCGGATGGAGTCCCGCTATTGACGACTTTTTTGCTCCCCCTGATTTTCTCAAATGGCTGGAGATGTGAGCGATCGTCTATGTATGAGGTGAATTGTTTGAGGGTGGTAAAGGATGAGCGGAGGGCAAAGATGCGACGATATTCAGGGCGATCTGAAATGACCCAGGCAGCGGCGCACCGGCTCGCTGATGCGCGGGTATTGGCTGAAAAGGAGCGGTGGCGGGGTGCAATGTATGTGGGAGGTTACGCCCTGGAGTGCAAGCTTAAGGCACAGTTAATGTCTTATTATCATTGCTATACGCTTGAGCAATTGGAGGAGCGAATTACCAAGCGCACGGGGCGGCGACCGGAATTCATGACCGTTCGTGCCCATAACCTGGCTTATCTTTTGGGGTTTGCAGACTGCTGGCATCGGCTGACACAGAACCCCGATATGCACCATGCTTTCTTACGGTGTAACATCTGGGATTATCAATGGCGGTATGCACCGGATGTGGGCAATCAAGAAGATACAGACGCTTTTCTAGGCGCTGTGGGTCTGCTCTATCACTGGATAGAGACGAACATTTGAAGGAGAGAGATCAATGGCTATCACTACCTCTGGCCTGAAGGAGCAGATGCGTCGAGCGTTCAAGGAAGAGTTCCCTGAAGACACAGTGGATGTCTCGGAGGACGAACACGGTCATTTTCAGGTGTTGGTCGTGTCACGTCGGTTCGATGGAATGGGGGAGAAGCAGAAATTGGACTTGCTCTGGAATATTGCTCGAGACGGACTCAAGAAAACCCCCTTGCGACGCATCAGCCTCCTGTTGGGATACAGTCCGCAGGAACTGTTATGAAATGTGAGCGCGGTGGCTCTCAGGATGACAAACTGTTGCGTACTGTAGAACCGGTTCAACACCCTGAAGGAAACATAAGACCAAAAATTATTGCACATTTTGTAGGGTGGGCACTGCCCACCAGAAATCGGTGGGCGGTGCCCACCCTACAGAAACTGATGTTCAGGTACTTAAAACGTGCGAAAGCATAGAAACAAGAAGGTCCATGGAAAAATCACAACCAGGTGCCCTTCTGCGCGCCCGTTCACCTGGCGTCACCTGGCGCGCTTTGGTGATTGGCTTTGTCTTAATCCC
>CAYVZN010000118.1:0-1672 GCA_964456125.1 uncultured Candidatus Saccharibacteria bacterium
GAGCTATAAAACAAAAAAATTATGGACGAGACTAAAAATCATATTTGTAAACCCCTCTATGTATGCGAGGGCGAGTGCGGGGCTAAGCTGACGGAGGAGGAATACGAGGCGCATGAGACGCAAGTATGCGGCGCGGAAAACTGCTCGCATAAAGGACAGGCGTTTGCGCGAAAAGATTGCGGCGAACACGACGAGAAATGCGAGCACTGCTAATTGATATCTATGGTCATGCCAGGCACACTTTTTGTAGTAGCTACTCCGATTGGCAACCTTGGGGATATTACGATAAGAGCAGTTATGTAAATTACTACTTGACATATACAACAGTCTTGTGTAAAGTAGAAATATGATAATAAAACGTGATGTCTATAAAGAAATAGAGCCGTATTTTGATTCTCCAGAAGCCGTAGTCATAACTGGTATGCGGCGAACCGGCAAGACAACTTTGCTAAAATCCATATATGAAGCGATAGACTCTGCCAATAAGCTCGTTATAGACCTTGAAAATACTCTCAACCGAAAGTATTTTGAAGAGGAAGACTATGAGCGAATCCGATTAAGCCTTGAAGTTTTGGGCCTTAACTTCAAGAAAAAGGGCTATCTTTTTTTAGATGAGATTCAATTCGTAAAGAACCTGCCAAGCGTGATCAAATATCTGGGTGATCATTATCAGGTTAAATTCTTCTTAACTGGCTCCGGCAGTTTTTACTTAAAAAATCTTTTTTCAGAGTCGCTTGCGGGAAGAAAGTATATTTTTGAGTTATTCCCCCTTACCTTCAAAGAATTTTTACGCTTGAAAGGAGAAAATTTCAATATTCCTTCGCCCTCCACGGAAATATCAGAACCAGTTTTCCAAACACTCGATAGGCTTTATGATGAGTTTTTGAAATTTGGAGGATTTCCTGGCGTTGTGGCGAAAGAGGATTTCCAAGAAAAGAAAAAAGCGCTCGATGATATTTTTTCTTCGTATTTTCAGCTTGAGGTCGTGCAGCTTGGCGATTTTCGTAAAACATCAACTGTAAGAGATTTAATGCTCCTTTTGATGCAAAGAGCGGGGTCGCGCGTTGACATTCAAAAACTTTCCTCCGAACTTGGAGTTTCACGGCCTACTATTTATGAATATCTCGCATTTTTAGAAGGAACATATTTTATTCACCTGTTAAAACCTTTTAGCAAAAGTAAGGATGTTGAGATGAGAGGTTCCGAAAAAGTATATATTTGTGATTCTGGCTTGCTCAATAACACGGTACAGATAAGCGAGGGCGCTTTATTTGAAAACAATATCTCTCAATTATTAAGGTCTCGCGGCAAGCTCAATTACTACCAAAAAGGCAAGACAAAAGAAATAGATTTTGTCCTAAACGGAAAGAATGCGTATGAGGTAAAACTTCATCCTTCTGCCAATGATCTTTCTTGCCTTGAAAAGATATGCGCGGAACTCGGAATCGAAAAATTTCATCTCGTCTCAAAATCTTACACCAGCTTGAGAAACGCTGTTTTCGGATTTAATATTTGAAGTTTAAGATGACGGACCATATGTAATCATGCCCTGGACGGACAACGCTTGTTTAACATCGAATGTTAAACCAGTTAAAGAAAGTTACTTTTCAAATTGTTCAGATAATATTTTGTTGAGAAATGCTTAATATCTGAGCTTTCTAACGGGGCGAGC
>CAYVZN010000119.1:0-1635 GCA_964456125.1 uncultured Candidatus Saccharibacteria bacterium
GGGAAGAAAAAGAAGTTTGCGGAGCCCAGACACGCTTTTGGTAAAGGTAGATTTCGAGAAATGGACGGGATTAAAAATAAAGTCGGCTTAGAAATTCAGTTTGGGAAATACGCTTTTATGGGTTATGATATTTTCTCCAAAATGATTATTTTCCAAAAACTGGGATATATCGAGTGCGGCATAGAAGTTGTCCCCGGAAACGAACTTGTGAAAGAGATGTCCACTGGCGTTTCGTCTTTCGATCAGTTACTTGTTGACTTTGAAAACAGAGGCGAAAGCAATATCGATATTCCCGTTTACATCATTGGTATCGGCCTAACGGATAACGAAAAAATTGAAGCACAGAAATTGCAGTCGTTGTTTAAGTCAGATAGAAAGAAGGCTCTTGCCTCAGTTCATCTGCGAAAATATCGAGGCTCACCGCCCGGCCCCAAATAAGCTATTTCGTATCTTCAAGAATTCCTCTGGTATTTGTTCTAATTTAGTTTTGCCATTTGGCTGATATACCGGCGTACCCATTAACCGTCGTTTCAGGGTGCCGTCTGCAGCAGCTTTAATTCTCTTTTCGGCGATATCTAAATATTGCTTGGTGGTGTCCGAACCATAACCCCGGCGATTATGTATAATCGCGGCGCAAATTGCGCTTCCTACGCCAAGGTACGGATCGAGAATAATATCACCGGGATTAGTCATAGATAAAACGAGGCGCTCTATGAGTTCAATTGGAAATTGACAAGGGTGCTCGGTTTTCTCTGGGTGATTATTTTTAACATTCGGTATATCCCAAACATCTTCTGGATTTTTACCAAGCGGATTCCCCGACAAAGTCCCGTATTTCTCGTTTTTCTTGAAATTCTTTTTCCCGGGATATTTTTGTGGGATACGAATTGGGTCTAAGTTGAAGGTGTAATTATCACTTTTTGTAAACCAAACTATCGTTTCGTGTCGCCCTGAAAATCGTTTAGTGCAATGGAGCCCGTGGCCGAAACGCCAGATAATGCGATTTCTTAATTTTAAACCAAGTTTTTTCCCAATTGCGTAAATCAAAGCGTCAAGAGGAAACACCTCACCATCTTTTGCAATGTGATTCCCAACTTGCCAACAGATGCTGCCGTCGTCGCTTAAAATACGGACAGCTTCTTTTATTGTTTCTTCTTGTTCTGCAAGATAAATATCTAAATCTTTCCTTTTCTCGTATTCCTTGCCGATATTATAAGGTGGCGATGTAACAATCAGTTTTACAGAGCCGGACGGTAGTTGCTTCATAAGCTCAAGACGGTCGCCGTGAAAAAGTACTACATCCGCATCCTTACTTAGATTGCGGGCTACTTTTATTTTTCTATGAGGCAGTAACGACCGTTGTGCTATGTTTTCAACTATATCTCCTTGGCCTTCATCAATCTCTATTTTTGGCTTTTCTGTTTTGATTACATCCAAAACTATACCTTGAATCGCCAGCGGAACTCCTTTGTCTAAAATTATTGGTTCAATGTTCTTGTTTGCTGGCTGTAGCCGGATATACCCTCGCTCTTTGTAGTATTTCTTGAGCGTAGCTTCATAGTTATCTACCAACGCAACTATTTTTTGCCCGTTCTCGGCTGTTTGCTGGTGTTTAACCAATACCACATCGCCGTC
>CAYVZN010000120.1:0-1596 GCA_964456125.1 uncultured Candidatus Saccharibacteria bacterium
TTTTTATCATCATAGCGGGCCTTGGAATCACAGCCCGCATGTTTTATATACAGATTATTAATAGCGGATACTATTCAGCGCTTGCGCGTGGCCAGAGTCAGGATTATTCGGAGGTCCAAGCGCAAAGAGGCGATATTTTTCTTAGAGATGAATTTAGCGGCGGGTCCAGCTCGTTTCTTGCCGCGACTAACAAGGATTATTTTTCCCTGTACGCCGTGCCGAAAGAAATAAAAGACGTGGAATTAGTCTCAGCTAGGTTTGGGATTTCTCAAGAAAAGCTTAATAACACCGATGACCCGTATGAGCCGCTCGTAAATATGCTTAGCGAGGAAGACGCGAATAAGGCGCTAGAACTTGGCATAGAAGGAATATACGCGAAAAAAGAAAAAATACGGTACTACCCGGCGAAAGATCTTTTAAGCCATGTTCTTGGATTTGTGGGATACAGCGGCGATCAAAGAGTCGGCCAGTACGGAGTAGAGGGGTTTTACAACGAAGCATTGGCCGGCGGCAAGGATCTTAATTTGACTATAGATTACAATATCCAATTCACACTGGAAGAAAAACTGCGCGAGAAAAAAGATTATCTCGACGCAGACGGAGCTTCGGCTATTGTGATGGACCCCAAGACCGGAGAAATAATTGCGCTCGCAGTGATAGATTCTTTTGATTTGAATAATTATTCGGGCGTTAAAAACATAGATATTTTTCTAAACGACGCGGTTCAGAAGATGTTTGAGCCGGGGTCCGTATTTAAGCCCTTCACCGCGGCTGCGGCGATAGACAAGGGTCTGATATCTCCATCAACAAAATATATAGATAAGGGCGCTATAAAAATAGGAAAGTATACGATTCGCAATTCAGACGAAAAGTCTCACGGCGAGCAGAGCATGACAAATGTTTTGGAGCTTTCGCTGAATACCGGAGCTATTTTTATGGAGCAGACTCTTGGCCACGATCAATTTAGAGAATATGTTAAAAGATTCGGGTTCGGAGAGAGATCGGGTGTTGATCTTCAGGGAGAGGTGTTTGGCGATGTTAGGAATATTACGGATACTTCACGAGATATTAATTTTGCCACAGCATCATTTGGCCAGGGGATAGCAGTAACTCCGATTCAGCTCGTTGTGGCCTTTTCCGCTTTTGCGAATGCCGGCAAGATGGTAAACCCGCATGTAAATAAAGATTTAGAAACAGAAATTATTGGCGAGCCGATATCTCCCAAAACCGCAGCGCTTGTGACGAATATGCTTGTAAGCGCTGTAGAAAACGGCTATGGGAAAAAGGCGAAAGTTCTCGGTTATAAAGTAGCCGGAAAAAGTGGTACTGCCCAGGTTCCCAATGAAGAAAAGGGAGGATACCTTGAAGATAAGACCGTTCACTCATTTATAGGTTTTGCTCCCGCATACGATCCGAGGTTCATAGCGCTTGTAAAATTAGACAACCCTAAAGGCATTAATTTCTCGTCGGATTCTATCGCGCCCTTGTTTTCTGAAATCGCGGAGTATATACTGAATTATTACGAAATACCGCCGGGTGACTAGTATATTGTATATTGTATATAGTATATCGTATATTGGGACATCGTATATTGGG
>CAYVZN010000121.1:0-1569 GCA_964456125.1 uncultured Candidatus Saccharibacteria bacterium
CTGTGCTTCATAACTGAAAAAGTCGTACATGGAGCCGTTCTTGGATTTCTTCAGGGGAGGCGCACTCAAAAAACAACGTCACCGCTTCGCGTAGATTCTCGCGCGCTGCCTCAACCGTATCTCCCTGACTCGCGATGTCTAGCTCAGGACACAACGAGACATATCCATCGCCCTCGCGTTCAATGATTGCTGTCAATTGACGATTCATAGATATCTCCTCATTCACTGGATGGGTCGGAAGAATGGAAGAGACGGAGGGAAGGAGGCACGAACTGGATTCCTTCCCTTCCTTCCTTTCCTTCCATTCTTCCTTGCAATTCCCCACACCAATGGGACCGAATCAAAAGATAACACCAGAATGAAAAGTTATGCTGATGCAATCGTCAGCGCTTTCATCTTGTCCTCGTCCAGTTCGACTCCTAGTCCGGGGCCATCGGGTGGGTAGAGGTAGCTACCCTCGGCCCGGATGCGTTCTCGAGCTGGCGATGCCGTGTAGAGCACCGGCCCCATCGGATCACAGGGGAGGTCTAAGTTGGGCATCGAAACCCCGACCTGAACCTGTGCTGATGTCCCCAGCGTGGATTCCTGGTCTGTGCCGATCAGACATTTGAGCCCCGCCGCCTCGGCGAGCGCAAACAGCCGGCGGATATGGGTCGGTCCCCCCGAGACGCACGCCACGTTGAACGCCGTGCAGGCACCGCGCCCTGCTGCCTCGTACCCATGCGCCAGGCTGCCGATATGCAGGCTCACCGGCACATCCATCCGCCGAGTGAATTCTGCACATGCCTGTAGGTCACGGGAGGGTTGCTCAAAATGGTAGGGCGCATGGTGTCGGAGAACGTCGGCGTAGCGCAACGCCGTTTCCCAATCCCTGAAGCGGCCGGAAAAATCAATTTGCTTGAGGGTAATCCGTTCGCCAAAGCGGGACTTCATCTCGGTCAGGAATCGGTCATCTAACGCGCTGTCACCCGATATGTAGTAGCGGAAGAGATGATGCCCCAGGTCCACCAGCCGTTGCAGGTAGCCCGCCGCCCGCTCAAAGTCCTCCCCGCTATGCGGGGTTTCGCTACGCTCAACTTGCACCTGCCATCCGAAGATCGGATAGCAACAGTAGATGCGCTCTCGCACCTTTCCGCCCATCAGCATATAAGCTGGCACGCCCTGTACCTTGCCGTTAAGGTCATAAAGCGCCAGGTCAATCGCCGAAGCCAGGTGCGGATTGGAGACCGTGCTGCCGAAATGATGCGCCCGCAACAACTCGTTAATCTCGGTGATGCGAGTTGCGTCGCGTCCAACCAACAGGTCGTTGTATTGCCTGGTTATCGCGCCGAGGTCATCAGCCCTGCTGTCCGAAGCCTCTCCGAATCCCACCGGGCCATCGTCCACATAGACCTTGACAATGACATGGCCGGATACATGGCCGTAATAACGGGGTGTTTCGATCTGGAATGTTTCTACTTTCGTGATTTTCATGTATCTCTCCTTTATCAATTATAAGCAAACGTGAAATCCAGGGCATGTTTCAGAAAACTGTTTACACTTCGAGAACGTGACGTAATGCGTCATACG
>CAYVZN010000122.1:0-1554 GCA_964456125.1 uncultured Candidatus Saccharibacteria bacterium
TTTGCTTCCATGTATCTCTGTATTTCATCTTTTGTTTCAGGAGTAACTTCATATCGTATGGGAACAGCGACTATTTTTGGATGCCCGGATTCCGGATCTATCTCGTCCAGTTCCTCTGTCGCGACAAAGGTGAAGTAGGTGCTTGAAAGGCGTTGAGTTTTTCCGGTTCTTTTCCTCTTGACGCTTGCCCTGACACCAATTTCACAAGATTTGTCCCACACTCTGTTTATAGAGGCGTCTAAGAAAAGAAGATCTCCTTTATATACTGTGACATCGAATGGAATTCCGTCTATAAATTTTGTGCCAAAGGATTGGCCGTCTGTGTGGTTGAAAAAGATGGTTCCGGCAAGTTTATCCATCGTTGCAACTAGCATCCCGCCGAACATCTTATCTTGCGGGTTCAGGTCTTGTGGGAAAATAGGCGCGGGATAATTTTTTACAGCTGTCGCGCTTACTGGTTTTGATTTTCGTTTCATTATTTTTTCTCCTTGCGATATAAAGATCTGTCCTTATTTCCTTTCTTCAAGCTTCACTTTCACCTCTGATTCTTTTCCGTTTCTTAAAATTTTGCATTTTAACATATCTCCAGACGTATGTTTTGAAATTACATCCTGAATAGTATTTTCTGTTGTAATTTTTTCGCCGTTGGCTTCGAGTATTATATCAAATTCTTTCAGGCCGGCTTTTGCCGCGGCGGAACCGGGTACTACCGCGAGCTCGCCGAGTGTTTCGCGAACTATCATAGCGCCATGATCCACCGGAAGTTTATTTTGTTTTTGAATCATATCATCTATTATTATATAGCGCACTCCGAAAAACGGCTGACGAATATGGCCAAATTGTTTAAGTTCTTCCAAATCTTTTTTAGCGTTATTTATAGGTATTGAAAATCCTACGTTTTGAGCGCCAAACACTACTGCCGTGTTTATGCCGACAACTTTTCCTTCGCGGTTTATTAGCGGCCCTCCGGAGTTTCCCGGGTTTATTGCGGCATCTGTTTGAATAAGGCCTCTCAATCTTTCAGTATGGCGCTCGTAACCGGTTTGCGCCTGGATAAAACGGCTTAATCCTGAAATTACTCCGGTAGATACAGTATTTCTAAACTCTCCAAGAGCGTATCCAACGGCAATCACATCTTCTCCAAGCTCAAGTTGGCGCGAGTCGCCCAGTTCTATATAAGGCAGTTCTTTTTTATTTTTATTTTCTATTTTGAGTATTGCAATATCGTGAATTTTGTCTCGCGCAATAATTTTTATAGGAAATTTAGATTCTTCGTCGTGATCCAATATCGCGGTGTACTCTGCTTTTGTATCCTGTACCACATGGGCGTTTGTTAATACTACGCCGTCAGGAGAAACTATAAAACCGCTACCGCCTCCAATTTTAACTTTTTGGGTGTTGTGCTTGTCAAGCTTGGGAACCATATATTCCTGGCCCCCAAACGGCATCATGTAGAAGCCCTCAATCTTGGGCATATCTTTGGATATTACAATATTAATTACTGCGGGGCAGACCCTTTTTGCGATTTCTACTACTGGTGATTTTTCCATGGTT